>CAZYXU010000069.1:0-17908 GCA_964650945.1 uncultured Verrucomicrobiota bacterium | reverse complement strand
CAAGTGAATATTTTTATTGAATTCCGTCCCGCCATCCATTAGATTACGGGTTTTACTAGCGCGGCCTGGGCCCGCTCCCGCGGAAGGCCGGCCGCATCGCTGTCAGGAGAAGCGCCGCATGAAAAAAGATATTCACCCGAAATATGAAGACGCCACCATCACCTGCATTTGCGGGAATGTGATCAAGACGCGTTCCACCGCCCAGGACATGAAGACCAACACCTGCGCGGCCTGCCATCCGTTTTACACCGGCACGTCCAAGCTGATGGATGCCGCTGGGCGCATCGAACAATTCCGCAAGAAATACAAGATCAAGTAAGCCCGCGGCGCTGCCGCCGGCCACGCCTGGCGCCGTTATCCGGCGAGAGGCGCATGCGCGCCGGCCGCCCGGCCCGCGCGCGCAGTCCTTGCCGGACGCGGCGCAGCCGCGGCATGTTCCCGCGCTTTCCGGCCGGATCGGGTTTTGCGGGCGTTCTTTCCGGCTGTTTTTTTCGCAAGGTCCCCGATGGTCAACGTTCATATCGATCAGGCGTTTCTGGCGGATGTCCGGCGGCGCCTCGACGAGCGGGAACAGCGCATGACCAACCCGGCGGTGGTGGCCAACCAGGCGCTGTTCCGGGATCTGATCAAAGCCCATGCCCGTCTGAAAAAAATCGCCGAAAAAACCGACATCCTGTTGCAAATGCGCCAGGCGCGCGTTGATAATCAACAGTTGGCGGAGGACAAGCGCACCGACCCCGAGTTGCAGGAAATGGCCCGGGCGGAATTGTCGGCAATCGAGACGAAGCTGCCCGAACTGGAGCGCCAGTTGTTCCTGGAACTCATCCCGCCCGACCCGACGGACAGCCGCAACACCATCATGGAAATCCGCGCCGGGGCGGGCGGGCAGGAGGCGGCGTTGTTTGCCGGCGACCTGCTGCGCATGTACACCCGCTACGCGGAAAACCAGGGCTGGCGGGTGGAGTTGATGGATGCCAGCCCCTCCGAGACGGGCGGTTACAAGGAAGTGGTGTTTGCGCTGCAGGGCGAAAACGTTTACCGCGCCTTGCAGTTCGAGGCCGGCACCCATCGGGTGCAACGGGTGCCCGTCACCGAGGCCTGCGGCCGCATCCACACCTCCACGGTCACCGTGGCCGTCCTGCCGGAAGCCGACGACGTGGACGAGATCGAGATCAAGCCGGACGACTTGAAAATTGACGTTTACCGCGCCTCCGGCGCCGGCGGCCAGCATGTCAACAAAACCGATTCCGCCGTCCGTATCACGCATCTGCCCTCCGGCATCGTGGTTGCCAGCCAGGAGGAACGGTCCCAACACAAGAACCGCGCCAAGGCCATGCGCGTGCTGCGCTCGCATTTGCTGGCCATGCAGCGCGCGCAAAACGTCCGCCAGATCGGCGATGAGCGGCGCTCCCAGATCGGCACCGGCGAACGCAGCGAACGCATCCGCACGTACAATTATCCGCAAAATCGCGTCACGGATCACCGCATCAATTACACCGCGCACAATCTGACACGCGTGCTGGAAGGCGAAATCGCCGCGGTGCTGCAGGCGCTGCAGGAGGACCGCCTGGCCCAGCGCCTGCAGGCCGGCGCGGATTTAAACCGCTTGCTGGACGCTTGATGCCCATGCCTGTAACCACCGTCAACGCGGGCGCATTCATCCATACCGCCGCGGACGCCCTGCGGAAATTTCACCCGGAGGAATGCCGGCTGCTGGCGGAGTTGCTAGTCAGCCGCGCCCTGCATTGCCCGCGCCTGGAATTGCCCCTGCATTACGCGGACGGCATCCCCCCGGAGAGATTGCCGGCATTGCGCGCCGACCTGGCCCGCCTGGCAAAGGGGCTGCCCTGGCAATACCTTGTCGGCACGGTCGAATTTCTGGGCCGCGATTTCAAGTGCGACCGGCGCGCGCTCATCCCACGGCCGGAAACCGAATTGTTTGTGGAATGGTTTTTAAATGCGCCGCTGATGCGCAACGCCCCCGCGCCGGCGGTGGCGGAAGTGGGCGCCGGCAGCGGCTGCATCATCATCACCATTGCGCTGGAACGCCCGGATGCCCGGTGCCAGGGGCTGGACATCAGCCCGGACGCCCTGGAACTGGCCCGGGAAAATGCCGCGCGCCTGGACGTCGCCGGCCGGATAAGTTTTATGCAAAACGATCTGCTGGCGGCCTGGCCGGACCGTTCGTTGGACATGCTCATCTCCAACCCGCCCTATGTGACGACGGCCGAATGGCAAAAGCTGCCCCGCCACATCCGCGAATTCGAACCGGCTTTGGCCTTGCTGGCGGGTGATGACGGCATGCGGACCGCCGCCCGCCTTGTGCCGCAGGCGGCCCGGGCATTGAAACCGGGCGGCAGCCTGTTCCTGGAATTCGCCCCGGCCCGCCTGCCGCAATTGCGGCAATGTCTGCAAGCGGCCGGCTTTGATGAGATTGAAACGGGCAACGATTATACCGGCCGCCCCCATTTCATTTGCGGGCGGCGTCCGCGGAAAAATCGTTAGGCATCCGGCGCCAGCACCGAGGCGCCGATGAACCTCACGGCGGGCGCATCGGCCAGGCCGATATAATAAGCCAGCAGAATATTGCCGTTCCGCAGTTGCGTCATGCAGGGATAACCGGCATCCTTGGTGCAGGCGTCGTCCCGCACCACCAGTTCCGGCGCCGTGTTAAAGTCGTCGCCGCGCTCATTCAGCAAGCGCGCCCGCACCCCCATCGGCTCCCGGCGGTAACCGCAGGCCAGCAGCAGGCGGCGGTCGCGCAGCCGCAGCAATGACGCCGGGTACCCCCAGACTCCCGTCGTCTGCGGCCTGCTCCATGTGCGCCCGCCGTCATCGCTGTAACAATATCGCAGCCAGCCGTCCTTGGTGCAACGGATAAAACTCAGCAGCCGGCCGCCGGCGGTCAGGACCAGGCAGGGCTCATCCATGCTGGCATCCCCTTCCGCAATGCTGGCCAGAAATTCCCAGTGCCGCCCCTGGTCGGCGGATTGCAGGAGATAGGCCGTGGACAGCGGGACCGCCGCGCGCCGCCGCCCATAACACGCCATGCGCAAGGTGCCATCCGGCATTTCGAGCACCGGGGCGCGGCAAGCGCCGGCGGTTTGCCAGCCCGGTTCCCGCGGAATGCGCCGGAAGTCCTCCCAATGGCCGCCATGGTCATGGCTGCGGACGGTGGCCACGCCGCGGTTGGTCCACAGGCAGCCTTGGGATTCATGCATGAGATCGCCGGACAACTGTTCCCTTTCCCGGAGCGGATGGGCATCCCAGCGGAAGAAATTCGCCAGCAGCGTGCCATCGGACAGGGCGGACAACTGCGGGTCCTGCTGACCGAGTTCATCCTCGTCGCAGATCAACTCCGGCGCCGCCGTCCAGGTCTGGCCTTCATCCCGACTGCGCACAAATACCGTGCGGGATCGCGAATGCAGATGGCCTTCCACCGGCATGGGCGCGCGGCGGAATCCGCAAAGAATTGTTTCATCAGCCCCGCGGGCCAGCGCCGGGAAGGTGCTGTAAAAGTTTGCGTCGCGATAAACGATCAGGTCTTGTTGTTTCTGCATGCAAGTCTTCCATCAAATACTTAAGCATCTCGCATCTCGCCCGCCAGTACAAAGCCCTCCATGCGTCCGGCAGTGATTAAACGCTGATCCAGGCATACCAAGTCCATCCGCCCCGGATTATGATCGGCAGCAATAAGCGCCGCGGCCAACTGCAGCGCATCCGCTGCCCGCAATGGATGCACACGCAACATACGTTCGGCTGTGCGCCGACAGGCTTCGCCAGGCTGAATCTCATTCCATCCGTCCCGCAGTTTGCATAGACGCCGCGCCGCATGGCGCACATCATCCATATCAAGGTGGCCTTCTCGCAGCAGACGCATAAGCGCCGAATAGCATTCCAAATATGTTCCCCACCATGTTACAATCACTGGATCCTGTTCAAGCAGAAGTTGCATATCCGGAGTACGCGCTTGCCGTACAAGCAACGGCACCACCCCGGAGGCGTCCCAATATTTCATCGGCCATTCTCCCGGTCGGCCATGAGCGCATTAAGAATATCACCTGATCCATGGATGGATGGCAGCGGCATGGCTCCCAATGCTTTGGAATTTATTCGCTCACGCGCGGGCTTCACCAAGCCACGTCGCACCAGGTCCGCAATCCCATCCGCTTCGCCACGGGGCGATGCCGTTGCCGGTTCCAATCGGGCCACTGGCTGCGTGCGATCTAAAATCAAAATACTCTCCCCCTCTTTTACGCGGGCCAGTATTTCGCTTAGATGATTGCGCGTGTATGAAATGTTGGCTTTATTCATAACGCCAATATAGCCATGTTGACCTGTTTTGTCAAATCAGATTGACTCCAGCACCAATGAATATCTGCCCGGCTGATCCAGGCTGGTCCGGACTTCGCGCGGTCCGCTGGCGGTGAATTTACGGTCCAGTTGCGCCTGGTATTCCGGGCGGGGGTCGGTCCGCCAAACCTCGCGGCGGTTGACCAGCAGCCGTTCCCGGCCCCAGGACAGCAGCGGCAGGACGACCTCCGCCGTCAGGCCGGCCGGCAGCCGGATTTCCATTTCCCAGCGCGCATCGGATTTTTCCCATGCAATTTCCACTTCGCCCAGAGGCGTGGGGATCCGTCCTTGCGCCCAGGTCAGGCCCAAGGCATGCGGTCGAATCCGCGCCTGGCGCCAGCCGGCTGCCAGCGGTTGAAGGCCCAAAATATACTCCAATTCCAGGAAAGCGGGGCCGGCGCCGAACGGATGGCACAATGAAGACGACGTGGCGCGAAATTGCAGGCCGCCGCGGTAGCCGGTATGCCAGAATTCCGGGAGGGTCGCGTGGCCCTCCCGGACCATAGCCCCCCAGTAATCATCGAGCAATTTCCTTGCATGCAAATCCAAATCATACCGCAAATAAGCCTCCAGCAGCAAGGTGGCGTCAAATGGCGTTTGCGACGGCATGAGGTCGGCCGCCGTGCGCAATGCTTCAGCCCAGGCGCCGGCCTGTTCCGGTAAAAGCGCGCCGGCCAGCGCGGCCCAGGCGTTGGCCGTCGGTGAAAACTGTGTCAGACGCTGCCCCTCCGTTTCGCCATCGCTGAATAAATGGCGCTGATTGTCCCAGAACGCCGTCTGCATGGCCAAAACAGAACGTTGGGCTTGGGCGGACCAATCCAATGCCTGATCCGCAGCGCCGGCGGCGCGGGCCAATTCCGCGGCTGCGCGCAAGGCGATGACATACTCGCCATTGAAAGCGCAGGTGACGCCGGACTTCAACATCGGGTTCCACCCGCCAAAACATTTCAATTCCGGGAGTCCGGGCCGCTTGTTATCCAGCAAGCCGCGGGCGTCGACATACTGCTGGAAATGCGCCATGATTTTTTGCAAACGCGGCCAAGCCCATGCCAGCAGATCGCGGTCGGGATTGAACCGGCAGACATCCGCCAGAGTGATGGCAATCGTCAAGGTCATTTCCGACCAGTTCAAGGTCGGGCCATCCAGCAGGTAGCCCAGTCCGGACGGCCCCGGCACCGGAACAATCCCGGCCGCGTTCATGCCGCGTAAAGCCTGGCGCATGGCCTTGACGGTCGGGCGGATATCGCCAAAACATGCCGCCAATGCGCGATTATGCACGGTGATATCCGCCAGCCAGAGCGCCTGCTCGCGGTTCAGGCAATCCACCGGATGATCCTTGATCCCGGCCCAGGCCGTTTCCCGGCAGACGCGCCAGATTTTGGTCAGGTTGTCGTCCGCGCAGCGGAATGCCCCGCGCGTTTCGAACGGGTAAACCATTTCCATGAACTCCGCGCGCTGCACGCGCACCGGCGCGGTCAACTCGCGGAAATGCAATCCCAGGCGCTGTCCCCCCCGCCAGTCCAGGGGCATATAATCCACCGGCCCGGTCGGCGCCAGCAGCAGCCGGTCGGTTAACAGCCAGGTGTCGCCTTCGCCGCAATACAAGTCCAGCGTGCCCCGGCCTTCCGCCGCCAGCTTCAGCACGGGAAATCCGCCCAGGGGGCGGCCGTAGTCGAGGGTGATCCAGACTCCTTCCGGCGTCGGATTGATCTGCATGGGGATGGCTTCCGGCCGGCCGCGCAATTCCCGCCAGCCGGCGATGGCGTCCAGATGCGGTTGAGTAATGCCGACATTGCAGGGCGTGTGCAACTCCGGTTGCAGGGGCGGGATTTCCGCCGGCAGGGGTTTTGGCCAAGGGCCGGCCGGCGCGCATTCCGCCGCCGCCGCCATCGGCCAGCCGGTATCGTCATAATCGCCCGCCAGCGCTGCCTGCAAGTCCTGGTAGCCGGAACAATCAAATTCGTGGCGGCTGGCGCGAAACCGGTTGATGGAGATCGCGCACGGCCGCCAGCCGGGTGCCGCGCGCACCCGCCAATGGTCATCCGTGGCGGCCAGCACCTGCCCCCCCGACTCCACCTGGGCCAGGAACCCGGGTGCGCCGGCGTACAAGCACCATGAGCGGATGCCGGGCTGCGGCTGGAAATGATGCGCCAGACCGCACAAGACATTTTTGCCGCTCCGCAAAAGCGCGGCAATGTCATAAACATCGTAATAAGGCCAACGCGGATCGGCGCGGTCCGGCCCGCGGCCGACCAGTGTGCCGTTCAAATAAACCCGGTAAATGTGACTGGCGGAAATCAGCAGCCGCGCCGGCCCGGCCGGCTGCCAGTCGAACCCTTTGCGGAACTGCATGGTGGTCTGAGCCTGGGTTGGGGCATCCGGCAGCCAAACCCAACGCGCCTGCCAGGAAACTGCTGTTTTATGATTAGTCGAAGTCATATGGGTCCATTTTGTGTGGGTTGAGTTTTGAAATTTGCTCTTTGTAACAAAGCGAAATCTTTTAATCAACCAGAATCATTGGCGCATATTTCGCCTTGTCATTGCCCTGGTGGTGCGATAGATTGAATGGCACGCCGGCATCCGGCAATCAAGGAGCGAAAGGAAATGCGCAAGCAAGCATTGCGGTTGGGTGTAAATATCGATCATGTGGCAACTTTGCGGCAGGCGCGCGGGGTAAACTATCCCAGCCCGTTGGCCGCCGCCCGGCTTTGCGAAAAAGCCGGCGCCCAGGGCATTACCATTCATTTGCGGGAAGACCGCCGGCATATTCAGGATGCCGATGTGTTCGAGTTGCGCCGCTGGATAAAAGTGCCGTTGAACCTGGAGATGGCCAACTGCCAGGAAATCGTGGAAATCGCCCTGAAAGCCCAGCCGGACGAAGTCTGTTTGGTGCCGGAGAAACGCCGGGAATTGACGACCGAAGGCGGGCTGGATGTGGCCGGTCAAATTTCATCCATCCGGGCCGCTACCACCCGGCTGATGGCGGCCGGCATTCGCGTGAGCATGTTTATTGCGCCCGTTCCCCGTCAAATCCGGGCGGCGGTCGCCGTGGGCGCGCCCGTGGTGGAACTGCACACCGGCGCGTATTGCGATGCCCGCGGCCGGCGGCGCGCGGCGGAATTGAACAAACTGATCCAAGGCGCGATTTTGGCGCATCGTTTGGGATTGCAGGTCAATGCCGGGCATGGCATCAACCTGGATAACCTGGACGGCATCATGCGGGTGCCGCATCTGGACACCTTGAATATCGGCCACAGCATCGTGGCGCGCGCCGTCTTGATCGGGATGCAGGCCGCGGTGCGCGAAATGCGCCGGGCCATGCGCCGTTATCATCCGGACGGAACCGGCGACTAGGCGGGCCTTGGGAGAGGGGCAAAGGGGAGAGGGGCAAAGGGGCAAAGGGGCAGAGGGGCAAAGGCACAAAGGGGCAGAGGCACGGACTACAAACACCGAACACCGAATACCGCGCTCCGCCACCCGACACGCGCCACCCGTATCCCTCCCACTCTCACGCACTCACAAACTCACACACTTCTTTCTGCGGTTCTTTGTCTTTGCGGTGAATTTTCCCCTTCGCGTACTTCATTGCGTTTTTGCCGGTCAACCCGGATTTTTGCTTGACTATAACATCAACCATGTTATAGTTCGAGCAAATGAAAAAGCAACCGCCAGGCCAGTCCGCCGCGCCGGTGTCATCCATGCGGCTTTTGGCGCAGGCCTGCGGGGTTAGCTCCATGACCGTCAGCCGCGCTTTGCGCGCCACCGAACCGACCGCCACGGCCACCCAGCGCCGCATCCGGGATATGGCGGTCAAGATGGGATACCGGTTCAATGCGCGGATGGGGCGGCCGCGCCGCACCCCGCCCGGCGCCGGGCGGACCGGCCCGGCGTGCGAAATCATCGTCGGCACGGCCATCGGCGGCGGCAATCTCTACCATACCCAGCTCTTCGGCGAAATCGAACTGACCCTGCGCCGGCATGGGTATGATTGCATGATCCGCATGTGCGACGCGGACTACGATAATTTCATTTTGTTATGCGAGGCGCTGCGCCGCACCCGGCCCCAGATTCTGATGCTCATCGGATGGTTTCATACCGACCGCATGCAGAGCCTGATCAGCCTCGCCCCCCACCCCATCCTGGTCGACCGGCACGCCGATGCCGCCGCCGAACAACAATGCGAATCCATCAGCTTCGACAACGCGGCCGCGGCGCGCCTGGCCGTCAACCATTTGAAGGCGCAGGGACGCGGCCGGATTTTACTGATCAAGGGACCGTGCGAACATTATTTCTCGATTGACATCGAGCGCGGCTACCGGGAAGTCATGGAGCAAAGCGGCGTCCGGGTGGATCCCGCGCTGATCCGGACGGCGGACTTTACCGCCGACGGCGCCCGGCGTGAAATCGCGGCGGCTTTTGCGCAAGGCGTGCAATTCGACGCCGTCTTCACCAACGATGAAATGGCCCTGGGCGTCCTGCGGGCGTTGCATGACGCCCGCATCGCCGTGCCGGGCAAGGTGGCGGTGGCCGGATGCGACGGGCTGCCGATCGGCGCCCATGCCATTCCCTCGCTGACCACGGTCGCGCTGGATTACCGGCAACTCGGCCGGCTGGCCGCGGAACACGTTTTGGAAAGGCAGCGCCATCCGCAATTGCCGATGTGCCGCATCCAACTGCTGCCGAAACTGGCGGTGCGGGAAAGTTCGGGCGCCGGCCCGTCCCGGGAGCAGCGCCGCCCCCATCTGTAAGCATCAAACAAAAAGGAGGTTATCATGGCATATCTGACGGACGCGGAACGGGATCGCAGGCTGGACGCGGTGCGCGCATTGCTCAACCAGCATGCGCTGGACTTCGCGCTGATTTACTACGATGAATTCAACATCGGCAATGGCTGGTACCTGACCGGCTGGTGCCCGCAATTCGAAAGCGGGGCGGTGCTGGTCCCCCGTGCCGGCGCCCCCCTGATCCTGGGCGGCCCGGAAAGCGAACCCTTTGCCAAGCTGGACAGCGCCATCAAGGAAACCCGGAACTTCCCGGTCTTCATGGTGCCGGACGAGGAATATCCCAATGCCGTCATCATGGATTTTCCCGCCTTATTCGCCGAACTCCGCGGGCAACTGGGTAAAATCAAGCGCGTCGGACTGGTCGGCGGCGGACGCATGCCCGCCGACTGCCTGGACCAGATCAAGGCCGGCTTGCAGGGATGCGAACTGGTTGACATTACCGGCGACTTTTTGAAGCTCCGCCACCTGAAATCCGACTGGGAACGCGCGCAGATCCGCGCGGCCTTCCAACTGGCCGGACACTCCTACGCCGCCATGCAAGCGGCGGTCAAGCCCGGCGTGACCGAGATTGCCGTGGCCGCTGCCGGCGAATTCGCCGCGCGCAGCCGCGGCGCCACCGGTTTCGGTTTCAGCGCAATCGTGGGCAGCGGGGTGCGCTCCAACGCGGTGGTGCCGACGGCCAGTTCCAAGCCGCTGGCGGATGGCGAACTGGTCATGATCGGGCTGGCGCCCAAGGTGCGGGGCTACGCCGGCGTGACCGGCGACGTGCTGCCGGTGTCGGGGAAATACACCGCGCGCCAGCAGGAATGTGTCAATCACCTGAAAAAGGCTTTTCAACTGACCCGCGCGCAATTGCAGCCCGGGATGGTGGGCCGGGAAATTGACGCGCCGGCGCGCGCCTATTTCAAGCAGCACGGTTTCACCAGGTACCTGGTCTGCCCGTTTGTCCATACCATCGGCCTGCTGGAAGCCGAAGCGCCGTTTTTCGGGCCCAACAGCGACGACGTGCTGCAGCCCGGCATGACCGTCTGCGTGGACATCAGCTTTTTCGGGCACCCGGAATTCAACGGCGTGCGCATCGAAACCGGGTATGAAATCACCGGCCATGGCGCCGTGCCGATGGATCCGGCCATGGACCGGCTGTTCATGCAATAAACCATGCATCCCCAATCCCTGAGCATTGATTTCCCCGATGGATTGGCCGAAAGCCATGCCGTCTCCCGGCATCTGAAGGGTTACAACCTGGAGATGACCGGCGCCTGCCATGACGGCATGCTGGCGGATCGGCTGCGCAATCCGAAATTTTTCGGGCCGGCGGATTTGTTCGGCGTGCCGGCAGGCTGGCACGGCGGCAGCGTGTCGCATTGCCGGTCGGTGCCGGGATTGGGATGGTCCGGCAGAGAAGCGCTATTGTTGACCCCGCCCTGCTCGCTCAAGCAGGGCGGACTGCATGTCGCTGCCGGCGAGGAACTTGAAATCCAGGTCGCGGCCAAAACCCGGCACGCGCCGGTAAAGTTGTCGTTTGCGGTCAAAACCGAAGCCATGCGCTCCCCGCCGCTGGCCAGTGCGGAAATCATGGTTGACACGCCCTGCTGGGAAATCTTCCAGACATCGGTGAAAATTCCGGCGGATTGCGCGCAGGCGACCTTCCATCTGGCGGCGGCCGGAAACGGCGAACTGCATCTCGATCAGGTCCACCTGCGCCCCAAGGGCGAGTTCTTATCGCAGCAGGTGGTGGAAGCTTTTCGCTCCTTGAACATGGGCGCCTTGCGCTTTCCCGGCGGATGCGTCAGCACGGTCTACGACTGGCGCAAAGGGCTCGGGCCGGTGGCGCGCCGGCCGGTATGTCCGGATCCGCAATTCAACAACAAAATCGCTTATGATTTCGGGCTGCGCGAATTCCTCGACTTGTGCCGTGAGCTTGATTGCACGCCCCAGCTTACCCTGCCGCTGGGCCAGGGGACGCCTGCCGATGCCGCCGACCTGGCCGATTTCTGCCGCGCCTACTACCGGCAAGCCGGGGTCAACCCGCCGCTGGTCTTGTTCCAGGTCGGGAACGAGCAGTATGCGCGCCACTCGATGTCGCATATGGGCATTCATAACTACCTTGGATTGCTGCGCGAAACCGTTCCGCTGCTGAAGGCCAATTATCCGCATTGCAAAATCATCGGGATTTATTCGTTCGTGGACAAGGATCCCTGGCGGGCGCAACTGCTGGACGAGGCCGGCGGCTTGATGGACATGGTGGCCTACCAGTATTACAAGGGGCAGTTGAAGGACAACGTGGCAGACCAGATCTGCAATGCCGCCGAGAGCGTGGAAAAGAATCGCCGGGATTTGCTCGAAATCATCGCCGCCATCGCCGCGCGAGGGTTGCCGCTCAAGATCGGCTTTACCGAATGGAATTACTGGTTGCATGCCCATGGCCTTTCCGCCAATGGCGAACCATACTCCGTGCGCGAGCCCATGGATGCGGCCCATTGCCTTTTCATCGCCGGCATGCTGCAAATGCAGGCCGAACTGGGCGCGCATGTGGTGCTTTCGAATTTTTACAACCTGCTGAACGGCATGAGCGTTTTTCAAAACCGGCAGGGCTTTTTCGAGGAAAGCTCCGCGGCGGAAGTCATGCGCCTTTACAGTCCGGCCTTCCCCGGCGGATGCGTGCCGGTCCGTTGCCAGGCGCCAATGCTGTCCGGCGCGACGCCGGCCGCGCATGCCCTCTGCGTGCGGGCCGGCGCAAAGAACTATTTGTTTGTTTTGAACTACTCGAACGAACCGCTCCAACCGGTTTTGCCGCCGCCCCTGGCCAACCTGCGCGGCACGGTGTTGCGTTTCGCCGATTGCCGCAACGGCGAGGATGTCCCGCCGGTCAAGGAGCCGGCCGGCGCCCTCCTGCCGCCGCGGTCCATCACCCGCCTGGAATTCGAGGCCCCGGGCCGACAGGCCGGTAGCGGATTGCCAACCCATGTTTTCAATTGAAATTAAAATGAAAAACGGCTGGCCGGTTATGCTGATCGTTGCCGTTTTGGCGGCAATTGCGGATACTCTCGCCGCCGCCGTCGATCCGCGCGCCTGGACCGAGCTGGATCTAGTGCCGATGCCCAAGTCCATCACTTTGACCGACCGGGCGCTGACGCTTGCGCCCGATAAAATGGTGCTGGCGTTGGGCGCCAACCCTTGCCGCCAGGCGGAAATCGGCGCCGATTGGATCAACCGGCGCATCAAGGAATTAAACGGCCAACCTTTGCCAATTGTGACCACGCGACAAATCCCCGCGAATTGCGCGGCGCTTTTGATCGGCTGCCAAAGCGATAACCCGCTCGTCAAGGAAGCCGTCCGCAACGGGACGCTTGACCTCGGCCCGGACCATCCCGGCCCGCGCGGCTACGTGATTCGCGCGCGCGCGGATGGCGCCGGTGTTTTCCTGGCCGGGGCCGACGCAATCGGCGCGCTCTATGCCTGTGTAACTTTTGCCGAGCTGATGCAAAAGCGCGGCGGCGACATCGTCTGGCGGGGGGCGGACGTGCGCGACTGGCCGGATATCATCCATATGACCATGGGCGGCGATTACACCGGCAGCAGTGCCATTCCGGAGATCGCGGAGCTCTTCTCGGCCCTCCGGCATAATCCCCAGCCCGACGCCGGTTTGCGCGGCCGGTATCTGGCCGCAATGCAGTCGCTGCACGATTGGATGTTGCGGCGCAAAATCACATCCATGAGCTATGCGCTGGGGCACCTCCAGGGACGCCGGATGACACCGCGCGGCGGCGACGGCGGTGAAGTCATCCGCGAGGCCATCGCCTATGGCCGCGAACGCGGGATCGGCGCCCTGGTTTACGCCGTGAACCCCTTCGTGGGCCGAGCTGAAATTTATCCGGAACTGAAAGCTGACGCCTTGCCGCCGGGCCGTTACCCCGATTGGATTCGTTCCTGGAGCATGGACGGCGTGCGCCGGGAAACGGCCGGCAATCTGGCGCGCCTGATGGGGCATTACGGGATTACCGACATCGGCTTCCACGACAGCGATGCGGGCGGAGTAAAGAACCCGGCGCAATGGAATGACCGCCCGGAACAGGACCGGCAGCGCTGGGGCGACGATTATGCCGCGGCGACCGCGCATATTCACCGCCAGTATTACGATGCCATCAAGGCCCTGCATCCGGAAATGCGCCTGCATTTCACGATCTACCCTTACGTGGTGGAAGTGCTGGACGAGGAAACCGGCGAGTGGTACCTGCGCCAGCCATACGCCGGCGGGGCGACCGGCCCGGGCGTCCGCGAACTCGCCCGCGCTAACAAGGAACGCTACGAGGTCTTCTGGAAACGTTTGCACGCAATGGTTCCGCCCGACGTCTCGTTCTGCGTCCGCGAGACTAAATCGGCGCCCATGGAAAAGTTCCGTGCGATCATCCATGGCCGCCCGGCTTTTATCTTTTTCGGGCTGCAATCCCCTTCCTTCCTGGCCGAATACGCCAGGTCGGCGGGAATGTTTTATCATGATCACGACGATTTCATCTTCCTTACCTTTGCCGATAAATTCGTCCCGGTCAACAGCCTGGCGGTGCGCGAGTATTCATGGAATGCCAACGCGCCCGGCGCCGCACCCTTTGGCGAATCGGCGCCGACGCGCGATCTGCACGCGGTCATCTTGCCGCGCATCATCCGTAACATCTTCGGCCCCGCCCTGGCTCCGGAAATCTTTGCCGCTGTCTCCGAACCGATTACACCCGATCGAATCGATGCCATCAAGGACGCGGCCGGGCTGCAGGAGCAAGCGGCCATGGCGGAACGCGGTGCGCAGGCGCTGGACCGGGCCTGGACCAAAATCACAGCGCACGGCGATCGCCAGGGGATGGACGATTTCGCCTTCCGGCGGTTGGTCAATCTGCGCGAGGTCTACCACACCAGCCAATGGCGGGCGCGCATCCGGGCGCAGGTGGTGCGGGCCCGGGAATTGGCGTTGCAGCGGGAAGCCGGGGCGGCCCGGGCCGCCATTCAAGCGGCGGGCAATCTGCTGGGAGAAGCCCGGTCCGGCCTGGACCGCCTGATCAAAGAACGCCCGCCAGACCCCGTGCTGGACCGGGATGATCAGGGCCGCTGGTCCGGCAACTGGCGCGCCAACATGGCCGACCGGGTTGACCTGGCCGCTCTGGAAAAACAAATCCTGGATACGCAATCCGAACTCGGCGAACTTGCCGCCCGCGGTTCCATTCCGCCCGCCATCATGGAACGGCTGTCCAACCGGCAGGGCATTCGCGTCGCGCCCGCCGGCGCATCCATCGAACTGGACGGACGGATGAACGAACCGGCCTGGTCACAGGCGCCTCCGGTGGAATGTTTTCTGTTGGTTTCCGCTGACGGCATCGTCGCGCGCGCAGATACGCGCGCCAGGTTTCTTTACGACACCAAGACGCTTTACATCGGCGTCAATGCCTGGACGCCCGACCAGTCCCCGCCGGACGGCAAGGATTTG
The DNA here is from genome assembly GCA_964650945.1 of uncultured Verrucomicrobiota bacterium. Taxonomy (GTDB): domain Bacteria; phylum Verrucomicrobiota; class Kiritimatiellia; order JAAZAB01; family JAAZAB01; genus JAXGPF01. The sequence continues at coordinate 3,298 of CAZYXU010000069.1, read as the reverse complement.
CTGGAACTTTTTGTCTGCGCGCCGGGACTCAACCAGGACTATATCCATTTGTTTTTCAACGCATCCGGCAAAGTCCGGTGTCAATATCTGGCCCACAACCCCGTGGCCGGCGCAACCGCCCCACCCCGCAACTGGCCATGCCCAGGGTTAGCATCCGCCGTGCACCAGGGCGCCGACCAATGGTCCCTGGAGGCCGGCATCCCCATGGCGTCATTGCAATCCCAGCCGGGCGATGGATGGCGTGTCAACCTGTTGCGCGTCTGCCCGACCCCCAACGGACGGGAATCGAGCATGATCCTGCCGCCGGGCGTCCAAAACGCGCATGCCACGGACCGGTTTGTCCCGCTGTCATGGGATGATCGCTCCGCGTATGCCCCGGAGTGCCGGATGGCCGTTGCCGGACTTGAATCCGGCGCCGTCACCGTGCGCGACCGCATCGGCGGATATCTGCGATTCGGGCTCGCCATGGATTGCAACCAGGTGTTGCGCAATGTCGCCGTATCCGCGGAAGTTCGCGACCAGTCCAACCGCTCTCTAGCCGCCAAGGCTTTAATGACATTGCCTGTGCTTTATTTTCACTATGCATTTGACGACCCGTTAACCGTGGAGTTGCCCGAAGAAAGCCCGGCGGGCAGGGTCATCATTCAACTTACCGCCGATGAAGGTCATTTCACTTATGTCAAAAATTATTAAAACGCGTAATCTGGAACCCGGTATGAATCGATCCATGAAAGCAACCGACTTGCCGCTGGGCAGCCATCCCCCGGCGCTGGATTTTCCGCATTTCCCTGCCCGTTGGCAGGCGGTTGTCTGGCGCAATTGGGGGTTGATCCCGACCGAACGCATGGCGCGGGTACTGCGCACCGCGCCGGCAGCGGTCCAGGCCGCGGCGTCGGAGATGGGCTTGCCCGCGCCGGCGCCAAACCCCGGTTACTGGCCCGCGCGCGGCTACAGCACCATCATCCGCAAGAACTGGCATTTGCTGCCATACGCGCAATTGCTGGAACTGCTCGACTGGGATGCCGCGCGCATGGCCTTCACGCTCAAGGAGGATGACTTTTTATGGCATAAGCTGGGCGACTTGAAACCCGCGGCCGCCCCGGTCTATTACGCGCCGCTGACCGGCGCGCAGCGCCGGCAGACGGCAGCCTTGTGCAGGACGGTCGCGCGCCATTTCAACGATGAGGCGGCCGATGCCGTCCCGGGATTCCACTTCATCGAAAAATACAAAACGCCGGCGTTCGAGTCCGCCATCCCCGCCGGCGCAGCGTCCCGGTCCTGCCCGCCGGGCTGCATCTGCCTGGACGATTCCTGGCGGCTGGCGCTTCCATCCGACGCCGGCCGGCATCTCCAGTCGTTTGCCGCGCGCTGGTTACAACGTCTCGACGGACAGTGGGCGCTGCGCCTGGCCGCCGCCGGGGCATCCGCGCCTGCCAACCAAAAGCGCATCGCGCTGGAAATCACACCCGACCCGCAGGCGCCCGGGGAAACCCATTCCGTTGACGTTGGCGAGGATGGCATCCGGATTGCCGCGGTTGACGAATGCGGGCTGATGCGGGGATTGAACTTCCTGGCCGATGAAATGACCCGGCAAGACGCGCCTTGCCTGCCATTGGGCGCCCGCCGCCGCCGGACGCGGTTTGCCTGGCGCTGCGTATATCCCTACTACCTGCTTTACGGCGACCCGCTGGCCGACCCGGAATTCGCCGAACCGCCCGCGGGCTTGTTCGAGCAATACGCCCGCCTGGGCATTAACGGGATCTGGCTGCAGGGCGTCCTGTACCAGCTTGCCGCCCTGCCCGGAATGCCGCAAACTGACGCTGCCCGTGAAAAACGGCTCGCGGCCCTGCGCCGCCTGGCCGACCGGGCGGGCGATTATGGCATCGGCGTTTACCTTTACCTGAACGAGCCGCGTTGCCAGCCGCTGTCCTTTTTTGAAAACCATCCCGCCTGGCGCGGCGAAACCCATCCCAGCGGACTCTGGGCCGGCCTGTGCACATCGCAGCCGGAAGTGCGGGAATATGTGCGCGCCGGCGCATATGACGTCTTCCGCAAGGTCCCGGAACTGGCCGGGGCATTCCTTATCACCATGTCGGAAAATCTAACCAATTGCTGGTCCAAATCCAGGCAGAATGAACTCCCGGACTGTCCGCGCTGCCGGGAACGCGATCCGGCGGATGTGGTGGGCGAAATCAACCGGGTGCTGGCGGAAGGGATTTTAAAAGCCAACCCGCGCGCCCGGGTAGTCAGTTGGACCTGGGGCTGGGCCCGCGCGTTCGATGTGGCGCGGGCGGCGCGGCACCTGGTCCCGGGTACAATGCTGATGTGCACCAGCGAGGAAGCCATGCCGCTGGAAAAATCCGGCGTCAGGATCATCGTTTCGGATTACACCATGTCCAATCCCGGCCCCGGCCAGCGGGCATTGGATCAGTGGGAAATCGCGCAGGCGCGCGGATTGAAAGCGGCGGCGAAGGTGCAACTCAACAACACCTGGGAATGCCCGGCCATCCCCTGGCTGCCGGCAATGGAACTGGTGCGCGAGCACTTGGACAATCTGCAAAAAACCACGGTCAGCGGTTTGATGTTGAGCTGGACACTGGGCGGATATCCCTCGTTCAATCTGAAGTTGGCTTCACGTTATTACTGGGATGAAGCCGGCGCCGCCGCGGCGCCGGACCGGCTGGCGCAACTGGCGGCGGATGAATTCGGCGGAGCCGCCGCGCCGCTGGTCCGGCGGGCGCTCCGGAATTTCAGCGCGGCTTTCCGCGAGTTTCCGTTCGAAATCCGGGTGGCGTACCTGGGGCCCCAGAATCCCGGGCCGGCCAACCTCCTGTTCGGCGCCCCATCGGGCTATGCCGCCACCATGGTGGGTTTCCCTTACGACGCGCTGGATTCCTGGCGCGGCAGCTACCCGGCGCCGGTATTCGAGGAACAATTCCGCAAGTTAAGCGTCGGCTGGCGCAAGGGGCTGCCATGCCTGGCCAAGGCGGCCGGCCTGCCGGCCTGCCGTAACCGCGAGCAACTGGCCGGACTGGCGCGCGCGGCCTGGGGCGCCTGGCTGCATTTCCGCAGCGCATACCTCCAGGTAAGGTTCATCCGCCTGCGCGACGCCCTGCCCGCGGCGGCCGGGCCGGAACGCGCCGCCGCCGTGCGCGAGATCCGGAAAATCCTGCGCGAGGAAATCCGCCTGGCACGCCGGCTGCACGAACTGGCGGCGCGGGACTCCACCATCGGTTTTGAAGCTACCAACCAATACGCCTATTCCACCCAGGATTTGATGGAAAAAGTGTTGAATTGC
>CAZYXU010000068.1:12837-17948 GCA_964650945.1 uncultured Verrucomicrobiota bacterium | reverse complement strand
GCGCCCAGGCGTCATGCGCCGCCCCCAGTCCGGCGATGCAAACCAGCGGCGCGCCCGTTCCCCGCTCCTGGCTGTAAATTTTTATCCCGCCGGCATCAATCGAAGGCACGATTCATCTCCCGGCGCAAAACTAGCAATAATCCATGCAAACACAAGATTTTTCAGACAAAGGTGGCATTCCACCGGCGTTTATGTTAGATTGACAACCACTTTGCCGATGTGGGATTGCGGACAAGTTTCCGCAAATCGTGCATGACAAACCTTGCGGGCTTGAACTTGAATCGCGGCGAATTTTTTATATGTGGTTTTTATATAATTGCGCCTTCACGCTGGTTTACCTCCTGATGCTCCCGTATTTCCTGCGGCGCATGTGGCGCCGGGGCGGATACCGCCGCGGTTTTCTGCAGCGCCTGGGCCGCTACGATGACGAAACCCGCGCCAGGCTGGACGCCATCCCGCGGGCGCAACGGGTCTGGGTGCATGCCGTGAGCGTGGGCGAAATCCGGGTGGCGCTGGACTTCATCTCGGAATTGCGGCGCCGGCGGCCGGAACTGTTTTTTATCCTCACCACCACCACATCCACCGGCCATGCCCTGGCGCGCGGCCAGATGGATCAACGCGACTTGCTGCTGTATTATCCGGTGGATTTCCCGCCGGTGGCGCGCCGGGTGGTAAATCGGCTGCAACCGCGGGCGCTGGTGCTGGTGGACGGCGAGTTCTGGCCCAACCTGCTGCGCACACTGCATGCCCGGCGCATTCCCGCCGCCCTGATCAACGGCCGGGTATCCGAACGTTCGTTCCGCGGTTACCGCCGGCTGCGGCGCTGGGTGGCGCCGGTGCTGGCCGGACTGGATTTTTGCGGCATGCAAAGCCGGGAGGACGCCGAACGGCTGACGGCGCTGGGCGCCAATCCGGCCCGGGTTCAGGTGTTGGGCTCGGCCAAGTATGACGTGGCCCTGGCCGCCCGCCGCGCGCACGACGGCGCCGCCGTGCGCCGGGCGCTGCAAGCCGCCGGCTATGGCGATGCCGCGCGTTTCCTGGTGGGCGGCTCGACCTGGCCGGGGGAAGAAGCCGTCCTGCTGGAAGCCTTCAAGCGCCTGCGGGAACAGGACCCGGCCGCGCGCCTGATCCTGGCGCCGCGCCACATGGAGCGCGCCGGCGAAGTGCGCGCGGAAATCGAGCGCGCGGGATTGCGGGCGGCGCTTTGGAGCGATTTGCAAACCCTCCCCGCTACGCCCGCATCCGCGCTGCCATCCCGCCCGAACGAAAATGTATTGCTGGTGGACACGACCGGCGACCTGCCGGCATTTTATTCCCAGGCGGACGTGATCTTCGTCGGCAAGAGCCTGTGCCGGCATGGCGGTCAGAATGTGGTCGAGCCGGCCGCATTCGGCAAAGCCGTGGTGACCGGCCCGCACATGGAAAATTTTTCCGGCGTGACGGAAGATTTACTGGCGGCGGACGCCTTGATCCAGGTGCAGGACCGGATGGAGTTGGATTGCGCGCTGCTGCGGTTATGGCGCGATCCCAACCTGTGCCGGCAATACGGCGAGCGCGCCCGGAAACTGGTGGAATCCAAGGCGGGCGTGGCGGCGGCCAGCGCCGCCCGGGTAAGAGAATTGTTCTGATCCTATATCCGGCGTTTGAAATTCAGGAAACGGGATAAAATGTTATGAACAAGAACATTAGGCTTGAAGAGCCTGCACTAATTGGGTGCAGATAGGCTGATTTGACAGGGCGGCTGAAGCCCGCCAACCATGCGGGAATAAAACATGAAAATCCTGATCATCGGCGGCGGCGGCCGCGAACATGCATTGGCTTGGAAACTCGCGCATGACCGCGCGCGCCCGGCAATCTTCTGCGCGCCCGGCAATGCCGGCACGGCCGCCCTGGGCCAAAACCTGGATATCAAGGCCGACGACCTGCCCGCCCTGGCCGACTGGGCGCGCCGCGCGCGGCCGGACCTGACGGTCATCGGCCCGGAAGCCCCCTTGTGCGCCGGCCTGACCGATCTGCTGCAATCCTCCGGCTTGCGCGTGTTCGGCCCCAGCCGGTCCGCCGCCCGCCTGGAAGGCAGTAAAATCTTCGCCAAGGAAATCCTGACCGCCGCCGGCGTGCCCACCGCCGCGGCCAGGACCTTTGACGCCGCCGCGCCGGCGCTGGAATACATCCGCGGCGCCGCGCTCCCGCTGGTGGTCAAGGCCGACGGCCTGGCCGCGGGCAAAGGCGTCCTGATCTGCCAGTCCGCCGCGGAAGCCGCACAAGCCGTGCAGACGGCCATGGTGCGCAGGGAATTCGGCGATGCCGGCCGCCAGTTGCTGATCGAGGAATGCCTGGACGGCAATGAGATTTCCGTCCTGGCGCTGGTGGACGGCCGGCGCGCGGTTTTGCTGCCGCCCGCCCAGGATCACAAGCGTATCGGCGATCATGACCGGGGCAAGAACACCGGCGGCATGGGCGCTTATTCCCCCGCGCCCTGGGATACCCCGGCTTTCCGCGCCATGGTCCAGGAAACCGTCTTTAGCCCCACCCTGCGCGAATTACGGCGCCGCGGCATTGACTACCGGGGCGTGCTTTACGCCGGGTTGATGCTGACCGACGCCGGCCCGCGGGTCCTGGAATTCAACTGCCGGTTCGGCGACCCGGAAACCCAGGCCATCCTGCCGCGCCTGCAATCGGACTTGATCCCCGCCCTGGAAGCCTGCATTGACGGCAACCTGACCGACGACCTGCTGGCCGTCAAACCGGAAGCCTGCGCCTGCGTGGTGCTCGCCGCCGGCGGCTACCCGGACAAGTACCGCAAAGGCGATGCCATTGCCGGCCTGGCCGGCGCGGAAGCTTTGCCGGAGACCGTGGTGTTTCACGCCGGGGTGAAACTTGCGGACGGCCGCCCGGTAACCGACGGGGGCCGGGTGCTGGGCGTGTCGGCGCTGGGCGCCGACCTGCCGGCCGCCGTGGCACGCGCCTACCAGGCGGCGCGCCTGATCAAATTCAACGGCGCATACATGCGCACGGATATTGGCGCAAGGGCGTTGCAGAGCTAGCGCGGACGCGCAAGCGCCGCGGTTCTGATCCAGCGGATTGCCGGGGCGGGGGCGTCCCGGCTCCAATAACAGCAGAAGTGATTTCAAAAAAAATAGTTTTGAAAGAATTCAGAATTCAGAATCGTTGCAAACGGCACAAGATCAATTTTTTGCGTTGCTGTAAAATTCAGGCGCCGAACACTGAACACCGAACACTGACCACTTCTGAAAGAGACTCAACTGGCTCATTATAAACCCCGTGAAAGGCTAACAGGAGAACCAATGCCATGCAAAAGAAATCCAAACCGGACGTAGCCATCGTCATGGGCAGCGATTCGGATTGGCCGGCCATGCAGCCGGCCGTTAAAATGCTGGCGGAATTCGGCATCGCCTGCGAAGTGCGCGTGATGTCCGCCCACCGCACGCCGCGCCGCGCCGCGGAATTTGCCGAAAACGCGGCGCGCCGGGGATTGCAGGTGATCATCGCCGCCGCCGGCGGCGCCGCCCACCTGGCCGGCGTGCTGGCCGCGCACACCACGCTGCCGGTGATCGGCGTGCCGCTCAAGGGCGGCGCCCTCGACGGCCTGGACGCCTTGCTGGCCACCGTGCAGATGCCCGCCGGCGTACCGGTGGCGACGGTCGCCCTGGGCTCGGCCGGCCCGGCCAACGCCGCCATCCTGGCCGCGCAAATCCTGGGGCTCTCCCGGCCGGCGCTGGCCGGCGCATTGCGGCGTTACAAACAAAAACTCGCCGCCAAGGTGGCCGCCGCCGACCAGCGCGTGCAGAACGGCATGGAGGTGCAAAAATGAAAACCTGCGCATTGCCGGTGCTCCTGATCCTGCTGGCCGCCAGCCTGGCTGGCGGGATGCGCGCGGACGCCGCGCCGGCCGAACCACAAAAAATCACCGCGGAAATCGCCGCCCTCCTCCAACTGCTGGAAGAACAAGGCGCGTTGTTTGAGCCGGCCGAACTGGACCGGCGCCTGCGCCTGGCCGTCTGCCAGGCCATTGATCCCGGCGCGGAGCTGCTCACCCCGGCGGAAGCCGCCCGCCGCCGCGAGGAGGATGCGGGCGTGTTTTACGGCATCGGCGTGCAACTGGAAATCCGGGACAAGCGCCCGCGCATACTGAACGTCCTGCCCGACGGTCCGGCGGCGGCGGCCGGGGTGCCGGCCGGCGCGGCGATCGAGAAAATTGACGATGCCGACACGCTGGACATGGCGCTGGCGGATGCCGTCGCCCGCCTGCGCGGCTACCAGGGTCAGCCCGTGACGCTGCAATTCCGCCCGCCGCCCGCCGCGGCCGACGCGGCGGCGGCTGCGGCAACGGACGCGCCCGCCGCCCCGGAACTCCAAACCGTCAAACTGGTCCGCTCCCTGGTGCTGATGCCGATGACCGGCATGACGGAACAATGGCCGTTGCAACTGGCTTACATGAAAATCAACGGGATTTACGACGGCTCGGGCGCCTACATGGCCGAACAATTGCAGGCCTGGTCCACCCAGGAGGTTGCCGGCGCCATCCTCGACTTGCGCGGGGCGGGCGGCGCCGACCTGCCATCGGTAGCGGCCGCGGCCAGCCTGTGCGCCCCGGCCGGCCGGCCGCTTTTCCGCGTGGCGGCCGGACGGAACCGGGAATCCGCCGAATACAGCGCCCAGAAGTCGCCCTTGTTAACCATGCCGGTCATCGCCTTGATTGACGCCCACACCCGCGGCGCCGCCGCCCTGCTGGCGGCCGTCTTACGCAATTGCCGCGGCGCCATGCTGATTGGCGCGCCCTGCCGGAACGACCTGGTTTTGCGCGCGCCCATCTCCCTGCCGGACGGCCAGGTGCTTTACATTGCCATGCACAAAATCGAACTGTTGCCCGCCGCGGCAGCGCCGGCGGAACTCGTGCCGGACGTGCAAATCCCGTCCGATGCCCGGATTCCCGCGCCGCCCGCGCCGGAGAAAGCCGATGACGATATCTTCGATAAAATTTCCGACCAGGAACGCCAGGAGCGGGCGCTGGCGGAACGCATCGGCCAGGATACCGCCCTGCGCCGGGCGGCCGACATCCTGCTGGGCCTGAAGGCCCTGGGCATCAAGAC
>CAZYXU010000068.1:0-12737 GCA_964650945.1 uncultured Verrucomicrobiota bacterium | reverse complement strand
CCGCCCCGCCGCCGCAGCCGCAGCGAATTGAGCACCACGGTGATGGAACTGCACGCCATGGCGATTTCCGCCATGACCGGATGCATCGCGCCCAGCACGGCGAGGGGCAGCATGACCAGGTTGTAAAAAAACGCCCAGAAAAGGTTCTGCCGGATTTTGGCGAAGGTCGCCCGGCTGAGGTCCACGGCCTGCACGACGGCGTCCAGCCCCCCCCGGACCAGGACAATGTCGCCGGCTTCGATCGCCACATCCGTGCCGGCGCCGATCGCCAATCCCACCTGCGCCTGCGCCAGGGCGGGGGCGTCGTTGATGCCGTCGCCCACCATGGCCACGACTTCCCCCTGCTCCTGCAAACGCCGCACCGCCCGGGCCTTGTCCGCCGGCAGCACCCGCGCGACAACCTGCTCAATGCCCACTGCCCGCGCAACCGCCCGCGCCGTGCGCTCGTTGTCGCCCGTCAGCATCACCGGCGTCATCCCGCGGGCTCGCAGCGCGGCGATCGCCGCCTGACCGCCCGGTTTGACCGGGTCGGCCACGGCAATAATGCCGGCCACCCGGCCATCCACCGCGATCACCATGGCGGTTTTGGCCTGATCTTCCAGGCCGGCCAGGGCTTGCGCCATGGCATCCGTTACGCCGATGCCCAGTTCATCCATCCAGGCCCGACTGCCGGCGGCCACCGGCCGGCCCGCAACCTGCGCGCGGATGCCGCGCCCCGGCCATGCCGCAAAATCCGCCGCCGGCGCGGGCGCAATCCCCCGGCCGCGCGCCAGGGCGACGATGGCCGCGCCCAGCGGGTGCTCGGAATTATTTTCCGCGCCGGCGGCCAGCCGCAACAATTCCGCCTCGTCCAGGCCATGGAAGGTTTGGAGGTCGGTGACGGCCGGCTTGCCGGCGGTGATGGTGCCGGTTTTGTCGAAAACGATGGTCGTCACATCCTTCATCGTCTGGATGGCGGCGCCCCGGCGGATCAGGATGCCGCGCTCGGCGCCGAGGCCCGATCCGACCATCAGCGCCGTGGGCGTGGCCAGGCCCAGCGCGCAGGGACAGGCCACGACCAGGACGGCGATGGCCGCGTAGAGCGCCAGCGCCACCGGCCCCAGGTGCGGATTAATCCATGGCGCGTACTGCGCCGCCCGCGCCGCCACGCCGGCAAAGAAATCCGGCCAGGCCAGCCACGCCGCCAGGGTCAAACCGGCCAGCAGCATCACCGCCGGCACAAAAACCGCCGTGACGCGGTCGGCCAGCTCCTGCACCGGCACCTTGGAAGTCTGAGCCTCCTCCACCAGCCGGACCACCTGTCTTAAAAAAGTCTCCGCGCCGATTTTCTCGGCGCGGACGCGCAGTGCGCCGTGCTGGTTGATGGTGGCGCCAATGACCGGGTCGCCCGCCTGTTTGGGCGCCGGCATGGGCTCGCCGGTGGCCAGGGACTCATCCACGCTGCTGAGCCCGTCCACCACCACGCCGTCCGTCGGAATCTTTTCCCCCGGCCGGACGATCATGATGTCGCCTGGCCGCAGTTCCTGGATGGGAATCCGGAGTTCCACCCCCGCCCGCTCCACGCATGCTTCCCTGGCCGCATGCTCCAGCAGCCGGCGGATGGCCCAGGAAGCGCGGCCGCGCGCCCGCGCCTCCAGATAGCGCCCGGTGAGATGGAAAGCCATGATCATCCCGGCAACGCCGGCGAAGCCGTGAAACGCCGGCCCGCGCCCGAAATGATGCGGCAGCGCCAGCCAGCCCGATCCCCACGCCGCCAGCGTTCCCAGCGCGATCAGCGCATCCATGTTCGGCGCGCGCTGGCGGGTGGAGCGCCAGGCGCTGCGCAGGGTTTCCCATCCGGGATAAAAAATGACGAGACCCGCCAGCGTCAGCATGCCCGCATCGTGGAACAGCAATCCGAACATGACGCGCCCGGATATCATCGCCGGCAGCATCCAGAGCATGGCCGGGATGGCGAAGCCCCACGCCAGCCGTAGCCGCCGGCGCGCGGCGGCCAGCCGGCGCCGGTCGTCCGCATCCGCGGCGGCCGCGTTCACGGACGCCGCCGGTTCAGCTCCATAGCCCAGGCGCGTCACCGCCGCCATGATGGCCGGCAAGGTTGCCGTCCGGTCGTCATACTCCACCCGCGCCGTACCCAGGGCCAGGTTGACCGCCGCCGCGCGCACGCCAGGCGTTTTCAGCAACGCCTTTTCCACCGCCGCCGTGCAGCTGGCGCAGTGCATCCCGGTGATCCGCAAATTTGCGATTTGTTTCCGCATGGCGGCATCTTAAGCCGCGGGCGCGGCGCCAGTCAATCCGGAAAAATTTTGCGCGCAGCCGGGGGAACGCCGGGTGCAAGTCGGAGTTTACGCCGATGGCTTGAAGACGCTGGAATTGACCGCCGCGTGCGACCGGGCCATTTCCCGGTAAAATGCAATCCGGCCGGGATCAATGGATTTTGTTCTGTTCGCGCCGGCGGCGGACGATCTCCTCCGCCAGGCTGGCGGGCACCGGCTCGTAACGCTCGAAGGCCATGGTATAGCCGGCGCGCCCCTGGCTGATGGTACGGATAACGTTGGCGTAGCCGAACATCTCGTTCAGGGGCACCATGCCGCGGATCAGGCGCTGGCCGGCCTGGGTTTCCATGGCGTCAATCCGGCCGCGGCGCTGGCAAATGGTGCCGGATACCGGCCCGACGTAATCTTCCGGAGTGGTGACTTCCATTTGCATCACCGGCTCGATCAACAGCGGCTTGGTCTGCATGAAGACCTCGCGGAAACACTGGCGCGCCGCTTCCTGGAAGGCCATTTCGCTGGAGTCCACTTCGTGGTACGTGCCGTCAAACACCGTCACCTTCAGGTCCACCACGGGATATCCGGCAAACGGGCCCTTGTCCAGCGCCTTGATCACGCCCTTCTCCACCGCCGGGATGTACTCGGTGGGGATGCGCCCGCCCTTGACTTCGTTGACGAACTCAAAGCCCGTGCCGGGCGGCGTCGGCTCAATCTTCAGGCACACATGCGCATATTGGCCGCGCCCGCCGGACTGCTTGACATGCTTGTATTGCCCTTCGGCGGGATGCCGGCCGGTTTCGCGGAAGGCCACCTCGGGCTTGCCGACCGCCACTTGGCAGCCGAACTCGCGTTTCAGGCGGTCCACCAGGATTTCCAGATGCAATTCGCCCATGCCGGAGATGATGGTTTCCTCGGTTTCCTGGTCCTGGCTGACGTTGAACGTCGGGTCTTCCTCGGCCAGGCGGTGCAGGCCTTCCATGGTCTTCTCGTTCTCCGCCCGGTTTTCCGGCCGGACGCTGATGGACATCACCGGCGCCGGGAACTCGATGTTCTCCAGCCGGATGGGATGCCGCGGATCGCAAAGCGTATCGCCGGTGCGCGTGCGGTTCAAGCCGATCACCGCCACAATCTCCCCGGGCCCGGCGGAATCAATGGCTTCCTGGCGGTTGGCATGCATGCGCAATAACCGGCCAATCCGCTGCTCGGTGTCCCGGGTGCTGTTCAGGATCACGTCGCCGGCATGCAACGTGCCGGAATAAATCCGGATGTATGACAGGCGGCCGATGTGGCGGTCGCTCATCAGCTTGAAGGCGATGGCGGCAAACGGGGCGGCCGCGTCCGGCGCGCGGAGTTGCGCGGGATCTTCCGCGGCGGCCACGGGCGGCAAATCCATGGGCGACGGCAGGTAGCGCACGATGCCGTCCAGCAGGCGCTGGATGCCGCGGTTCTTGAAGGCCGACCCGCAGAAGGCCGGGATCAGCCGGCGGGTGATGGTCGCCTGGCGCATGGCGGCGATGATTTCCGTGTTGGACAAGTCGCCGCTCTCCAGGAATTTCTCCAGCAGCGCGTCGTTTTGTTCGGCGCAAGCTTCGACCAGGTTGGCGCGCCAGGTGCGGGCCGCCTCCTGCATTTCGGCGGGAATCGGCTCCTCGGTGTATTGCCGGCCCTGGCTGGCGTCGGCGTAATACACGGCCTGCATGCTGACCAGGTCAATCACCCCGCAGAAGCTTTCACCCTGGCCGATCGGGATCACCATCGGCACGGGTTGGCCGCCCAGCACGTCGCGGATTTTATCCAGTACGTTGAAAAAATCCGCCCCGACCCGGTCCATCTTGTTGACGAACGCGATTTTAGGCACGCCGTATTTTTCGCTTTGCTTCCAAACCTGTTCCGACTGCGGCTGCACGCCGCCAACGGCGCAAAAGAGCGCCACCGCGCCATCCAGGACGCGCAAGCTGCGCTCGACTTCCGCGGTGAAATCCACATGGCCCGGGGTGTCGATCAGGGTGATGCGATGGCCGTCCCAGGGCACGGTGGTGGCCGCCGAAGTGATGGTGATGCCGCGTTCGCGCTCCTGCTCCATCCAATCCATCGTGGCCGCGCCGTCATGCACCTCGCCCAGCTTGTAATTCTTGCCGGAAAAAAACAGCAGCCGCTCGCTGACGGTGGTCTTGCCCGCGTCAATGTGGGCCATGATGCCGATATTCCGGATAATTTCTAAACCTTCGCTCATAAAGTCCGCCTCTTCCCTGTCGGTTCCTGGAAAAACCGGTTAATATGCACACATTGTCCGCAGACTGCAAGTAAATTCCCGCGATTGTGCAATTTTACTTGCGCCCGGCAGCGGCGCTTGGTTTAATGCCCGGCGAACAGTGCTGCGGCTTTCAGGCACAATTGACAACCCAACTGCAACGGAGAGACCAACATGTCGGAAATTTTTGAAGTCCATGGCCGGGAAATCCTCGATTCGCGCGGCAACCCCACCGTCGAGGTGGAAATCAAGCTCGAATGCGGCATCATCGGCCGCGCGGCCGTGCCCTCCGGGGCTTCCACCGGCGAGAATGAAGCGCTCGAATTGCGCGACGGCGACCAGCGCCGCTACGGCGGCAAGGGTGTGCTGAAGGCGGTGAAAAACGTCAACACGGTCATCCAGCCCGAGCTGGTCGGCTTTGATGTCCTGGACCAGACCGGCCTGGACGCGCTGCTGATCAAGCTGGACGGCACACCGACCAAGAAAAAACTCGGCGCCAACGCCATGCTGGGCGTTTCGCTGGCGGCGGCCAAGGCGGCGGCGGAATACACCGATCTGCCCCTCTACCGCTACATCGGCGGCGCCAACGCCAAGGTGCTGCCGGTGCCGATGATGAACATCATGAACGGCGGCGCGCATTCCGACGCGCCGGTGGACCTGCAGGAATTCATGATCATGCCCAAGGGCGCCAAATCGTTCGCCGCGGCCCTGCGCATGGGCACGGAAGTTTTTCACGCCCTCAAGGGCATCCTGAAGGAAATGAAACTCAGCACGGCGGTGGGCGATGAAGGCGGGTTCGCGCCGAATTTGAAGAGCAACACCGAGGCCCTGGAAGTCATCGTCAAGGCCATCCGCAAGGCCGGTTATCAGCCGGGCAAGGACGTGTGCATCGCCCTGGATCCCGCGGCCAGCGAGTTTTACGACACGGCCAAGCGCCGGTACATCTTCAAGAAGAGCGATAAATCCGTGCACACGTCGGAACAGATGGTGGACTTTTACGCCGGCCTGGCGCGCAAGTATCCGATCATCAGCATCGAGGACGGCCTGGCGGAAAGCGACTGGACCGGCTGGAAGCTGATGACCGAGCGCCTGGGCGGGAAGATGCAGTTGGTGGGCGATGACCTGTTCGTCACCAACACCCGCTTCCTGCAAAAGGGCATCGAACTGGGCGTGGCTAATTCCATCCTGATCAAGCTCAATCAGATCGGCACGCTGACGGAAACCCTGGACGCCATCCAGATGGCCAACCGCGCGGGTTATACCGCCGTGGTCAGCCACCGCTCCGGCGAGACCGAGGACACCACCATCGCCGACCTGACCGTGGCGGTCAATGCCGGACAGATCAAGACCGGCTCGCTGTGCCGCACCGACCGCATCTGCAAGTACAACCAGTTGCTGCGCATTGAAGAAGCGCTGGGACGGAAAGCGGTGTTCGGCGGCCTGATGAAGTTTTAATGAATCTCTGGCTGACAGTCTATCGCGCAGCGACGGTGGTGTTCGTGGGGCTGGTCATCATCGGCCTGGCCAGCCTGTTCCTGCCGAAATTCCGCCAGCTCCGCGCGCGGCAGCGCGAAGTGGCGCGCATGGAAGAGCAATACCGCGCGCGCGAGGAGGCCTACCAGCAGTTGATCCAGAAAGAGGAGCGCTTCGCCACCGACCCGCGGTTTGTGGAAAGGGTGGCGCGCGAGGAATTGGGCAAGGCCAAACCGGGGGAAATCATCTTCCGGTTTTCCGAAACCAATGCCGGGGAGCCGGGCGCGCCGGCGCCGTGACCCGCCGCGCGCTATGCCGCGGTTCGTCCAGCGGCGGTTCCACGGTGCGCCGGGAACAGGACGAAAAAAAACAGCCGTTTTCAAGACGGGGGAAGCAGTGTCGTTTCAAAACGGCATTGCCGACCGCCGGCATAGCGGTCAGATCCGGCAGAGCGCCGTCAGATGCGCCTGGTGGTAATGCTCCGCCAGTTGCTTCCAATCGAACTGCTCGGCTAATTCCTGGGCGTGAAACCGCATGGCAATGCGTTCGCGCAAATCCATGCCGGCGAACACCTGCATGATTTCCGTCAACTCTTCGGCCGATTGATTGTAGTCCACATTGCGGCGGTGCACCACATACAGTCCGTTTTTCACGCAATCCGGCGCATGGTCCAGGATGTAACTGCCGAAGCCCGAGAGATCGGAAGCCACGGCCGGAATCCCGCGCGCCAGGCACTCCAGCGGCGTATAACCCCACGGCTCGTAATAGCTGGGGAATAATCCCAGGTGGCAGCCCCGGACGAATTGATCGTATTCCAAACCGAAGAGCGGGTTGCTGGCGGTGACAAAATCCGGATGGTAAATCACCTTCACCGGATCCTCCGCCCGGTTGATCAGGTTGGTGGCGCGCAACTGGTTCAACACCTCGTCGTGATCGTTGTCCAGCATGTCGTGCGTCACCACGTACGGCAGGCGGTTGGTGCGCCAGGACTGCATGTTGCGCCGCAGCCGCAACCGCCAGTATTCATCCACCAGGTTGTTCAAGTCGGGCATCTGCCCGCTGGCCACGGACTTGAACAGCCGCTCGCCCAACTGGTCCTTGAGCGACATGCAGGTGTTGTGCAGTTCCTCCAGCATGACCTTGCTGTTGAGGACCTCGGCGTTCAGGGTGCGGAACGGCCGGCGCGTGATGATAAACAGCACGACCGAAATGCCCTGGTTGGTGATTTTCAGCCGGTGATTCAGGCGCGCCATGGCCTCGATGGTCAGGTCAAATCCCTTGTTGCGGTATTCATACCGGCCGGAAGTGAAGCAATAGAGGGTGCGGTCCAGGTTGAAATGGTAGCTCGGGAAAAAATGCCCCATGACGAACTTATGGATTTTTTCCTTGTATATCTTGTGAAGGTTTTCCGACTCATGCCGGGCGATGAACCGCTCGATGTTCAATCCGTTGGGCAGGACGGCGTCAACCTTCCGCCCCAGCAGATGCTCGCATTCCTGGGCGGTGACGGAGCTGACCGTGGTGAAAACATGGGCGCCGTGCGCCGCGGCGCGCTCCAGCAGCACCCGCGATTCGATATTGAAGCGCCGGGCGTCCTTGTGCCAGTCAATGTACGGCAGGTGGTCGTAAAACCATTTGTCGCCCATCGCCAGGTAGCGGCCCAGCAGCGTGGCGTGGGTGGTGAAAACCGTGGCCACCGGCAGATTCCGCCGGCGGATTTCCGGGATGGCGGACGCGCCCATCCATTCGTGGAAATGCGCCACCAGCGGCGGCAAGGGCGGCCGCTGTTCGGCCAGCAGACGCAGCAGCTCGCCCACCAGGAAGCCGAAGGCCAGCACGCCTTCCACCTCGGCGTCCTGCGCCGGCGTGCTGATCTTGTGATGCTCCCACATGTAGTATTTGATTTCGGCGACCCGGTCGCGCACGCCCGCCGTGTCCAGCAGGATCACCTGCGGGCGGCCGGTGACCAGCCACCGGCCGTAATGCGCGGTGAAACCCAGCTCCTGGAAGGCCTTGACCGCCGCGCCCAGCGGCTCGGCGGGATAGGCGGCCTCGAATTCAATCGCGGCCGTGGCGGGATTATACGGCCCGATCAGGCAATATTGGTTGCCCCAGCGTTCAACCATGGTGGGCGCCTTGGAGCGGATTACGGTATAGATGCCGCCCAATTGCTGGCAGACTTCCCAGGCTATTTCCAGGAGCAGCGCATGCGGCCGCCGCGGCGTTGCGCCGGCCGCCTTGGCGGGGGTTGATCCAGACGCTTTTTTTCCAGCAGCCATATCCACCTCATGCCGCGAAGCGCGGCTGATTAATCTGCGATTCAGTAATTTATGACAATTTAGCCCGAAAAATATTTTTGTCAATCCCGGATGTAATGCCCGGAACATGGTTTGTAGTGGCATTCCAACGGCGTTCTCCTATAATGGCGCCCTTTATGCACTGGAAAAAACATTTGTGCTGGCTGGCGCCTTTGTTGCTGCTGGACGGGCTGGGCCTGTTGTTTTATCTGCGCTGGATCGAAACCCGCCCGGCCGCGCCCGCGCCGGAGTCCGAGGCGCTGGAACTGGAACAGGCGCCGCCCGGGGCGGTTGTCCCGCAATTGCGGAAAATGGTGTTTCCCACCTCCCAAACCGGGCTGCTGGACCCCGCGGCCGCCAATGTCTTCCAACCGACGGCCTCGGGCCGGCCGGAATCGGCGCTTTATGGATCAACCCGCACCGGGCGGCGCGGCAAGTTCCTCCGCGCGACATTTCACGAAGGGATTGACGTGGCGGCCGTCCGGCGCGACCGGCGCGGCCGGCCTTTGGATGAAATATACGCCGTGGCCGACGGGCAGGCGGCTTACATCAACCGGACCGGCGGCAATTCGAATTACGGGAAATACGTGGTCTTGAAACATGCCGATCCCCTGGGCGAGATTTACAGCTTGTACGCGCACCTGGCGTCCGTGGCCGCCGGCTTGCGCGCCGGCCAGGCGGTCTCCGCCGGCGAAACCCTGGGCGTCATGGGCAATACTTCTACGAGCCCCATCCCCATGGCGCAGGCGCATCTGCACCTGGAAATCGGCCTGATCCTGAACAACCGTTTCCGCGCATGGTATCGGCGGCAAAATTTAAAACCCGACCACGGCAATTTCCATGGATGGAACCTGCTGGGCCTTGACCCGCTGGGCGTCTTCGCCGCCCAGCGCCAGACGCCGGACTTCAGCTTGCTGGCGCATTTGGCGGCAGTTGCGCCGGCATTCGAAGCGGTGCTGGCGACCAGAATTCTGCCGGATTTCTTCCGGCGCTATCCGCAATTATGGCAGGGCGCGCCGTTTGCGCCGCCGGCGATCGTGGTGGTTTGCTCGGAAAACGGCGTGCCGCTCTCCGGCCGCAACGCCGGCGCCGGGGAGCAGGCGGCGCTGGGCGGCGGCCGCTGGCTGGTGCAAAACGTCAACCCGGCAGCGTTGGGGCGCAATGGCACGCGCCTGATCCGTGAAAATAACGGCGGATGGCAGTTGGCCGGCAACGGCGAAAAATGGCGCGACATGCTGCTGTATCAGTAGCCTCCCGGTCCGTCCGCGGACGGGATGGCCGGTGCCCGGCCGCCCGCCATTCTGCGCAGCAGCGCCCGGCCGGCGCTATTCGACCGCCAGCGTTACCCGGGAAACCAGGTTCGGCCCGGCCAGGCTGAGCCGGCCATCCATCGGGTAGTCCACGGCAAACCAGAGACTGTAAACGCCGGGCGCCAGGCTGGCGCCCCGCAAGATTTCGAATGCGGGTATGTTGTTCAACGGCCCCTGGTAGGCCGGGCGGCAGTTATCCAGGTTGCCGTCAAACGGCATCCAGGCCATGGCGCTGTCCAGGTAGAACCAAAGCCCGCCGTCATGGTCATAAGCCGCCACCCACCAATCGACATTGTGCCCGATATAATCGTCGGGCAAATTCATCACTTCCACCGCCACGGCGATCGGCGCGCCGGCGCGGATGCGCACCTGGTCGCCCGCCAGGCCGTTGACGCTGACCAGCGGCCCCTCCACCCCGGCATAGCCGGTGTCCGGCGCGCTGAAGGCGCTCGCGTTGGTGGCCGTCACCGCCTGCACCCAGTAGTAATGCGTTACGCCCGGAGCGGCGCTGGTGTCGTCGCAGGCGGGGCCGGCAACCGCGCCGATCTGGATCGCGCCGGCGGAATCTTCGTCGGTATCCCGGAAAACCCGGTAGCCGGCGGCCCCGACCACCGTGTTCCAGGTTACGCGCACCTTGCCCAGGTAATTGCCATCGCTGGCAAAGACCTCCGCCGGCGGGTAAATCGGCGCGAGCGGGCCGGCGTCGTGGATGGTCACGGCCAGCGTGGCGGGCGCGCCCAGCGGCGCGCCGGATGCGCCGCTCAGGTTGACATTAAACGTCCGGCTGCCCTGCGCGCCGGTCCGGTAATTGATGGGCACCGTGACGATCCGGCTCGCGCTGTCGCCGGCCGGCCAGGTCAACGTGCCCGCGCTCGCCGCGTAATCCACGCCGGCCGCGGCCGAGCCGTCAGCCGTCGCATAATTGACGCTGGCGGCGCCGACACTGCCGCCGGCGCGCAAGACCGTCAGCACCGCAATCCCGCTGTCCTCGTTGATGCCGGCGGCGTCGGCGCTGAATTGGAGGATGCCGGCCGGCGGGAACTCATTATCCAAGATCGTCACTGTGGAATACGCGGGCGCCCCCAGACTGGCGCCGGCGGCGTCGCTCAAACGCACCGCAAAGGTTTTATTGCCGTCGTAACCGCTGTTATCGTTGATCTTGACCGTGAAGGTCTGGTGGCCGCTGTCGCCGGCGGCCCAGTTTAAGGCGCCCGACTTCGAAACGAAATCCACTCCCGCGACGGCAGTGGCGCCGGTGGTCGCGTAATTGACCGACGCCGCGCCATAATTGCCGCTGGCGCGCGCCACCGTAATCGTCACCGCCCCGCCATTTTCTTTCACCGCGTAGGATGACGCCGAAAACCGGACCTGGCCCGGCGCCACCCCGGCAAACCCGACCGCCGCCAGCGCATTGACGATGCCGCAGCCGGAATCGCGGTCCAGGCCGGGCGCTTCAATATCCCAGGCAGTATTGGTGAGCGCCTGGCGGACCGCCAGGGGCGTCGTGCAGATCCCGCGCTCAATGATCAAGGCGGCGATGCCGGCGCCATGCGGCGCCGCCGCGGAAGTGCCGTAAAACGGATTGAAGCCGGGCGTGGCGCAACTCACGCCGTCGGCCGCCGCGCAATCCGGTTTCTGCCGCACCGTCCCGCCCGTCGCGGAAAAATTCCCGGGGGTAATGGCCGCGCCGGCGGCCGTGAAGAATACCCGCCGGGGACCGTCGGAACTGAAGGTTTCCACCGGGTTCGACGCGCCGCCGACAAACGATCCGCCGCCGGCCGTGGCGGCATTCACCGCCGCCACGCTGAAGGCCGACGCGGCGGCGGAATGCCCCCAGGTCTGCCCCGCTGTCGTAAACGTCAGCCGGCCCCGGTTGGCGTTCAAGTGCAGGTAGCGCCCCGCGCCCGCATAGCGGATAATCACCAGCGCGTAACCCGTGTCGTTAAAAGCCAGGCTGTCAATATATTCGAACGGGTCCTGCGTCCCGCTCTGCGCGCTGGCCGAATAATCCAGGACATTCGTCAAGGCGGAGTCCAGCAGGAACAAATCATAGTCGTTCGCCGAGGCGCCCCAGGCATCCGCCCACTGCATGGTGAAGTAAGACGGCGAGTCGGCGGTGATTGTGTTATAATAAATTCCGCCGCCGTAATCATGGGCATCGTCTCCGGCGCCGGCCAGCAGCGCCGGCGCCGGCATCGCCGCGAAATCGCCTTCCCATACCCCGGCGGTGCCGTCATTCAGGTTGCCCGAATTGCCGGCGGACGAGAAATAAACCGCGCCGGCGGCGGCGGCCGTTTCCACGGCCTGCGCGATAATCCCATCCTGGAAGACCGGTTCGTTCAGATAGATGATGTCGTCCACTATGACCTTGCATCCGGCCGCCTGCAGCGCCAGGATATTCGCCGCGAACTGCGCCTGGCCACCCCCGGCCGTGGCAAAATAAAGCGCGGCGCCCGGCGCCACGTCGTGGACAATCTCCAGCATGGCCGTGCCCTCGCTGTTGCCGCTGCCGGCTTGCCCCGGCAGGCAGGTGACGTCCGCCGGGAGATCGCCCGTGGCCTGGAGCGCGCCGAGCGCTTCAATGCTGTCGGAAAGCACGCCCACGCGCACTCCCGCGCCATCCACGCCATAAGTCGCGCGCGCGGCGTCGGCGCGGTGCGCCGCCACTCCCTCGGAAGTGTTCGTCTTGTGCGCCAGGGGCCGGTCCGCCGGCCGGATCGAGCGGACGGCGTTTTCGGACGCCAAATCTTCCAGCCGCGCCAGCGGCACCAGCGCGCGGACCGCGCCATAGTGCGCAAAGCTGCTGACCATCTGGCCGCCCAGCTCCTCGATCCGCCGCAGCAGGGCGGCGCTGACCCCGGCCTGCAGGTCAACCAGCACGCAACCCGCCCCGTCCACCGCCGGAGCAGACCGCGGCGCGGGCAAGCCCGCGGCGGCGGCGCGGCGCAGCCGCCGCTTCATTTCAAGCAGCAGGCGCGCATTGATTTTTTTCTGGGCGGGGGTCCAGGAAGCCTTTTCCTGCCTTAGCGCCTGCATCTGCCGCAAAGCGCTCTCGGAGATTTCCCGGGCGCCCGCCGCGGAGACGGCCAGGCTGCCGGTCAGCAGCAATATCAAGATATGATTTTTCATGGCT
>CAZYXU010000067.1:11830-18239 GCA_964650945.1 uncultured Verrucomicrobiota bacterium | reverse complement strand
TTCATCAGAAGGATACGCTCTTTTTTTTAAATCCACAACTTTCGGTTATATCTCGATTACAGGGAGTGGTGTTCAGTGTTCGGTGGTCAGGATGAACGCCGGGGATTGGGAAGCTACTGCTGAACACCGAACCCCGAACACCGACCCCTGAACCCCGAACACCGACCCCTGAACCCCGAACACCTCTCCCCTGAACACTGCTTTCAAAAGCTGACTTTTGAAAGCAACTCAGGTTATGATCACCGCCGTCAGGTTGTCCGACGCGAAATGCGGGTTCAAGGCACCGGTTTCCGGATCCAGCAGCTTGATCAGGTAGGCTTCCAATTCGCGCTCGTATTCCGCTTCGCGCTCGAAATCCGCCATCCACTGCCGGGCCGACAGCAGGCTGTGTTCGCCCGATTCCGCCTCGCGCGCGCTGGCATACCGGTCCACGATGCCGGGCTCAAGAAACCGGCGCAGGACGCCGGTAAACTCGATATTCTGCAGGACATTTGCCGGCAGAAAATCCTCGATATGGCGCACCAGCGCGTTTTTAAAATCCATCAGCGCATTTTCGTTTAATTCCGCGTAAGCGGTAATCTGACGCCCGCGCAGCATCTCCAGCCCCAGCAGGCCGGTGCTGAAAATGTCGGATTGAATGAATCCCGGTTCGCGGCGGTGAACTTCCGGGGCCATGTAAAGCGGGCTGCCCAGCAGGATGTTCACCTTTTCGCCAATCCGGGCGGCGCGGCCGAAGTCCACAAGTTTAATGCAACCCTGGGCGTCAATCATGATGTTGGTCGGCTTGATGTCGCCGTGAATAAAGCCGTTTTCGTGCAGGACGGCCAGGCCGCGCAGCACGTTGCGCAGCACATGCAGCGCCGCGCCCGGCTGCAAGCTGATGCTCTCGCCTTCCACCCGGAAAAGCACGCGCGCAAAATGCTCCCATTCCCCATCGGTGCTCCGTTGGCGCGCCAGTTCGATTTGCTTGCGGTCTAAAAGAAAATGCAGGTCCACCCCGTCAATCGCCTGCATCTGCATGTAGCCGATGCCGTTGCACTCTTCGTAGAAATCGCGGGAGACCAGGTTGCTGTTGTTGATCGGCTGCAACAGCGATACCTGCTTGGCGATGCGGCCCATGTCCGTCCAATACTTGGAAGCGCTGGAATAAATCCCCGGATCGAAGAGCTTGATGGCGTGATGCGTCAGGCAGCCGCGCGCGCCATGCCGGGTGCCCAGGAAGACCACTCCCTGCCGGCCATGGCCGAGTTCCTTGACGAACTGGTAGGCCACCGGGTAGGGGATGCTGCGGTTGTGGATGATTGCCCGGTAATTGGCGATCAATTCATCGAATTCCGGGTCGGCCGGCTGGACGCCGGCGCCGGCGGCGGCCGTTCTGTCCGCATTAGCGCGCCGCGCCGCCACATCCATTACCATGGTCTCCTGCTGCTCAATCTGGATTGTAGCGGTGTTTGTCATGGGGGCAAATAATATGGAAAGCCTCTGGATTGGCAAGCAGTTTCGGAAAATATCGCGGCAAATCGCGCGGTTTACGTAAAATTAAAGAGATCCCCGGGTACGGGGGGCTGGGGCGGGGGGCGTGTCAGATGCGGATGGCGATCCAGCAGCAGAGGATCAGCAGGGACAACGCGGTCACCGGCACGCCGATCCGGGCATGCTCCCGGAACCCGATCTTGACCCCGTACAGCCCCGCCTGCTCGATGGTGATCAGGTTGGCAATGCTGCCGATGGTGATCAGGTTGCCGGCATAGGTGCTGGCCAGCGCCATGATGTACCAGGCGGCGGGGTCATCCGGCTGCAGGAATTGGAGCAGCAGCATCACCGCCGGGACATTGCTCACCAAATTGCTCAGGCCGGCGGCCAGCGCGGTGAGCGCGTATGGGTTTTGCGGATTGCCGCCCTGCGCCGTGATCCAATGTATGAATTCCAGGGGCAGGCCCGTCCGCGACAGCACACCGGTGACGATAAACAACCCGCAAAACAGGGTGATCAGGTGCCAATCCACCAGCGCCAGCATTTCGCGGGTGTGCATGCTCCGGCTGCACAAAAGCACCCCGGCCACCGCCAGCGCGGTCAGTTCCCGGGGAATATTCGTGAAAAACAGGGCGATCAACAGGATGCCCATGGCCATTGCCTTGCGGTGCTGGTGTGGGTTGAAAGTCGGCCAGGCGCCGCCGGCCGGCGCCGCCGGGGCAACGCCGCCCGCACGGCGCAGCCGTCCGCGGTAGGCCAGCAGAATCCAGCCGTAGGCCGCCAGCAGCGCCAAAAAAGAAGGCGGACCGCACCATGCCAGGAATGCCCCGAAGTCCAGGCGCCCGGTCTGGCCCAGCAGCATGTTCTGCGGGTTGCCGATGATCGTGGCGGCCGAGCCGATATTGCTGGCCGCCGCCAGGCCCAGGAGGTATGGCACAGGGTTCAATCCGGATTGCAGCAGCAGGACGGTCAGCACCGGCGTCAAGGCCAGGCAGATCACGTCATTCACCAGGATGGCCGAGAGGATGGCGGAACTGAGCATCACCAGCAGCAGGAAGCCGGCGGGGCGTCCCATGAAACGCCGCAGGTAAAGGACAGTCATGGTGTAGCTGCCGGCCAGGCGGAACTGGGCGGAGAGCAGCATCAACGCATACAGCAGGATGATGGTGTTGGCGTCCACCATCAGCAGCGCGTCGGGGATGGCGACGCAGCCGGCCGCCACCATGGCGATGGCGCCCAGCAGCGCCACCCCCGTGCGGTCCAGCGCCAGGCCGGGGATGCCGCCCAGCGCCACCCCCAGGTAAGTCAGGCTGAAAATCGCCAGTACCGGCAGGTGCGGCGCGAGACTTTGCCAGAGCGTTTCCATGCCGGGCAGTCTAGTTTGGCGCGGGCTGCATTTCAACCATGATTTTGCCATGCCGGGGGCATGGTCACGGCTGCGTCATGCTTGACATTCCGTCAAGGGCGACGGCTCCGACGGCGGCGTCGCCCCACCTCTGCTGCTCCGGAAGACACCATGGGTTCGCGGCGCGGAACGTGAAAACATGTGAATGTTTGTGTTTCACGAGTCAGACGTCCGCGGACGTCCGTTAACTTGTATCAAGACGCTTTTGTGCTAAATTGCAATCCAGTCAAATAAATTCTCTACCAAAATGATTGATGTTTCCAGTGGTTATGGTACTAATAATTTAAACCTCAACCAACAGGAGCGACCTTGACTACAAACATCTGGCAACGCAAACTAGTAGCCTTCCTACACGATCCGCCAACCAAGCCCCTTGACCTCGCCGAGCATATTCCCCACGAATCCAGTTGTGACGTTTTCCTGCGCGCCGCCGGATTCGATCCGGAAATCGCAAAAAAACTACTTCCCAAAGAATTTGATTGGACCGCCGCCGCCGCCGACCGGTTCCCGTTTCCACGCTGGCAGGCTTTTAAGAAAGCGGACGGCGAAACCGCCAAATTCCAAGGCGACAAGGACACTCCATTCCGCCATCCGCTGGGCGGTTCAAATTATACATTTGATCAACCATTTGCCGCTGACCTTGCCGCCGATGAATTTCAAACCATCCAAAAAGGCGTGGTGGAGGCCGTCAGTCAGATGCCAGAGCGCGACCGCGATTGGGCAAATTACTTCCTGCACTGGAGGCAGTGGCCGTTAAAAAGCGCCGAAAAAACCCCGCGCACTTATTTTTTGCCGGCTGACACACGCATCCCGGATCATAACATCTGGATTCATAACTCCGTCGCCGCAGCGCTCGCCACATGCATGGACAATGCCGGCAACATCAATCCGTCATTCCTGATTTTCCAACTCGGCCCGGTGCAGGAATTCATTGCCCAGGCGCGCAGTACCCGCGATCTCTGGAGCGGCAGTTACTTGCTTTCATGGCTCACCGCCCATGCCATCAAAGCCGTCACCGATGAAATTGGCCCGGATTGCGTCATCTTTCCGTCACTGCGCGGCCAACCGATATTCGACCTGCTGCATCGGGATCGGTTGTATGCCAAAGCCTTTTTCGCCGAAGGCGCCGGTGGCAAAGCCTCACTATGGGAACGCATGCAAGAGCATGAAAAGGAAATGCTCACCCCAAACCTGCCCAACAGGTTTTTTGCCGTCGTCCCCGCCGCCGCCGCCAAAACGCTGGCCGACGCCGCCCAAGCCGCCATACACACCGAACTGCAAAAAATCGCCGCGGCCGCTTGGGACTGGTTTGCCGAACAAGGCCATCCGATGGATGATGCCTGGCGGACGCGATTTGACACCCAAATCAAGGCCTTCCCGCAAATCACTTGGCAAATCTGCCCTTGGCCCAAGGCGGAAATCGCCCAGTTGGTCGCCGAATTCAAACGGATTGACGTCAACGCCGGCGAGCAATTGGAAAAACTGCATCGCCTTGCCACTCAAGATATACCGGCGGACGACCGTGACAAGCGTTATTTCATAAACAAAGACCCCAGCACCGGAAAACTCAACAATCCCGGATTCACCTGGCCTTACTTTTACGCGCTGACCGACCGTCTGCTCGCCGCTCGGCGCAACACCCGCGATTTCAATCAGCCCGCGTTGAATGATACAACTTTGCACGGCGCCACCAAGGATGCCTGGTCCGGCAAGGAGGAGAGCATCGGCGCCG
This sequence comes from uncultured Verrucomicrobiota bacterium, assembly GCA_964650945.1. Lineage (GTDB taxonomy): Bacteria > Verrucomicrobiota > Kiritimatiellia > JAAZAB01 > JAAZAB01 > JAXGPF01. Next base: position 13,629 of record CAZYXU010000067.1, on the reverse strand, counting down.
AGGAATGGTGGGACAAGCTGGCGCAAACCGACAATCAGGACATCCAACGCCTTTTCAAGCCGGACGACAAATCCGAAGCCGAAGCCAAAACCATCACCCAACTCGGTGCGGTTAATTTGGTTAAAAAAGTCTGGCACACGGCATATCTGGGACATCCCCAGCAACAATGGAACCTGATTGTCGGGAAAGCGGTGAATTTCAAATCCATCCCGGACATTGCCGGCCCCAAAAAATACTTCGCCGTCCTGGCCCTGGACGGCGATGAGATGGGCAAATGGATCGGCGGGGAAAAGACGCCGGCGTTCAGCGCGCAACTGTCCGGCGCCGCGCGGAAATATTTTGAAGCCAACAATATAAAACTTGACGGCATTAAGCGCCCGTTGTCTCCCGCCTACCACGCGCAGTTCAGCGAGGCATTGTCAAATTTCGCGCTGTATCTGGTGCGTCCGATTGTGGAATCATTCGGCGGCCAGTTAATTTACGCCGGCGGTGATGATGTGCTAGCCATGCTGCCGGCCGCTGCCGCATTCGATTGCGCGGCGGCCCTGCGCGGCGCCTTCCAAGGCCGCCGCGCCATCGAACCCCTCACGGATCAAAACGGCAGAAAATTATTCACCGTGCATGGCGACAATGGCGGTTTTGTTGAACTGGCGCACCCGAAGCCCGGCCAACCTTCCTGGCCGCTGATTGTGCCCGGCCCCAACGCCGATGTGTCCGTCGGCATCGCCATCGGACACATCAAAGCGCCGCTACAAGGCATGGTGCGTGCCGCGCAGGCGGCGGAAAAGCGCGCCAAAAAGGACTACGGCCGTAAGGCATTCGCCGTCTCGCTATTCAAACGTTCCGGCGAGATACTTGAATGGGGCGCGAATTGGGACAGTGGCGCGTTGAAAATTTACCGCAATTTCATCGAACTCTCAAACGCCATCCCGGGGGAAAAGCCGGTGTTTTCAAACCGGTTCGGTTATGCCTTAAGTTCCCGGCTTGCAACTTACGTTTCCGGCGCCAAGACGATCAAGGATGTTCCGGATTTCCCGCTCCCTGAAATCATCCGCAAGGAATTCGACCTGGTGTTCCGGCAACAATCCCGCCCACTGGATGCGAAAAATGAGGCGGACGCCAAATATATCAAACCGCGCAGGGAATTTGAAAATGCCGCCTCCACTGACGAAAATGACAGTTATCTCGCACATCTGCTGCGCAAATACAAAGACAAACCGCACCATATCCGGAACGTCATCAATGATTTCTCCATGCTTTTCAAAGTGGCGAATTTCATTGATCGGAAGGAGGAGAAATAATGCCCGCATACGAGCTACAACCTGTTGACACCCTCTTCTTCCGCGATGCCCGCCCGATGGACGCCGGCGGGCATGGGGCCAACTGGCCCCTGCCGACCGTTACGCACGAGGCATTGCGCGCCGCGCTGCTGCGCGCCGCCGGCGAATTGCCGCGCGGTAAATCAATCACGCATCACAAAACCGGCGCCCATGGCACCCGTATGAAAAACGTCGCATCCGATTCGTTCCGCTCCCTGCGGACCATCGGCCCATTCCCATTGCGCCATGACGCCGAATCCAAACAAAAAAACCTGTATTTTGTCCGGCCGTCCGACCTGGCGCCCAAAGGCGACACCGCCTCCAATACCACCGTCCCGGTGGCATGCATGGCACCCATCGCCAACATCCCGGCCGACACCCAAACCAATTTACCCGCGGAATGGCTCATGCCGGTGGCCGCCAACACCGCGCCATCCAAAGCCACATTGCCGCAATGGGTCACCGCCGATTGGTTCCGGC
>CAZYXU010000067.1:0-11730 GCA_964650945.1 uncultured Verrucomicrobiota bacterium | reverse complement strand
ACCGCGCCATCCAAAGCCACATTGCCGCAATGGGTCACCGCCGATTGGTTCCGGCAATACCTGGCCGACGACGCCCACCCGCCGGCGCTTGAGAATCACGATGCTAAATTATATACGACCGAGTATCGCATCGGCATTGAAATTGACGAATCAACCCACGCTGCCAAAGAAGGCCGGTTTTACAATGCCGAACATCTGCGCCTGAACGATGAAACACGGCTTTGGATTGAAGTTAAATTGAACGATGCCGATCCCAAACATGCCGGTGGCCTGCGAACGCTGGCGAAACTGACCGAATCTCCAATCACGCTTGGCGGTGAAAGCCGGATGTGTCATGTCAGGCAGGGGACTGAGTTTGATCTGGCCACGCTTATTCCACCACCGGCATTGCCACCCTCATCGGGAAACATCCTCATAAAATGGGTGCTTGTCACCCCTGCCGTCTTTAATAACGGCTGGCGCCCGAACTGGGTGCGCGAGTCGGACGGTCAAGTCATGCTCAAATCCGGCGACACGAAACGCCACGGCGAAGACCGCCGTACCTGGCGTGAGCGCATCCGCACCGCGCCCGGAATAGCTGCGCAACTCATCGGCGTTTGTCTACCCAAACCGACTTTCTTTTCCGGCTGGGATGTGAACTTGGAAAACAACGACCAATATGGTGGGCCAAAGCCAACCGTCATGGCTGTGGCGTCCGGGTCGGTCTATTATTTCAAGGCCGCCGACTCGGACAATGCCGCCGCGCTTATCCGTGCCTTGCACGGACGCACCCAGTCCGACTGCTTTGGCGAAAAAGGACTGGGACTGGGGTTCTGCGGAGTCTGCTCGTTTTTGAATTAATTTTCAGCGAACATCACAACAACAAAATGGAGGAATATTTCATGCCGTCAAACATCATGCACATTTTCACCCGCACCCCCCTGCACGTCGGCGCCGGCTCATCCGTCGGCGCGATTGACATGCCGATCCAACGCGAACGCCACACCCAGATACCCATCATTCCCGGCTCAAGCCTGAAAGGCGTCCTGCGTAATTTATGGGGTGAGACCGAACCGGAAAAAGCTGAAAAGCACGCCTTGTTCGGCCCGGAAAGCGGGAGTGACGAACATCAAGCCGGCGAATTGTTGATTGGCGAAGCGCGCGCATTGTGCTTTCCGGTCCGCTCCGCCAGAAATGCCTTTGCATGGCTCACCAGTCCGCTGGCCCTGGCACGCTATGCCAGGGAATGCGGTGTTCAACTCGATGATATTGGCGTTGCCAATGACGAGCAATGCCTTGCTGCGGAAGAGGTTGTCGTTGAAAACGCTGACAAGTCTAAAAAATCCGTCGTGCTGGAAGAATATTGTTTTGAGAAGGCCGGCGATATTCCTCCCAAAGCGCTGTCCATGTTGGAAAATATTTTTACGGATGCCTTGTGGAAAACGTTAAAAGATCGCCTGGTGATCGTGTCCGACGGGATATTCTCGCACTTCTGCTCCACTGCCTGCGAAGTGCAGCAGCGCATCAAAATTAACCCGGACACCGGCACAGTTGCCGCCGGCGCGTTGTTCAACCAGGAGAATGTGCCCAGCGAGACCCTGTTTTACGCCGTCATGGGCGAGCGCAAACCGGATGCCAAAGCGCTGGCGCCGCTCTCGGAAAAGCTCAAAAACGCTGGTAACATGCTGCAAATCGGCGGGGATGAAACCATCGGTTTGGGTTTTTGTTCGGTTGTCATGCAATAATTTCAAATCTGAAATCTCACCCCGCCGCCAGACGGCGGAATTTCAAATCTGAAATATCAAATCATCAGAAGGATCACAAATGCAAAATTTTGAACAAATCCGCGCGAAAAACGCGTTGGATGCAATACCCGACATCAGGGAAGGTGGCCGGGACGGTGGCGATGTATTATCCGGGTTCCCCGCCTTAATTATCAATAATGGGTTGCTGGCTACGATTGCGTTCAGTATGAAACAGGGTGGGGGGTATGCCCAAACCTGTGGAGCCATAGCGCGCCATTTGCAATCGATCGGTTTAATTCCGGAAAATGTTGGATTAATAACGTATCTCTCCAATGGCAATTCCACCCAACTCCGGCTCTGTACGGCCGAAGCGTTGGCATATCTGGCATATTTGAAACGGTTCGGCAAAAAGGAATAAACCATGCCTGTTCACATGGTCGCGGACACACAAGCAGCATTGGGCGCTGACCGATCAAAATGTGCGTCACGCTCATTGTTTATGGATAAATTCCCGGAATTTCCGGGAAACGATAAAGATGAATCGCGCCGGCGTTTTTTGGAGTCCGTGACTTTAAAATCCACCGTGGTTTTTCATCGGGCGGCTTTCGCCGTCCCCAACAGCACTTCGTTCACCGCCGTTTTGGGCGGACGGTTAATTGTCAACCATGCCGGTGGAGTCATCGAAAACGCCGGGCTATGTCTGGATCGCCATACCGGCGAACCCTACATCCCCGGGTCGGCCTTAAAAGGCATTGCCGCCGATGCCGCGCGCGACGCCGGCGCCGGACCGGCAGAACTGGCATTGGTATTTGGGGGGCTTGCGCCAGGCGATGGGTTTGCGCTCAAGTCACTGTCCGGTTCCGTGGCGTTTCTGCCGGCCTACCCGGTAAAGATCGCGCCATTGGAGCTGGATATTCTGACCTGCCATCACAAAGACTATTATGCCGGCAAAATTGAGGTGGCGTTGGACAATGAGCAGCCCAATCCACAAGTGTTTCCGGTGGTGAAAGCCGGCGCGGAATTTATTTTCACCATTGCACTACTGTGCTTAACCCGGCTTGATGGGTTGAAAATAAAACTGGGCTTACCGGCGGCATTTGACCCCCTGACCAGGGCGGCTGAATGGTTAAAAAGCGGCTTGCAAGATCATGGCATCGGCGCCAAAACCGCCGCCGGCTATGGGTGGTTCATATTTGACACCTCAACCGCTGGCGCCCCGGCGACTGGCGCGCCTGCCGCCTCATCTGCGCCCATGCCGGATTTTAACGAAAAAATCTTCAGGGATTCCGTAATTAGAATCCTGGACAAAAAAGGCGAGTGGCAAAATCTTCAAAAGAAAATCGAACTACTCAAAAAACCCATAAATCGGCCCTGGCTTGAAAAATTGTGGTCCGCAACCCAAGACCGTGACTACAAGGACTTGCGCCATCAGCCCTGGTATCCTAAACAGGAATCATCCTTATGAACTGGCAGACCTATAAAATCGAGATCATCACTCCCTGCTTCTGTGCCGGAGCTAACCAGCAGCAGGCTGAAATCCGCGTCCCATCCATCCGCGGCCAACTCCGCTGGTGGTTCCGCGCCTTGGGCGGCACCCGCGATGACGAAGAAAAAATATTCGGCGGCGTGCATGGCGGTGCCAAAGCCAGCGCGGTCATGTTGAGGGTGGGAAATCCGCCCACATCCAATGTTGCGATGAATTTGAAAAATTTACCAATAAAGGATGACTATCTGTTCTGGCCACTTCGTCCGAATAAGAATAGTGACCAAAAACGCGGAGTGCTTTTACCTCCGAATACTGCTTTTCAATTAAGCCTCGTATGGCGTCGGATGAATGTTGCTGAAGAACAAAAATATATTCTGGATGTTGTAGTTCAACTTTGGATTTTACTGGGTGCTATTGGGTCTCGTTCACGCCGTGCAGCAGGATCGTTGTGGCCGAAAGAAAATGCGCCACAAAACATTGATGAGTTTAAAGCGAAAATTATGGGATTAGCGAAAATTATCCCGAATCCATCTGTTCGGGTTTTTGTTTTACAAAAAGACTTTGGCGATCTAAATATGGCCCTGCATTTTACAGGTGACTGGTTGAAACAATGGCGTGCTGGCAGTACCAAGTCCGTTTCAGCCCCAAAAAGTTGGGGGAAAAATGATCACGAGGCCGGATTGCAGAAATCAGGAATTGTATATCGTCCAGCGTTGGGCTTGCCTCTGACACAAAGGTATACGGAAGCCCGTATTACAGTCGAAACGCTGTTTGATGGTGGTGATCGTTGGGCAAGCCCTTTACACTTGAAAATCATTCGCCTTGCAAACAGGTATTTCCCCTGTGTTGTATATTTTCCGGGTCACGTAATTCCTGAAAAATCAAGTCTGTACATTCAACACCAAAGAAGCAGGGACCAGGGACATCTTGTGCAATTGAGTCATGGTTTGATTGATAATATGCTGAACGATTTAACCCCTATTTATCCTGGGCCAGCAACACAATCTCAAATCTGAAATATAATATCTCAAATCCCGGCACCAGCCGGCGGCATCTCAAATCTCAAATTAAAAACCGAAGGTTTTTCATGAAATATACGCGATTCGAGGATCTGCCGGTATGGCAAGCGGCAATCGCGCTGGGCGTTCAGATATTTGCCATGACCGAAGACAAATCTTTCCGGTTCAAGGGCGACATCGCCAACCAAATCCAACGCGCGGGTCTTTCCATCTCCAATAACATCGCCGAGGGATTTGAGCGTGGCACCAGCCAGGAGCTTATCACCTTCCTATACATCGCCCGCGGCTCCGCCGGCGAAGTTCGCTCCATCCTCTGTCTGCTGGAACGCATGGTCGTCTTTGCGCATTTGAAATCTCAAATCTCAAATCTCAAATCCGCCGCCGAATCAGTCAGCCGCCAAATCCGCGCCTGGGCGGATTCGCTTCAACAAAGCGAAATAAAGGGTCAACGCTACCTGACCGATCAAAGCCGGGATAGTTTTCAAGGCAAAAAACGCGCGGAGGCGGTCATAGCCCAGTTGAAAGCCGTCTATCCGGGACATGGCGTTAAAAAGACCGCGGACGACGATCGGGAACAATGAATTATGGGAAACCTGCTGATTCTAACCGTCGGCACCGGCACCGCCGGACAGCATTCCGATTTGCACGCGGGACTGACCGCCACCATCCGCGCCATCCGACCGCGCCGCTACTGGCTGGCGCCCAGCGCTGACAAGAATTCCATCGCCATGGCGGAAATGATTCGTGACGCCTGCCCGGATGTGTTCACTCCACAGAATGAAGCGGCAAGTTTTTTTATCATCCCGAAACATGACGACATCTTTGATTGCCGAGCGGTGATGCGCCAGGCCATTGCCGCCGCCAAACCCCACTTGCATGCGGATGAAAAACTGCTGGTCAATCCCACCAGCGGCACCAAGCAGATGAGCGCCGGCGCCACCTTGGCGGCGCTGGACGAGGAAATCGGCGACTTGGTATTTACCGTGGGCGAACGCGCTGATGGCGTAGTGAAAACCGGCACGGAGCGCCTGGCGTCATTCGCCACTCGTGATTTCTTCATGGAACGCGATATTCGTTCCGCCGATTTATTATTCCGCAACGGCGCATACCGCGCGGCCGCCCAGTTGCTCGCCTGTTACACGGACTCGCCGGGGGTGGGGAAGGCCAGGGCTCGGGGCTTATGCATGTTCGAATGGCAACGTTTGAATTATGCGTTGGCGGCAACACAGGCATCCCTGTTCGACCAATCCTTGAGCGCCTATTTGCGCGGTCTAGCGCGCGATGTGACGGATTCACGGCCAACCTTGGCGATTTTAAGTGACTTATTGCGCGGTGCCGACGAATTGCGCCACCTTGATGATTGCGAGGAGGCCATTACCCGGTATTACAAGGCGCTGGAATACGCTATGCGGCTGCGGCTTGCCCAGGCCACTCAAACAACACCGCCCTTTCAAATTCAGGATTTACAAAAACTGCCGCTGCCTGCCAAGTTGTTTGGCGAATTGCACATACGTAATGATGGCATGACATCGCCCGGCCTGGCATGGATGTTGCAGGCGCTCGCCCACCTGGGCGATCCGTTGGCGATGGCCTGTCAAGCGGATAAGGCGCTGCTGCGCAAGTTAAGAGCGCGCAATGAGCAGGTGCATGAAATTCGGCCAGTACAACCGGCGGAAGCGCAGTCGTTTTGCGATCGCTTAAACAGTTTGTTCACTCAAAACATGCCGGAACTGGCGGACGCCGGCGCGCAAGCGCCCAGGCCGCCGGATACACTGCTGACACCATGAAACGCGACACAAAATCCATCTTCCGACAAGCGACACAACCTGATGAAACCATTCTCTTCGCCGTGGTCGGCAAGGCGCCGGCGGTTCTAACGGAAACCATCTGGGCGCTGGCGCAGGCTGCCCCGCCGGTTATTCCCACCCGTATTGTGGCGTTGACTACGCGCATAGGCGCCGCGCAAGTCCGCGCCGAGCTGTTCACTCCAAGCGCGGCCTGCGCGGGCCGACCGGTCTGGGATGCCCTGCGCACCGCACTGGAGGAAAACGGGCATGATTTGGATGGCCGACTGCGGTTTGGCGACACGGCGGACGACCTCCGGGTTTTAACCGCTTCCGACCCGCGGCATGGCCGATCAATGGAGTTGGACGACATCCGGGATGTGCATGCCAACACCGCCGTGGCCGATTTCATCCTCGAAAAGTTGCGCGCTTTTACCGAAACCCCTGGCAGTAAAATAATCGCCTCCATTGCCGGTGGCCGCAAAACCATGGGCGCACTGCTTTACGCCTGCATGAGTCTGATCGGGCGGGAGTCTGACCGAATCACGCATGTGCTGGTTTCGGAGCCGTTCGAGAGTTCGCAACTGACGCCGCGTTTTTATTTCCCAGCCCAGGAACAGCAGCGTTTGCGCGCGGTGGATGGCCAGATATATCTGGCCGAGAATGCCCGGGTTGAATTGGCCGACCTGCCGTTCGTGCCATTACGCAACCGGTTCGCCGATACCGGGGAAATGCCTGGAACATTTTCACGTCTGGTACGGCAGTTCCGCCAGCGCCTGGCTGATGCCGGCGCGCCACCAGTGATTGTGCACCTGAATCCGGGGCGGAACGTGGTCCTCATCAATAATGCGGTAATCAAGTTGCGCATCCGCACCATGCTGGTTTTGATGTTCTTGTTGGAAATCAACCAACATTCCCCGCTGCCGCCCGGTCAAATTGAAGCGGTGAATCCATGCAAACTTTTCCTGGAAAAACACGGTGGTGATTATGCCCGCAATTGGGCGCGCCAACTGGCGGTGGACGATTTGAAGCGCGAAATCAGCGCCCTGCGCAAGATTTTGCACCAAGCCGGCATTGATTGGATGCCCGGCCTGCGCGCCGATTCGCTGAAACTCCCGCCCTTCGTTGTCCGCTCCCAACGGGCGCGGACAACGAATCTCAAATCTCAAATTTGAAATCTCACCCCGCCGCCAAGCCGGCGGAATCTCTCTCCGCCGTCAGGCCGGCGGAATCTCAAATCTCAAATTTAAAATTTCAAATATCCGGAAAGCCCGGACGTCTCCGGACGTCCATTATCTTTTTATTTCCTCGAATTACGCTATAAATAACAGTCAAAGGCAAATATGAACAACGCAATAAACCAAGACAATCAGACACAGACATGCGAAATGCCGGCGCAACCGACTGTCCTCCTGGCCAGTGTTGGCGGCACGCCGGCGCCCGTCATCTTCTCCATCCGGCAGCATAATCCGGACAAGATCGTTTTTTTCGCCTCAAGTGACTCGCGCCGCATAATCAACGATTCAATCCTGCCGGCTTTGTTCACGGCCACCGGCAGAATACCGGAACATGAATTCATCATCACCCCGGACGAGGAAGATGTCGGCGCCTCCACGTTTGAACTGCTCAACCGCATGCCGGAAGCGTTGCGCAAACTGAATGTCAAGGGCGTTATATGGCCTAATCTGATTGATTATACCGGCGGCACTAAGACCATGAGCGCCGCAGTAGTTTGGGCATCCTCGCGCTACCCCTGCCGGTTCAGCTATATCGGAAGCCTGACATCGGAACATCGGAACAAGGGCGGACTGGGGATTGTGCTTGATGGCCGGGAAAAATGTTTTCTAATCGAGAATCCTTGGGACAAAGTCGCGTTCTTCGAAGCCCGCGCCGCATTGCATCTTTTTAATCGCGGTCAATACGGCAATGCCGCTGCGCTGATCGAATCCATCCACAAACGGATTGATGAACCACATGTTCAGCGCGTTATTACTGTGCTTGGCAAGGCATTCCAAGGCTATCACGAATGGGATATGTTCAACCATAAGGGCGCGCAAGCTTGTTTGGGGCAAGTCCAAAAACCTTTGACCGATCTGGCACAAATGGCCGTTCCGCCGATCGGCGGATTCCGGCAATTTGCGGAAGCCACCCTGGATTTGTTTGAAATTTTGAAAGGCATCAAGTCCCATGAGTTATCCCAAAATAAAATCTGGGACCTGCTGGCCAACGCCTGGCGGCGCGCCGAACTGGAAGGCAAATATGAGGACGCCGCGGCGCGCTGCTATTCCGCCATTGAAAAAGCCGCCCGGCATGTCCTTATGAAAAATCACGGTGTTAATCCCAGCCACGCGACGCCAGAAAAAATCCCGGACGAACTCCGCGCCGAATTCATCCGCCGGCATCTCTTTAAATATCAAGATGATAACGGCAATGTTTCAGACTGTTTGCGTTTCGGACTGGTTGACGCTTACCGCCTGCTGTACGTTCTGGGCGATCCGCTTGGAAAACGGTTTTTTGCGCGTGAAACGGAAATCTTGCAACATCTGACTGTTCGTAACACCAGCATCCTTGCCCATGGCAATAGCGTTGCCACCAAGGAAACGTTTGAAACCCTGTTTGACGACGCCTTGCACCTGGTGGATTGCCAGCGCGCGAATCTAACCCGGTTCCCAATATTCCCGGACACGGATTGAAATGCCCAGCCTTGTTCTAACCGGCGACACGCTCAGCGTGCGTCTTGAATCCAAACACCTGGAAGTCCAGCGCAAGGAGGCGCCGGACGGCGCGCTGTCCTGCGGCCAGATGCGCGTGCCTCTGCACGATCTCGATCGGGTGGTGATTGTGGGCCGGCCCAACGTCACCATGCCGGTCTTGCAACGCCTGATGTTTGAAGGCATTCCCTGTTTCTTTGTCACCAGCCATGGCCGCTGGGTGGGCAGCATGTCGCCCGACAACAACAAAAACGCCGCCAGACGCATCCGCCAATACGAACTATCCAACAATACCTCCTTTGCCCTGCGCATTGCCCGCGCCTTGGTGACGGCTAAAATCCGCAACAGCCGCAGGGTTTTGCAACGCCTGGCCGCCAATCGTGGCGAATCCGAGCAGGCCGGACAAACCGACGCCGCAAACCAGTTGCGGCAGATGGCCGAACATGCGGAAAGGGCGGAAACCGTGGATGAGGCCCGCGGCTATGAAGGTATGGCCGCCGCCCTTTACTTCGCCCGGCTAGGTCAATTCTTTCCGGATAATGTGCCCTTTAAGGAGCGGAGCCGACGGCCGCCGCGTGATCCTGCCAACGCGCTGCTTTCCTGGTGCTACACCATCCTAGCCGGCGAAGTCGAGGGCGCCGTGCGCGCCCATGGCTTGGACGCCTGCCTGGGATTCCTGCATGGCATCGAACATGGCCGGCCATCCCTGGCGTTGGATTTGATGGAGCCGTTCCGCGCGCCGATCTGCGACCTGCTTACGCTTAATCTGCTCAACCACCGGGTATTAACCGAAGATAATTTCCAATATGATGCCGAGGAAAGCGGCTTCTACTTGAAACAGGAATCCCACAAGGATTTTTTCTATGCCTACGAAAATGCCATGACGCGCAAATTCACGCTGACCAAAGGCGCGCCGCATACCGATTTCCGGCAGGAACTTGATAACGCCGTGTTGACCATATTACGCGCATTCGAGACTAACGAAGAAATTGTTTTTTTCCAAATGCCATAATCATGACCGATGACTTTGAACAAGCCATAGATGAATTCAGCCGTTATCGGGTCGGCATAACTACATTTCAATTCGACCCGAACAGCGAGAAATACAAACACATGCTTTATCTGGTGGCATACGATATTCGCGAGCCAAAACGTCTGCGGCAGGTAGCCAAAATCTGTAAGGATTACGGCATCCGTGTCGAATACAGTGTTTTTGAATGCGACTTGGCCGAGGATGTTTTCGACGAATTGTGGCGGCGACTGATTGCCGCCATGGATGCCGAGGAAGACGCAATTCTAGCCTATCGGATATGTGGCGCCTGCGTGTCGAAGATTGAAAGCGCCGGCGCCGTCACTCGCCCCGGCAAGATTCTGTTATACATGGTTTAAGTGGCCTGTTTTAGCGCATTTGGCGGTTTTTTGGCACGTTTTTGGCGTGATTTTGGCGCGATTATGGCGCGATTATGGCTGCTTTAACCATAGCGGCAGGTTTATGGCGTCTTTTTGGCGCATTTTTGGCGCGTTTTAGGTTGGGTTGGCTGGCAGCACAAAATGGCTGCCGCGTCCTTCGCCTTTCCGGATGATTAGTCCGGTATTTGCCATGCCTTCCAGGATGCGCGTGGCGGTGCGTTCAGACACTTTGAATTTTTTGATGAAGTCGCGGCGATTGATTCGGCCGTTTGCCTTTAAATATGCAATGACAAATTCACGGTGCTCCAAGGCGATTGGCTTTACATCGCCAGTTGCATCTTCACCACCTTTGATTCGCGCCTGGTAGATATATTTTGATGCCTTTGACCCGAAAAATATAGCGATTACCTGGAGCACGATGCCGCCGATTTCCCCGGGTAATTTGTAGTTTGTGTTGAAAGTATGGATGATAAAAAGGACCAGGTAAAGTAAGGCCCAGAGATAGACAAAAACCGCGCCTTTACGCGGCGGTTCCGGCCGTCCGGCCCAGCGGCGTATTTCCTTGTCGGCCGCATATGCGCCAAGCAAAGCGATATATACCGGAGTAATAGCTGGGTGGACATCCAGCGCCTCGCGCAGCCAGAAATCGGCGGCCATTAGCGCCAGACATGCTGTGGTATAAATTGCCAGGAGCGGTGCCAGGATGGACATTTCATTGAACAAGCGGGGTGGGGGTGGTTCCTGGTCGGGGAGTTGGTTTGATTTTGACTCGTTGGTTTTCATTCTTGCAGGAAAATATCATTTCGTAAAAACCATGTCCAGATTGGTTTTAGTGCCACAAATTATATTTTCGGCGGCAGCCGAAGAATACAAAAATTCAGCATCTGCCGCCAAAGGTCTTAACACATGGATGACAACCGCTTGCAATGGTTTTACAAATAAAGTCATCCAGTTTGTTCATCAATTTTCATTACTCCCGCCGAAAATGCCGCTAGACATGTTTAACGCCAATATTTTATAATGATGCAGCCGGAAACCCCGGCAAACCCGAAAGGGAATTGAGACCACTCAACAACAAACACACGCTTGAACAATTCTTTCTTTACGCCGGAAACCCCGGCAAACCCGAAAGGGAATTGAGACATTCGTTAAGCTTCATACTACTTTCTCCTGGCGCTATTTTGCCGGAAACCCCGGCAAACCCGAAAGGGAATTGAGACTCCGACGCGGCGGCCGGAATTTTGCTGAATTCGTTAAGCTTGCCGGAAACCCCGGCAAACCCGAAAGGGAATTGAGACATCACCGTACTGCTTGCGGACTTCCGCAAGCCGTTCGGCGGGCCGGAAACCCCGGCAAACCCGAAAGGGAATTGAGACCGCGCACCAGCGCGGTTGACTCCTCCTTATCCCCTCCCAGGGCCGGAAACCCCGGCAAACCCGAAAGGGAATTGAGACTCCAGGCCCCTGGTCAAAACCCCGTTGTCGGCCCACGGAGGGCCGGAAACCCCGGCAAACCCGAAAGGGAATTGAGACCGGAACCCCGGCAAACTTGTTTTACACCGCAATCATGGGCCGGAAACCCCGGCAAACCCGAAAG
>CAZYXU010000066.1:0-18411 GCA_964650945.1 uncultured Verrucomicrobiota bacterium | reverse complement strand
TTGCCGTGACACCCGGCCAGGCGGCGGTGTTTTACCGGGACGATGAGGTGCTGGGCGGAGGATGGATCGGAGGGACGGTGTAGGCGGTTATCGGTACTGTAGCAGCGCCACGGTGTGGCGCAATCCGGATGCCGGCGGAGCGGAGCGTCGGGCCATCCGGATGCCGAACGCCGTTCGGCTACTACAAATCGGAACTGTAGTAGCGCCACGGTGTGGCGCAATCAGGATGCCGGCGATAGTCCCGCTGTATGGCAGCCAGCGGATGGAATGGAAAATATCGCACAAAAAACTGGCATTACGCCAGGATTTGGATACAATGGAGGCGATTTTAAAAGTGACTCGATGGACTCACTTCTTGGATATTTACACCGATGAATCGCACCAACGCCAATTTATTCCGCGCCGGCTTCACTTTGATTGAAATCATGGTGGCCATGGTGGTCCTGGCCATCCTGGTGGTAATGGTCGGCAATATCTTCCAGCAGGTCTCCGATTCGTGGAACATCGGCACTCAAAGCTCCGAAGCCAATACCGCCGGCCGCGCCGCCATGACTTTCATGGCCCAGGAACTTGCCCAGGCCGTCGCCGGCCCGATCGAAGCCGCGCCGGGTGTGTCCCCCGCGCCAAATCCGGATTTGGTCTTTATGGTGGATGGAGTTAATGAATTACGGTTTGTGACGTTGACGGGGGAACCAAACGCTGGCGATAATCGCCGGGCTTTAAGAGGCGCAATATTTCGCCTTGAGACTGATGGTGCTTTTGAACACACTTTACGCTATCGTCGGGAAACTGCTTCAAACCCTTATCTTGTTAAGCCTGCTGATTGGAACTATCAAAGTATTGAGCCGGTTATTTCAAACGTTGTGGATTTTCAAGCGTATGTTTACGCCGATTACAATGGTATTGCCAACGCCATCACGGCGCCACTGCCTTTTACTTCCAATCAATTGCCGGCGTGTGTTGACCTGTATCTGGAAATCTTGAGCGAGGGAGATATGCGGCGATGGGAAAGCCTGAGCGGCGTGACGGCAGATGATTTTCTGGACCGTAACGCGATGTGCTATTCCACGCGGGTGTTTTTCTTAAACCGCAAGGGCTATGCCGCACGGTGAAAAAGATGCAAAACAAACCAATCAATCAACGCGCCGGCATCGCCCTGGTGATGGTGCTGGGGGTGCTGTCGCTGATGGTGTTGATGGCGGTGTCGTTTGCCATCTCCATGCGCACCGAACGCGTGGCGGCCGGCAATTACGTGGACACCGTGCGCGCCCGCCAACTGGCGCAGGTGGGGCTGGTTCGCGCCCTGGACCAGATTTACAATCTCTGCGGCACCAACTTGGCGGATTCCAACCTGGTTTATCCGCGCTGGTCCGTGACCAATTCCTGGACCAGCACGCAAGCTAATGCGGCCGCCGACCTGCTCAAGGGCTCCGCCAGCAACTATGTGCCGCGTTCGCTCTGGGCGGCGGCGTCTGCCGCCGCCAATCCCGTGCTTGCCAGCAATCACTGGCTAGAAATTTATTCCAAAGTCGGCACCGATCCCGACACAGGAACCAACCTGGCGGGCCGGGTCGCCTTCATGATCCTGAATTGTTCCGGGCTGCTGGACGCCAATTTTGTGGGTGGCGCCGATCGCGGGATTGGCACCAACCCGGTGGAATTGGCGTTGGGGGCGATGACGGAGGCGGGGTCTGGTTTTGCCAACACCCGCAATACCGATGTGCGTTACGAAACCCAGGAGGAATTGAACGAGTTGGCGGAAATTGATTTTCCGGCTACCAATCTTTTTGTTTATTCCAGCGCGCCGGCGGGATACTGGTCCGCCAGTCCAGCGCCGGCGTCGGTGGCCACGCAGGTCAATCTGGCGGGCGATTTGGCGGCGTTGCGCTCCAGGCGGGAGCATATTACCAACGCGTTTGTCAAAACCGGTTTTTCGGTGGATCAGGCCGGATTGCTGTTCACCAATTTATTGCATTATCTTGATCCGGCCGCCATGACTGGTCCACAGTTTTACGATGGAATTGGAGGAGGTGAGTTCAGCAATGCGTTTGTTGCGCCAGTGCCCCTGATTAACGAACTAGTGCTGGACAATAAGGTTACCCTGGAGAAATTGAATGACACTGCGCAAGACGTTCACCGCTACAAACTTGAAACAACCCTGTGGGTTGAATTATGGAATCCGTTTGTTAGATCCGATCCCATGGATGTAAACATCCGCTTGCCGTCGGGACAGTCTTATGGCGGGATTGGGCAACCGCCACCGGCTAAAATCGAATGTGGCGCAGTTAATCCGCGCGGATTTTTATTTAAGGCTTGTGACTTTCCTGACACAATCATTCACGCTCCAGCCGGTTCAATAGATGTCGGCGTCAGCAATCTTAGCGTTGAAGTTTGGCGCGCTGACATTAATATGGTTGACAAGGTTTTCCCGTATCGTGATTTAAGACTTAATATTACACTGCCTGGCACGATAGAAGGCGATACGCAATCAGGATCGGTAACTCTGGAATGCGTTGATCCGCGTTTTAACTGGGATCCCAATGATCTCAGCCAATGGAAAAGTCCGCCCACTAACAGCGCCAATAAGATCAACCAGGCTACACTGGATTTCTGGAGCGTTGATACGGAATGCGATCAGACCCCTGAAATGTTTATGGCTTACACAAATCAAGTCCATTCCGTAGGAGAGTTGGGGTATCTGGTTTATGCGCCCTGGCGGACCATCAAGCTGTATGGTCCGCGTACGCATCCGGTCATGGATTATTTTTCCATCGAAAACAGTTGCGGGGATTGGGTCACCAACGTCATCTGGCGCGGCCGGGTGAATCCCAGCACTCCCAACCGCGAAGTGCTGGCAACTGTGTTTGCCGATATGCCGCTGGATGAATATCCCGGGCAGCCGGCTCCGGGTATGACCCCTCTGACCCCTGCGCAGGCATTAGCCGTGGCGGCTTTCATCACCAACAATACCGCCCCCGGCGCCGCCGCTGCGTCGGGCTTGACCAATCTGTCGGACCTCTGCCGCCTGGATTGGGATACTCCTTTTGCATCCGCGTTTGCCGGGGTCGTCACCAACGAACTCCAGCGCGAGGCTTTTATCCGCAATACGGCCGGGCTGTTCAATACGCGCGGCCAGGTTTATACCGTGCTCATCGAGGCGCATGTGGCCTCCAGCGGCAACATCCCGAAAAAGCCGTCGCGGCAGCGCGCGGTAGCCGTGGTCTGGCGCGACGCCTGGACCGGCGAGATGATCGTACGGTATTTGAAGTGGCTGCCGGATTGAGCCAGATAATGTTGCGGGTTTTGATGAAATCCCTACAGTGATGTCGTTTTGATCGGTAGGGCGGCCAGTGCCGCTGGCGCGGCCCGCGCCTTGGCCGCCTTTGCGCGGAACGGGGGGGATGAGGGGAGATTGAACCGCCCCTGCTTCGTCAAGACTTCGCAGGGCAAAGCAAGACGCCAAAGGGGAGACGTCATGAGCATTAGGTCGGTTTCAGAGGATGCCATACGGCAGGCCATCATTCTTCTGCGCGGTCAGAAAGTCATACTTGATCGCGACTTGGCCGCTTTGTACGGCGTGCCGACAAAGGCATTGAAACAGGCCGTCAAGCGCAACAAGACAAGGTTCCCGGATGACTTCATGTTCGTGCTTGCCCCCGGCGAATTTGCTGAATGGAGGTCACAAATTGTGACCTCCAAAGCTGACCGCATGGGATTGCGCTACGCCCCCATGGCTTTCACCGAACAGGGCGTTGCCATGCTGTCGAGTGTTTTAAACAGCGAACGGGCCATCCATGTGAACATCGCTATCATGCGGGCATTTGTGCAGTTGCGGCGCCTGTTGGAAACACACGAGGAACTTGCCCGGAAATTGGCCGAACTGGAATGTCGCTACGACGCGAAGTTTCGCGCCGTCTTTGACGCCATCCGTCAATTGATGGCGCCGCCCGAGCCGCCGCGGAGGCAGATTGGCTTCCATGTCCGCGAAAGGTGTTCGGTTTATGGCCAACGGCGCCAAGGTAGAAATCAGGAAGGGAGAACGAAACCGCCAAGACGCCAAGGGGGAGAGGAATACTGAATTTAAAAAGTAGCCACAAACAAAATTCACAAAAGGGAAATTTGAGAGTAGTCAGTAGTCAGAATTAAAAAAACTACGTAATGCGTTAACCATCAACTGCTTGTTTTTATTCTGAATTCTGACTTCTGAATTCTTTCAAAACGTTAACCTGGAGAACCAATGCCAGCCATGGCTCATTTCCTTGCGATGGAGAATGCCGGCGCGCCGGCGGACGCGGACCGGCCGGCACGGGTGCAACGGCAACCTCCCGCCAAGCGCCAGATCAATGCCTTCTGGCTGCTGCTGGCCCTGGCGGGGTTGGGTTATGCCGGATATCATTTTTATTTCCGCAGCGCGCCGGTCATCGCGCCGGCAGCTCCCAGCTACGCGGATGAATTCAGCCACCTGATGGACCAGGCGCTGGAACCATTGTCGGACGATGTCGTGTCGGGAGATCTGCAATCGGACTTGCGGAACCTGGATCGTCGGCTGGCGGCGGAAACCGGCAAGCCGTTACTGGCCCAAAACGGCCGGAATTTATGCTGGCAGTTGCGCGATGTCCTGAAGATGCGCGCGCAATGCGAACGGGCGGCGGCGTCCATCGAGAACGGCGGATTTTCGGCGCTGAGCGGAACCAGTGTGGCGGCGGATGGCGACCGCAAGAAAGATTTTGCGCTGCAGCAGCAAGTACGGATTTGGGCGGGTCATGTAGAGCAAGCGCGTCCGGCCTTGTCGGCCGGTTTGGAACGATTGCGGCGGTGTGAAAATCAGTAAAGTTTTGTTTGACAAATTTCACCGCGGCAGCTAAATTGCCAGTTTGTTGATATGGGCCTCGCATGGAGGGGATGCAATGAATAAAGCACGGTTACGGATGTTCAGAATGGCGGTCCTGGCGGCGGCGGTTGGAATGTTCTGCGGAAATCTCTGGGCCCAGCGCCCGGTAGGCCGGGCGGTCGCGGCCGCCGTTGCGGCGGAAGCCGGCAAGGATGTCGTCACAATCCGCAAACTGACCGGGTTGGGGCCGGAAGGCCGGGCCAAAACCCCGGAATATGCGGTCAGCCCTTCCGAGAACAGCCAGACGCGCGATTGGGTAAAAATTACCGTGACCTATGACACCGAGTCCGAATGGACCGATGAGTTGGAATTCCGTTATACGGCGGTGGTCAAGCATCCCAAGACCGGCGCCTTCACCTTGTTCCCCTGTTCCGTGACCTACGTGGACATCGCCAAGGGGCGCAATCATATGAGCACGGTCTTTTTGTCACCCAAAACCGTCGAGCGGTATGGCGGGTTGGACCGCGTGGCGGTGGAAATTTACGCCAAGGGCGAATTGGCGGCCTCGGCCGGCCTCCCGGATACGCCGGCGCAATGGTGGCGGCTGCCGCTGAGCAATGTGCGCACCATGCAGGGTGTTTTGCTGAACCGGGCGCAGACGCCGTTTGCGTTTGTGGCCTGGGATAATTACGAGACCATCAAGGGCCGGTAAGCAGACGGGGACAAGACATCATGGGTTCCGGCAGCGCTTCCAAGTTTATGAACATGTGGCGATCCGGCCGCGTGCTGGCGATGGACATTGGCGCCGGCGAATTGAAAATCGCCGAGTTCACGCGCGGGCGGGGCGGGTGGGAATTGACCCACCTGGCCATGCAGCCCATGGCCATCGAGCCGGGCAGCGAAGCGGACCCCACGCTGGCGATTGTCGGCGGATTGCAGGACTTGATGCGGGAGAAGAAACTGCGCCCGGCGCCGGTGGTGCTCTCGGTGACCGGCCAGTCGGCCTTCCTGCGGCTGGTCAAGCTGCCGCCGGTGAAGCGCAGCAAGCTCCATCAAACCATCCAGTTCGAAGCCCAGCAAAACGTTCCGTTTCCCATCAACGAGGTGGTGTGGGATTACCAGTTGATGGGCACTTCGCAGCATGAGTTGAACGTCATGCTCGTGGCCATCAAGACGGAACTGGTGGCGACGCTGACCGATTGCGTGGAGGCCGTCGGGCTGGAAGTGGAATTGGTGGATGTGGCCCCGATGGCGCTTTACAATGCCGTGCGCTATAATTATGTGGACGTGGATGGCTGCGTCCTGGTGATCGATATCGGCGCCCGTTCCACCAACCTGGTTTTTGTGGAGGAAGGCCGCTTCTTCAGCCGCAACCTGCCGATCATGGGCACCGGCAATGTCATCACCCAGCAACTCATGAAGGAATTCAACCTTTCCTTCAAGGATGCCGAGGAACTGAAGCGCACGCATGCCACCGTGGCTTTCGGCGGCGCCTACGAGGATTTTGCCGACAAGGTTATCTCCAAGGTGTCCAAGACCGTCCGCAGCGTGATGACCCGCCTGCACGTCGAAGTCGAACGCACGATAAATTTTTACCGGACCCAGCAGGAAGGCAACGCGCCCGTGCGGGTGCTGCTGGCCGGCGGCACTTCCATCATTGCGCGCACCGACGAGTTTTTCAAGGAAAAGCTGAAAACCGATGTCGAGTATCTCAATCCGTTCCGCAACGTGATTGTCAACGAAGCGATTTCGGCCGAGGAAATCGGCGCCTGCGCGCACGTCATGGGCGAAGTGGTGGGGGTGGGCCTGCGCCACATGCTGCCTTGCCCGCTGGAAATCAACCTGTTGCCGCCGAAAATCGTCGCGGACAAGGCATTCCGGCGCAAGCAGCCGTTGCTGATTGCGGCCGCCGTCAGCCTGGTGCTGGTGGTGGGATGCTGGTGGCTCTATTTCGCCGTCATGGCCGAAAAACTTGAAGCGCGCATGGAGAAAATCCGCGCCGCCGTCAGCCGGCTGGAAGCGGTCGAAACGCAGATGCAGCCGGTGGAGTCGCGCGTGGCGGAGTTGCGCGAACGCAGCGCGCGCCTGGAAGACCTGGCGCGGCGCCGCACCCGCTGGCTGCGCTTGATTGACAGTATTCATGCCGGTTTGCTGGACGGTATGTGGCTGGTGGAACTCGCGCCGCTGGCGGATGGCGCCGCGCCGGCCGCGGGCGGGCGCCGCGGCCGCGGCGCTGAAGCGGCTGAGCCGGAATCGGCGGAAACGGCGGAAATGGCCGGCAAGATCAAGGCGATCATGGTAAAGGGTTTTATTTTTGCCGACAAGGCCACGGACAAATCCATTGCGCAATTCCGGGATAATTTACGCGCCTGCCCGGAGTTTGACGAACAGACGCAAATCGAACTACAGCCGATTCCCAACCAGAACGATTATGCCCGGGAATTCAGCATCAAAATTGTGCTGCGGGAACCGCTATGAGATCGTCGCTCAAAAAACACAAATGGCTCCTGTCAGCCGCCGGGGTCTTGCTGCTGCTGCTGCTGCTGGCGGTCTGGCGGCTGTTCGTCGCGGTCGGCAATTTCAGCGCCGCCAAGCAGAACCTGCAGGCGGTTACCGCCCGGCTGGGCCAGCTTAACAATCGCGACCCGTTTCCTTCGCCGGAGAACATTGCCCGCGAAAAGGAAAATTACCACGAGCTGCTGGATGCCTATAACGAATTAAACGACCGGCTGCGGGAAGGGCAGGAACTGCCGCGCCCGATGGGCGACTCGGATTTCATCCCGCTCCTGGAGAACACCTTGCGGCGTCTGCGCACGGGATTCAGCAACAGCCGCGTGGAGTTGCCGAAGGATTTTACCTTCGGCTTCGCCAAATATGCTGGCGGCCAGATGCCGGCGTCGCAGGACATCCCGCGCCTGGTGCAGCAGCTCCAGATCATTGAAAAACTGTGCCAGGCCGTCATGGATGCGCGCATAACCCAGTTGATGGATGTGACCCGCGAGGAATTCGAGGCCGGCTCCCAGCCCGCCGGCGCCGGCGCCCGGCGCGGGCGCGGCGCTGCGCCGGTGGATTCGCCGGAAGTGCCGCCGGATGCGGAGCAGGCGGACGCCTTGTTCCACAGCCAGGAGTTTGCCGTTACCCTGCGCGGCAGCGAGCCGGCGCTCATGGAGTTTTTAAACGAATTGTCCGCCTTGCCGATCTTTACGGTGGTAACCTCGGTGGAACTGAAAAACACCCGCCAGGAGGTCCGCGATGGGAAATCTCCCGCCGCGCCGGGCCCGCAGCCGGCCAAGCCCGCGGCGGCGGCGCCGGCCGACCCGCGCGAGCGGCCGGTGGTAATCGGACGGGAAGATGTTGTCGCAAAAATCGTCATTGAAGTGTATCAGTTCGCGCCGCCGCTGGCGTGGGATGATGCCGGCGGGGTTTGAAGGCCGCGGCGGGATGAATGGCGGAATTGCAACCTTTCAAAACGTTAGTTTTGAAATTGGCTTGGCAGTGTGAAGATATGAACCTGGATTTGAAATATTTGAAGGATTGGTGCAAGTCCGCCTACGACAAAATGGCGCTTTTCCTGACCCTGTTCGGCCTGCTGGTTTCCGTGGCGCTGTTGTTGATGTTCCTGGAAAGCGAAAAGCGGGAATTGGTCGCGGCGCGCTGGGAGCAGCCGGTAACGGACGGCAAACAGGTAGCGGCGCTGGATATGCGCGATTTGCACGAAGCCATTGAAACCGTCGCCCAGCCGTTTCAAATCACCCCCAGCTCCGCCCGCATGCTGGTCGCCGAGGTGCGCACCGCTTGTGTGCAATGCCAGCGGCCGATCCCTTTGGATGCGACGGTGTGCCCCTACAAGAATTGCGGCGCGGCGCAGCCGGTCATTACCCAGACGCAGGTTGACAAGGACAACGACGGCGACGGCATGCCGGACGAGTGGGAAAAAAAACATGGGCTGAATCCGCTGCTGGATGACGCCGCCTTGGATTTGGATTCCGATGGTTTTACCAACCTTGAGGAATTTACGCTGAAAACGGACCCCGTCAACGCCAAGGAATTTCCATCTCCGCTGACCAAGCTGAAACTCCTGAAAATCGCCCGCATGCCCATGCCCCTGAGCTTCCAGGGCGTGCAGCGCCTGACGACCAACGATGTGCTCTTCACCGTCCGCAACAACAGCACACACCGCGATTATTACGTGCGGCTGGGCGAGGCGGTGGAAGGCTACCAGGTGGCGGGATTCGAACCGCGCATTGTTCCGGTCCAGGTCAAAAACCTGACCTTGAACGAGGACCGCTCCATTCTGCGCATGCGCAAAGACAACCGCGAGGTGTCGCTGGTGCTGGGCCGCGGCGTGGGCCAGGGCGAACTGACGGCGCAATTGATCAATACGATGGACAATTCCGAACACCGGGTGCAGGTTGGCTCCCAGCTAAAATTAAAAAACATAGTTTATAAAATAATTGACATCCAGCAGGATGCCATTGTAGTATTAAACGAAGTATCCGGGGAAAAAACTCCGATTAAATTGTGACGAAAGATACATGCTAATGAACATCTATGTTCGTTTTTCGGCTTTATTGCTGGTCGTGGGGTGGTTCTGCTGCACCCAGAACGTGGACGCGCAGGAAGAAGGGCCCGCTGCCGCCGTGCCTTCGGCCGAAGCCGTTAACAACGTAGGACCGGAATCCGGCGCACCGCCGCCGGCCGCCCCCGATGCTTCGATCCCCCTGCCCGCCGATGTTCCGGCAGCAACGGCGGTCGCCGCCCCGGAAGTTCCCGCCACGCCGGCGGTTGAACCGGCGCCCGCCGCCGAGCCCGCGGTCCCGGCGGCGGATGCCGTGGCGGTGACAGCCGCGCCGGAGGCGGAAGCCCCGGCGGCCGCACCCGCACTCGCCGCGCCAACTCCCGCCGCGGCGCCGGAATTTGAAATTGATCGGACGCTGGCTAATGGCGCGGCGCCAACCGCCGCCGCCCCGGTGGCAGCCCCCGCGGAAGCGGCCCCGGCGGAGCACAAGCCCTGGTTTTGGCAGCGCTGGTTTGGCGGCGGCGACAAGGCGGCCGCGGCGCCCCCGGCGGAGGTTATTCCGGCGGCGTCGGATACGGCCCCCACCGCGGCCACGGAGCAATTGACACCGGCCGCGGCGGCGGCGCCGTTGACGCCGGAGGCGATGTTGGCGGCCCAGGAGGAAGTGCGGCGGCAGGCGCTGGAGGTGGAGGGTTTGCAGAATTTCAATCAAGGCGTGGCGGCGATGGGACGCAACGAATTCGAGCCGGCTTTGAAATCTTTCAGCCAGGCTCTGGAACTGATGCCCCAGCGCCCGCATACGGTGGACATCCGCAATCAAATCCGGATGCATCAGGCGGAATGCGAATACCGCATGGCATTGAATTACTATCGCGACAATAATCTGGAAGAAGCCCGCAAGTCCTTGAGAAATGCATTGGGTTATTACCCCGGTCACGCCAAGGCCATGCGCATGAATGACCGCATTCGCGACGAAGAAATCCGCCGCAAGGAAATGGCGGCCCGCCCCATGCCGGTGCGCAAGGCGCCGGAATACCAGGCCAAGGTCAAAGACATCAATGCCGCCCTGGCGCGCGGCAACCAGTACATGGCCATTAATGAATTCGAAAAAGCCGAGGAAGAGTTCCAGAGCGTCTTGCAGGCCGAACCCTTGAATTCCGACGCCGCCGCCCAGTTGAAACGTTTATGGGACCGGCGCTTCCGCAAGGAAACCGAGCAGATGAACCGCTTCCAGACGGAAATGGTGACCAAGGTGCGCGATACCTGGACGCCGCCTGTCAAGCGCACCATCGCCCAGCGCAGCGAGGTCGACATGTCGGTCGGCGGCGTCCGCCCCGGCAGCCGGCGCTTGCTGGAAAAACTGAACAGCATTATGATCCCGCAATTGGACTTCCGCCAGGCGAATATTCATGACGTCATCAAATACATCGATCAACAGGCGCAGGCGGCCGACAAGGATTCGCCGCCCAATGAGCGCGGGGTGAACATTGTCCTGAACTTGCAGCGCCCCGGCGCCGAGGTCACAGCGCCCGGCGCGCCGGCCACCGGGCAGGAGGCGGACCCGTTTGCCATGCCTTCTGAAACCACCCCCAGCGCCGGCGGCGTGCCGACGGTCACGCTGACTTTGCGCAACGTCTATCTGCTGGATGCCATTAAGTTCATTACGGAAATGACGGGATTGAAATACCGCGTGGAAAGCGATGTGGTGGTGATCACGCCGTCCGACGTGGTGGTGGGCGAGGTCATTACCCGCACCTACAAGGTCCAACCCGGTGTGATCAGCGAGCATATTCTTTCCGCGGCGCCGGCCAGCGGCGGCGGCACCGGTCTTTTTGATCTGGGCGCGCCCGCCGGGGGGGCGCCGGCGGGCGGCGGCGGCGACATCAAACAATTCTTTATCGAGGCCGGCGTGCCTTTCCCCGAGGGTACGGCGATCGTTTACAAGCCCAGCTTGAACCTGATGATTGTGTCCAATACCGGGGAAAATCTTGAGAAATTCGAGCGGATCCTGAATATGCTGAATGTCGTGCCCATCCAGGTGGAGATTGAGGCGCGTTTCGTGGAAGTGCAGCAGACCGATCTGGAGGAATTGGGCATCGAGTGGCTCTTGAATGACAATTGGATCATTGCGCAAAATGCCTCGCAGTCGTCATTGCCGGTCAGCGCCCGCGAACGCATCCAGGTCAACGAGAACAACATGACCAAGGGGTTGCGTTACCTGAACGGCTCGGGCGACACCATTATTCCGGCAACCAGCGGCACCGCCGCCGGCATCCTCTCGATTTCCAGCGTGTTGACCAGCCCGCAACTTTCCATGATTCTCCATGCTCTGGAACAGCGCAGCGGATCCAATTTGCTGTCGGCGCCCAAGGTTACCACGCGCACCGGCGCCAATGCCGAAATCAAGGTAGTGCGTGAATTGATTTATCCCACCGATTATGAAATCACCCCCGCCCAGACGCTGGGTACTACCGGCGCCCAAAGTTTCAGCCCGGCCTTTGTGACTCCCACCGGTTTCGAAGAACGCGATTTGGGCGTGATTTTGAATGTGACGCCGACGGTTGGCCCGGATAATTACACGATCGATTTGGTGATGCTGCCGCAGGTGACGGAACTGGCGGAATGGATCAATTACGGATCGCTCATGCCGGATGGGCGGGGCAATCTGGTCTCCATGGACCTGCAACAGCCGATCTTCCATAGCCGCACCATCGCCACCAGCATTTCGATCTGGGATGGTCAGACGGTGGTCATGGGCGGATTGATCACCGAGGGCCAGGAGACCACGGAGGACAAGGTGCCGTTCCTGGGAGATATCCCGCTGCTGGGCTATCTTTTCCGCAGCAAGACCGACAAGAGCGTCAAGCGCAACCTCCTGATCTTCGTCACCGCCAATCTGGTGGATCCCGCCGGCAATAAGATCAACAAGGATGCCGGCACCGCCGTCCCTGCGACTACACCCGGCGCCGGAGCGGTTACCGCGGTTGGCGTCACTGCCGTTGCCGCGCCCTGACCGGTCATCGGCCTGCGCGCAATCGAATGCCAGCGGGCGGAAGCTCCCCGGACGTGCGATCAGCGGTCAATTGCACGCCTTTATGCTGAGTTGCTTATGTCGTCCCGGCTGATACTCTTTGACGCCTTGGGGTTGGTTTACCGCGCCTATCACGCCATCCCGCCCCTGTCCACGCAGGCCGGGATTCCCACCAATGCGTTGCTGGGCTTTATCAAGACGGTCCGGAGTCTGCAGCAGCATTGGCAGCCCGGATTCAGCGCCGTGGTTTTTGACGGTGGCATTCCGCCGGCGCGGCGCGAGCTGCTGCCGCTGTACAAGGCCCAACGGCCGCCGATGCCGGATGGCATGCGCGCGCAATTGCCATTAATCCAGGAATACTTGAGTTGTGCCGGGGTGGCCGCCGTCCGGCGGGATGCGATTGAGGCCGATGATATTCTCGCCACCCTGGCGGTGCGCGCGGCTGACGCCGGCATGGACGCGCTGGTCGTCACCGCCGATAAGGATCTGATGCAGATTGTTTCCGACAAGGTGGCGCTGATTACGCCCGGCAAGATGGATGACAAGGTCGATCCGGCGGCCGTCCGGGCCCGCGCCGGTGTCCGGCCGGATCAGATTGTGGACTGGCTGGCGCTGGCGGGGGACAACGCGGACAACATTCCCGGCGTGCCCGGGGTGGGGCCGAAAACCGCGGCCCGCTGGCTGGAACAATGGTCAACGCTGGATGGCATCCTGGCGCATCAAGCGGAGTTGCAGCCGGAAAAATGCCGGCAGGCGCTGGTACAGCATCTGGAAACCGTCCGGCGCAATGTGGCGCTCATGCGCCTGCAGGTTGATTTGCCGGATTTGCCGGAGTTGGAGGAATTGCGCGCCAGGACGCCCGACTTCACCCGGTTGCTGGCTTTCTACCAGGCGCATGAATTGCATGCCCTGGCGCGCGACCTTGCCGCGCCCACCTTGTTTTAATCCGTGTCTGTTGCCGCGGTCAACGGCCGCGGCTGCCGCCGCGCGGGCGACCCCCGGAAAAACGTCGCCAAGGCCGTCTGGATCAGCATGGAAATCAACAGGCCGGCGGCGAAAACCTGGTAAAGCGCATGATGGCTGCGGGTGGCGGTAATCCACCATTCGGCGGCAAACAGTCCGGCAAACGAGCCCATCCCAACCAGGAATTCATTGACCCCGATGTTGATCGAACGGTTGCCGGAATTGCTGGCGAAATATACGCTCAAAAAACAGGCGCCGCCGGAGCAAATCCCCAAAAGGCTGACCCCGGCAAAAGTTACCGCAAAACTTCCCGGTTGCAGCAGGATCATCCCGCAGATCGCTATCCCCGCCGCGTGTATCAGCACCAGCGGCATCCGGCGATACAAAGCGCCCGGCAGCTTGGCCATGCCCAGTCCGACCAACCCCTGGATCAACATGTTCAGGAAAAGCGGCAGGCCGGTCCAGGAGGCGCTCGTGCCGATTTCCGCGCTGATCTTCGGGAAAAACGTGTGCAGCGGCCGTTGAATGAACATGGAGGTGAAGATGATCAGCCAGCCGATGATAATGTAGATCGGTGCCGCCGGCCGGCTGCCGCTCATCACCTCTTCGAGTTCCACGCCGCCGCTCCGGTATTGGCGGGTTTTGTAGGTCACCAGGGCCGTAATGATGGCGGCGCCCACGGCCAGGGTGATGCCGGACAGCACGTACGGTCCAAACCGGTAAAACAAGCCGGAAGACAATACCCCGCCGCCGGCGCCGACGCTCCAGGCCAGGGTGTAGATACCGACCGTCCAGGCCAGGTCGCCGGGAATGGTTTCGTTGCGCATGAACGTCTGAAAGGCGTTGAAAAACACCGACATGGAAAAACTCAAAACCACCATGCCGATCAGCAGCGGAACATAGGCCTGCGTCAACAGGCAAAATACGCCCATCAATGCGCTCATGGTTGTGCTGACCAGCAGCAGAACACGGGCGTTGCGGTGGTTCACGATGAATCCCAGCGCCAAACTGGCCAGCATGTAGCTGATTTGGAAGGCGCCGCCCAGCCAGGCGCAACGGATGGTGCTGACGCCGCGCTCGCCGGCGCTATACAGCACGGCAAACAAAACCAGGAAAACGAGCCAGTCCAATAATGCCGGACACAGATAAATACGCATGGCGCAGGTTCAGGTTAAAAGGTTCACGATTCAAATAGGCGGGAATATTACGCTTTAATTCCCTGGCGGTCAAGGCCGGCGCGACAGGGTCGCCCTCGTCCCGGCCGCGGTTCACCCGGCGCTTGACTTCCCGGCCATCCGTGGTGTAATTTGTAGAGATTGAAGGTTGCCGGCGAACGGCCGGGCCGGGCCATGGCCGGGAAATTTCAGAGGGCGTTCGAATCATGTACCTTGACACATTATTTCATGGCGCGCATAAGTTCGGCGCATCGGATTTGCATTTGATCGCAGGCGTGCCGCCCGCCTATCGCGTGAATGGCGAGATTATCCTGGCCGATCAGGAGCCCCTGACCATCGAGGAGCTCGACGACATGGTCGACGCCATGATCAATGACGACCAGCGGAAAAAATTCGAGCGGGAATGGGAGCTGTGCCTCTCGATTCCCGGCGGCGACCTGGGGCGGGTGCGCGCCACGATTTACCGCCGCAACGGGCACCCCGAATTAAGTTTCCGCTTTTGCGGCAGCCGGATACCGACGCGCGACGAACTGGGTCTGCCGCCGAAATTGGACGAATTCGTCCGCAACCGCAACGGCCTGATCCTGGTTACCGGTCCGACCGGCTCGGGCAAAACCACCACTTTGAATTACCTGGTGGACCTGATCAACCACGAGCGCAGTTGCAAGGTCGTGACGATCGAGGATCCGATCGAATACCTGCATGTCAACGATAAATCACTCGTCGTCCAATTAGAGGTCATGACTGACACACACTCGTTCAACCGGGCTTTGGTGCATGTGCTCCGGCAGGATCCGGACGTGATTGTGGTGGGCGAACTGCGGGATTTCGAGGCGATTGCCACGGCCCTGGCGGCCGCGGAAACCGGCCACCTGGTGCTGGCCACCGTGCATGCCGCCAGCGTCATCCAGACCGTGGAGCGCATTGTCGGGGTTTACGAGGGCAACACGCAAAGGCAGATTCTGCTGCAGTTGGCCAATACGCTGCACGGCATTATCAGCCAGGAGTTGTTTGCCTCGCCGGGCAATGGTCGCCGGGTCCTGGCCTACGAACTGCTGGTGGCCAATCCCGCCGTGCGGAGCATCATCCGGCAAAACG
Source organism: uncultured Verrucomicrobiota bacterium (assembly GCA_964650945.1). Classification (GTDB taxonomy): domain Bacteria; phylum Verrucomicrobiota; class Kiritimatiellia; order JAAZAB01; family JAAZAB01; genus JAXGPF01. Next base: position 2,794 of record CAZYXU010000066.1, on the reverse strand, counting down.
ATCTCGCGCAGTTGGCCTCGGTCATGCAGACATCCGGCCGGGAGGGCATGGTGCTGATGGATGCCACGATCCGGAGTTTGTACGAGCGCGGCCTGATCAGTTATGACATGGCCATCAGCCGGATCCGGGATGCGGATGCATTTTAAGAACGCCGTGCATGATCAATCTGGAAAATCTCGGCAAGCGGTTTGGCGGCATGTGGGCGGTGCGGGATTTGACCCTCGCCGTGCCGGCCGGCGAGTTGTTTTGTTTCCTGGGCCCCAATGGCGCCGGCAAGACCACGACCATTAAAATGGCCTGCGGATTGCTGCGCCCCACGGCCGGCGCGGCGCGCGTGGCGGGCGGCGACCCGGCGACGAACCAGTCCGTGCGCGCGGCCATCGGCTACATCCCGGATGCCCCGTTTTTGTATGAGCGGCTGACGGCGGCGGAGTTTTTCGATTTTGTAGGAGCGATTTACCGGGTGCCGCCGGCGCGCATCCGCCGGGAACGCGCGGAGTTGTTCGAATTGTTTGACCTGCATGCCCGGGCCGGGAGCATGGTGGGCGACCTCTCGCACGGCTTCCGTCAGCGCCTGATCTACGCCGCCACGTTCCTGCACCAGCCGCGGGTGTTGTTTGTGGACGAACCGTTCATCGGGCTGGACCCTTTTACCATCCGGCTGCTGCGCGATTTATTGCGCCGCAAGGCGCGCGCGGGGATGACGGTATTTCTCACCACCCATATCCTGGCGCTGGCGGAGGACCTGGCGGACCGGGTGGGGATCATTGCCCAGGGCCGGCTGGTGGCGCTGGGCACGGTGGCGGAATTACGCGCGCGCGCCGCCGGCGCCGGCGCGTTGGAGGATATTTTTCTCGAAATTACCCGGCCATCGCCGGTTTTGGATGCGGATAAAAACACCGATGTGGTTTGAATGGCGCCAGCCGCGCTGTCAAGATACTGCCCTATGCCCGCAAAACAAAACAACCCCCAAAAATCCGGCCGGAAAATCCTGGCAGCCAACCGCCGGGCCCGCCACAATTATATCGTGCTGGAAAATTTCGAGGCCGGCATCGCCCTGGCGGGCACGGAAGTCAAGGCCGTCCGGGAAGGGCTGGTGGACTTGAGCACCGGCTTTGCCGACTATGAGCAGGGCGAAATCATCCTGCGCGATGTGCATATCAAGCCCTATGAGTTCGGCAACCAGTTCAACCATGAGCCGCGCCGGCCGCGCCGGCTGCTGTTGCATCGCCGGGAAATCATCCGCTTGGGCGGGCAACTGGCGCGCAAGGGCTTGACGCTGATTCCGCTGTCTTTGTATCTCAATCAGCGCGGACTGGTGAAACTGGAGTTGGGTTTATGCCAGGGCAAGTTGGCGGCGGACAAGCGCGAGGCTTTGCGCCAGAAGGCGGCGGAAGATGACACCCGCCGGGAATTGGCCGCCCGGCGTTGAACCGGGATTGTTGTAGCGCCGAACGGCTTGCCCGCCGAAGCCTGGAGTAGGCGGGCGTAGGGGGGCTTAGGCGGGCGTAGGGGGGCTTAGGCGGGCGCAGGGGGGCGCAGGGGGGCGTAGTGTTCAGTGTTCAGTGTTCGGCAGTCAGAATTTCACGACAACGTAATGTGTTGATATAGAATCGTATGTGTTAATTCTGAATTCTGGCTCCTGAATCCTGAATTCATTCAAAACGTTAGTTTTTAAAATTGGATCACTCAACACTCACATTCGACACCGGACACCAAACGCTTTTCATCTAATACCAACCTCAAACAACCGTTGAACCTGCATCAACCTCTGGCAATCCTGCACTCTGAACCCTAAGCACCCACCGAACACTGAACACCGAACACTGAACACTTTTGAAAGAGACTCATTAATCAAGGAGATATCAAATGCGCAAGGTAACTTTATTCACGGGTCAATTCGCCGATCTGCCGTTGGAACAATTGGCCGCCAAAGCCAAAGGGTGGGGGTATGACGGGTTGGAGCTGGCTTGCTGGGGCGACCACCTGGATGTCGCGCGCGCGGCGCACGACAAGCAATACGCCCGCGGCCAGGTAGCGTTGCTGGCCCGGCATGGTCTGGAGGTGTTCGCCATCAGCAACCACCTGGCCGGCCAGTTGGTCTGCGACTTGAACAACGATGCGCGGTCGGATGCCTTTGCGCCCAAGGAATGTGCCGGCGATCCGGAAGCCAAGCGCGCCTGGGCGGTGGAATCCATGAAGGATGCCGCGCGCGCGGCGGCCAACATGGGCGTCAAGGTGGTCAACGGCTTCACCGGGTCGTCCATCTGGCACATGCTCTACAGCTTTCCGCCGGCGACCGCGGCCATGATTGACGCCGGCTTTGCGGATTTCGCCGAGCGCTGGAATCCGATCCTGGACGTCTTCGACGAATGCGGCGTGCGCTTTGCCCTGGAAGTGCATCCGACCGAAATCGCCTACGATGTACATACCGCCCGCCGGGCCTTGCAGGCCATCGGCAACCGCCCCGCCTTCGGCTTCAATTTCGACCCCAGCCATCTGTTCTGGCAGATGGTGGACCCGGTGCGCTTCATCCAGGCTTTCCCGGAGCGCATTTACCACGTGCATGTCAAGGATGCGGCCCTGACGCTGGATGGTTCGAGCGGCATCCTGGCTTCGCACCTCAACTTCGGCACACCCGGCCGCGGCTGGGATTTCCGCACCCCGGGGCGGGGCGGTGTCCGTTTCGAGGAAATTATCCGGGCCTTGAACGTCATCAACTATCCGGGGCCGCTTTCGGTGGAGTGGGAGGACGCCTATATGGATCGCGAACACGGCGCCGCGGAAGCCTGCG
>CAZYXU010000065.1:9404-18577 GCA_964650945.1 uncultured Verrucomicrobiota bacterium | reverse complement strand
AGCCTCCTGTTAGATTTAAACGCTTAAAATTTACCAAGAAATCGCGGGAAATCAACAGGAATCAGCGGCAGCTAAGTTCTTCCTGTAAAATTTGCGCGGAAAAAACATTGACTGCATCCGCACAACGTGTATCTTCTTGCCCATGTTTGACAAACTACATCATGGCTTGTGGTCGCATTGCGCCTTGGCAATTGTTTTTACGGTCATGGCGCTGGCATGCGGAATCGGCTGCCACGATGCCGACGATTGCCATGCCGACACGGCGGCGGCGACAGCGTGCTGCGTCTGCCTCTGCTGCCATGCCATGGATTTGCCGGGCGGCCAGCTCGCCAACAACTGCATGAATATTCCGTGCGGCGCCGCTGCTTGCGAATTCTTCCTCCACGCCGTCCTGCTGCCGGCCGATATATTCCGCCCCCCCGCCGGTTGATTCCCCTTCCGCGGGCGGATTCCGCCCTTTTCCCGCGCCGGCCCACGCCGGCATCCAAGGCTGTCCAGCCCCCCGGGGCCGTGGCGGCGCATGGCAACGGGCATCCCACACCCACACAGACAAGCAGGAGTCAGCATGAAATATTTATCGGCGATGGCCGCTTTGGCGGCCGTATTGGCAGTCAGCGCGTCGGGCGACACGGCATCCACGAACGAAACATTGAGCTACGCGGAAGCCTTGCGCCTGGCCCTGGAGCGGAACCCAGGCATCCGCGCCGCGTGCTTTGCGGTTCAGGCGGCGGACGGCCGGCGCCGGCAGGCCGGCGTGATTCCCAACCCCACCCTGTCCGCCGAGGTTGAAGATTTTGGCGGGAGCGGCGCGAACCGCGGGTTTGACGGCGCGCAGACCACGATCGGATTGGAGCAGACGATTGAACTGGGCGGCAAACTGGGGCTGCGTAAAAACGCGGCGGACCTGGAAATGCAACTGGCGGACCAGGAACTGGCGGCGCGCCGCCTGGATGTGATCAACGAGACCACCCAGCGATTTATTGACGTGCTGGCCGGCCAGGCGGAACTGGCGCTGCGGCAAGCGGCCTGGCGCACGGTGGAAATGACGTGCCTGATCGTCTCCAACCGCGTGGCGGCGGGCAAGGATTCGCCCGGGGCGGGCGCCATGGCCCGGACCGAACTCGTCCTGGCTAAAATGCAAGTGGAACGCGCCGCCAGCCAGCTCGCGGTGATGCGCAACGCCTTATGCGCCATTTGGGACGACCGCGCCCCGGCCTTCGCGGCCGTCCGCGGTGATCTCGCCGAAATGGCCCGGGAGATGCCGGATATCGCCGTGCTGGAGGTCGCCATGACCCGCGCGCCGGAATGGACCCGCTGGGCCAACGACCTCCGCGCCGCGGAGCTGGCCGTCCGCGCCGAATACCGCAACCGCATTCCCGACCTGAAAATCGGGGCCGGCATCCGCCAGACCCAAGCCGATGACAGCCAGTCTTTCGTCGCCGCCGCGGGCATGGATTTGCCGGTCTTCGACCGCAACACCGGGCGCATCCTGGCGGCCCGGGCGGAACTGGAGCGTAAACGCGCCGAACAAGCCGCCGCCCAGAGCGCGCTGCACAGCGCCATGCTGGCCGCGCATGCACGCCTGCGCATGTCGCGCAATCTGGCCGACGCCATTGCCCGGGAAGCGCTGCCGGCGGCGGAACAGGCCTTTACGGCCGCGCAGGCGGCCTACGCCGCCGGAAAAATCGGGCACCTGGAAATCCAGGACGCGCAGCGCACGCTGCTGGAGACACGCCGGCAACAGATCGAAATCCTGGCCGAATACCACCGCGCGGTCGCGCAAGTGGAACGGCTGGCGGGCATGACGTTGGCAGAAATCAACCGGAACCAATTCACAGGGAGCGATGCACAATGAAACACACTATGAAATATGCGATGGCCATCGGTATGGCCGCGGGATTGCTGATGGCGGCGGGCGGACCGGCCCGCGGCAAAGCGCCGGACGGGGAACAACATGCCGCCACATCCGGACACCCGGCGCATGGCGCTGCGTGCCTCGAGACAAAACCCGATGCCCACGCCGGCCATGCCCACCAAGGCGAGGGCGGCGACCCCTTGGCCGACTGCGAACACCGGCTGCCCATCTACCAATGCGCGGAGTGCCGCTACGAGGTGGGGGTCGTCAAGGCCGACGCGGCGCTTTGGCGGAATGCCCAGGGCGGACTGCTGGCCGCCCTGACCGTCAGCAACCGCCCGGCGCGGACGGCGATCACCCTGACCGGCGAAGTGCAGTTGAATGAAAACACCGCCGTCCATCTCAGCCCGCGCGTGGCGGGGGTAATCGAATCGGTGGCGGTGGACATTGGCGCAACCGTCCAGGCGGGCGATGAGCTCTTCGCCATCAACAGCCTGGAGTTCGGGCGCGCGCTCAGCAATTACGAACTTAGCCGTGTGCTGGCGGCGCTGGCGGAAAAAAACTACGCGCGCGAAAAAAACCTGTTGGCGCAAAAAGCCTCCTCCGAGCAGGAACTGATCGCCGCGCAAATGCATTACGAGCAACAGCGCGCGGAGTTCAAGGCGGCTGGACAGGCACTACAGGCCATCGGGCTGACCGCGGCGGACATGGCGGAATTAAATGATGACGCCCGGGAAACCAAGCTCGGCCGCCTGGCAACGCGCGCGCCGATCGGGGGGACGGTGGTCGAGAAACACGCGGTGATCGGCGAACTGGTCGAACCGGGCCGGGATGTCATGCTGGTGGCCGACCTGGCCGCGCTGTGGGTCTGGGCGCATGTCAACGAACGGGATCTGGCGGCGCTGATCGCGGCCCGGACGGACGGGCCAATCACAGTGGAAGTCGCGGTCAACGCTTATCCCGGCCGGACATTTGCCGGACAAATGGACTATATCGGCGCGACCATGGATGAGCAGACCCGGACGGTGAAAGTGCGCGCCACGGTGGCTAACCCGGACGGCGCATTGCGGCCGGGAATGTTCTGCGAAGTGCGCGCCGCGCTCGGCGCCGCGGAACCGGCGCTGATCATCCCGCGCGCGGCGGTGCTTTCAGACGAAGGCCGGGACTTCGTGTTCGTGCATTGGCGGGACGACTATTACATGCGGCGCTTCATCACCCGCGGGCGCGATTTCCCGGCGGGAATCGAGGTGCGGGAGGGACTCACGCCCGGCGAACACATTGTGGCAACGGGCGCTTTCCTGATGAAATCCGACGTGCTGCGGGAAAAAATGGGCGCCGGCTGCGCCGACTAGGAGAAACCAACCATGGACCGCATTTTACGTTTCGTTTTACATCAGCGCCTGTTGGTGCTGATCGCCACGGGGATGCTGGTGGCGGCCGGGATCATTGCGTGGCGGCGGCTGCCAGTCGATGCCTTTCCCGATGTCACCAACGTCCAGGTGATGATCCTCACCGAGGCGCCGGGCCTGGCGCCGCTCGACGTGGAGCAGCAGATCACCTACCCGATCGAACTGGCGCTGCAAGGCCTGCCGGGCGTCACCCAGATGCGCTCGCTTTCAAAAGCGGCGCTCTCGCAGGTGATCATCGTGATGGCGGATGGCACGGACATCTACTTTGCCCGGCAACTGGTCTTCCAGCGGCTGCAGGCCGCCCGCGGACAACTGCCGGACTGGGCCGAGCCGGAAATGGGGCCGATCAGCACGGGCCTTGGCGAAATCTACCAGTATACGCTGGAAAGCGCGACGCACACGCCGATGGAATTGCGCGCCATCCAGGACTGGCAGATCGCCCCGCTGCTGCGCGCCGTCCCCGGCATCAACGAAGTCAACAGCTTCGGCGGTTTTGTCAAGCAATACCACGTCCTCGTCGAACCGGATCGCCTGCTCCAGTACGGCATCACCCTGCCCGGCGTGCTGGAGGCCATCGCGCGCAACAACGCCAATGCGGGCGGCAACTTCCTGCTGCGGGGCTGGGAACAGACCTACGTCCGGAGCCTGGGCCTGATCCAGGGCATTGCGGACATCGAAAACATCGTGCTCGAAGCCCGGGACGGCACGCCGGTCTTTCTGCGCGATGTGGCCGCGGTCAAAATCGGTCCGGAAACCCGCCAGGGCGCGGTGACGCGCGACGGCCTTGGGGAAGCCGTCGCCGGCATGACCATTATGCTCAAGGATCAGAATTCCAGGCTGGTGGTGGAGGCGGTCAAGAAAGCCATCCCGAAAATTCAGGCCGGCCTGCCGGCGGGGGTGCGGATCAATCCCTTCTATGATCGCACCGCCCTGATTCAAGCCTGTATCCAAACCGTCGGCAATGCCCTCTGGCAGGGCGGCTTGCTGGTCGTCCTGGTCCTGTTCCTGTTCATGGGCAATCTGCGCGCCGCCCTGATCGTCGCGTTATCCCTGCCGCTGACGGCATTCATCACCTTCGTCCTGATGGGCACGCAGGGCGTGACGGCGAACCTGATGAGTTTGGGCGGCCTGGCCATTGCCATTGGCATGATCGTTGACGCATCCATCGTCATCGCCGAAAATATCGCGCGGCATCTGGTGACGCAATCGGGCAGCGGGCTGTCGCGGCTGGAGATCGCCAGCGCGGCGGTGCGGGAAGTGGCGCGGCCCGTCGTTTTCGCAGTGCTGATCATCATCGTGGTTTTCCTGCCCCTGTTCACACTGCAGCAAATGGAAGGGAAAATGTTCCGGCCGCTGGCGCTGACCATGTGCCTGGCAATGCTCGGATCCCTGGTGGTATCGCTGACGATCATCCCCGTATTAAGCTCCTTCTGCATGCCCGCCCAGGGCGCGGCGCGGGACAACGCGATTTTACGCCTGCTGAAACGCGGGTATCTGCCGGCGCTCGATTTCGCGCTACGGCGCCCGCGGCGAATGCTGGCCATGGTCGGCGGATTATTGATCGCCGCCCTGGCGCTGATCCCGTGGCTGGGGACGGAGTTCCTGCCGCAGTTGGACGAAGGCGCCATCGCCATCAACGTGGTGCGCCTCCCTTCCGCATCGCTGGATGGCTCGATCGCCGTCGGCACGGAGATCGAGCGCCGCCTCCGCGCGCGCTTCCCGGAAGTGCAAACGGTCGTCACCAAGACCGGGCGCGCCGAGATTTCCGAGGACCCCATGGGCCCGGAGCAAAGCGACGTGTTTATCACGCTGCACCCGAAGCATACCTGGGCAAGCAAACGCGCCAAACCGGAGCTGGTGGCCGCGATGCAGGCGGAATTGGCCGCCATCCCGGGCATCCGCCTGTCGTTTTCCCAGCCTATCGCCTTGCGCGTCAACGAGCTGATTTCCGGGATCAAGAGCGACCTGGCCGTCAAATTTTTCGGGCCAGACCTGGAAATCCTGCGCGCGAGCGCCAACCGCGCGGCCGCCATCATCCAGGGTATCCAGGGGGCCGAGGACGTGAAAGTCGAACAAGTCTCCGGATTCCCGCAGGTGGAAATCGCGGCGGACCGCCAGGCCATCGCCCGGCACAAGATCAATATCGCCGACATCAACGAAATCATCGAAACGGCGGTCGGCGGCAAAGTCGCCACGATGGTCGTCGAGGAACAGAAGCGGTTCGCCATCCTCGTCCGCTTTCCCGAGGAAAAACGGCGTGACATTGCGGAACTGGCCGCCATCCGTGTGCCGTCCCCGGCCGGGGCCCGCATCCCGCTGGGCGAGCTGGCGCGCATCCGCGAAGTCGAATCGCCCGCCCAGATCAGCCGGGAAAACGGCATGCGCCGCGTGGCGGTTGAGTGCAACATCCGGGGCCGCGACATGGGCAGTTTCGTGGCCGAGGCGCGCGCCGCGCTTCAGCCGGTGGTCGGCGCGCTGCCCGACGGCTGCTTTATTGACTATGGCGGCCAGTTCGAAAACCAGCAACGCGCCATGCGGCGCCTGGCCATCGTGGTCCCGGCGTCCATCCTGCTGATCTTCCTGATGCTGTTCTCGGCGTTTAACTCGGTCAAGAGCGCCGTGTTGGTCCTGGCGAACCTGCCGTTCGCCCTGATCGGCGGCATCCTCATCATCGCCATCTTGAAAATCCCCCTGAGCGTCTCGGCGGCCATCGGCTTCATCGCGCTGTTTGGCATCGCCGTCGAGAATGGCATCCTGCTCGTATCCTTCTTCGACAAGTTGCGCCGGGAGGGACTGAGCCCCGCGGATGCCGTGCGCCGCGGCTGCGAACTGCGCCTGCGGCCCCTCGTCATGACGGCGCTGACCACGCTGCTGGGGCTCTTGCCGCTGGTCTGGGCCACCGGCAACGGGTCGGAAATCCAGCGGCCCATGGCCGCCGTGGTGCTCGGCGGCCTGGCATCGGCCATGTTATTGACGCTGATTGTGCTGCCGGCGCTCTACTGCCTGATTGAAACCCGCCGCGCCAACGGAACACCACGCCGGCCATAACGGCGGCCGTGCCATTTCCGCGATGGCTGCAGATGTTCAAGATAATATTATCTCAATGTTTTGTTTTTTGCTTGCGCAAAACAATTTTTATGATAATTTTATCATCTGTCATGAAAAACCAGCGTGTCTTTGATGAAACTGCGGATTTCCGGCGCGTGCTGGCCGGCTTCGGCGAACGCTCCACGCCGCAACGCCTGGCGGTGTGGCGTTTCTTCACGCAATCCGCTTGCGCCCGCACCATGGAGGACGTGGTGGACGCCCTGCGCGGCCAGGGCTTGGGCCAGGCCACAATCTACCGCGTGGTCCACCTGTTTTGCCGGCTGGACCTGCTGGCCGGCATCCGCGACGAAGCCGGCACGATGCGTTACGCGCCGCGGCATGCCGGCCATTGCCACCTGGTGGTCTGCCGGCGCTGCGGGCGCGTGGCCGATTTTCACGATTGCGACCTGGCTGTCGCGGAAAAGCTGATCGCCGCGCAAACCGGCTTTGCGGTGGAACGGCATTTCCTGGATTTCAGCGGACTTTGCCCGGCCTGCCGTCAGCCTGAATCCCGTAAAAGATTGGAGCCCCGATGATACTCAAACCGTTAGGATGTATCGCCGCCATTGCCCTGCTGCCGCTGTACGTCCACGGCGCGGAGGCCACCCCGCCGGCCGCTCCCCTGCCCCACGCGCATTTATATGAAAACCTGGAGGAAAAATTGACGCCGCAGGGATTGGAACTGATCCCCGGGGTTTTGCAAGCCGGCATGCTGCTGGAGGTGCAGGCGTATTATGCCGAACAGGGCGGCACGAATTCCAGCGACCTGAAACTGGCCACCTTCGAACTCGGCCTGGATGGCGAATTGAACGAAAACGTCAAGGGGCACGCGCTGCTGCTCTGGGAACAGGACGAAACCGAACCGCTGGATTTGGATGAGGGATTCGTCACCCTGGGCGGCAGCGAACAAATCCCGCTCTCGCTGACTGCCGGCCGGCTTTATCTGCCTTTCGGCGCATATTACAACCATTGCATCAGCGACCCGCTGACACAGGCGCTGGGCGAAATCCGCAAAACCGCCGCCCTGCTGGGATATGCCTGCGAATTGTGCGACATCCAGGCCGGCGTGTTCCGGCGCGACCTTGCCGGGGAAGATCAGGAACGGCTCAACCGCTTCGCCGCATCCCTGACGCTGAATCCGGCGGATTTTTTACAATTGGGCGGCTATCTCGTCTCCGACCTGGGCGAAACTGACGGCTTGCAGGACGGCATCAAGGCAAACACCAGCCCCACCGATTCCGCGGCAATGCCCGCGGAGCACGATCCCGTGCCAGGGGCGGGCGGATTCATCCACCTGGCGCGCGGGATTTTCGCCTTGGAAGGCGAATACATCGCCGCCGCCAAAAAGTTCGCGCCGGGCGTGCTGGCGGATGAGCGGCTGCAGCCGGCGGCCTGGAATATCGAACTGGCCTGCATGATCCGGCCTTACCTGGAAATCGCCGGCCGCTACGAGGGTTCGCGCGACTTCCCGGATGTACCACGGCATCAATGCGGCGGAGCCGTGACTTGCAGCATCTGTCGCAATACCACCCTGGCCGTCGAATACTTGTACGCCAGGTTCAGCGGCAATCTGCCCGACCGTCATCTGACCACAACGCAACTGGCGCTGGAATTCTGAAAGGGGAATAAAATGCACATCATGGAAGGATACCTGCCGATCGCGCATGCGATCGGCTGGAGCTGCGCCAGCCTGCCGTTTTTAGCCGTGGGCATACGCCGCCTGCAGCGGCTGTTCAGGGAAAAACCGGAAACCAAGCTTTTCCTGAGCGCCAGCGGCGGATTTGTCTTCCTGCTCTCGGCCATGAAACTGCCGTCGGTCACCGGCAGTTGTTCGCACCCCACCGGTATCGGGCTGGGGGCGACGTTGTTCGGGCCGTGGATCATGACGGTGCTCGGCGCCAGCGTGCTGCTTTTCCAGGCCTTGCTGCTGGCGCATGGCGGGCTGACCACGCTGGGCGCCAACGTTTTCTCGATGGCCATCGTCGGCGCCTTCACCGCCTGGGGCGTGTTCCGCGGGGCACGGGCGGCGAAATTATCGTTCGCCTGGGCATTGTTCCTGGCGGCCATGCTGGGCGACCTGGCGACTTACGTGACGACGGCGACGCAACTGGCGCTGGCATTCCCGGATGCCGCCGCCGGATTCCTGGGCGCCTGGATGAAATTTTTAACGGTCTTCGCGGTCACCCAGGTCCCGCTGGCGGTGAGCGAGGGTCTGCTCAGCGTGCTGGTGATGAACCTGTTGCGCGCCAACGCCGGGGAGGCCATGCAAGCCGCCGGCCTGATTTCCGGGGAGGTGTTGCCATGAAACGCAATTTATGGCTGCTGCTGGGGGTGGCGGCGCTCGCGGTCATCCCGCTGCTGATGCCGCATACGGCGCCGGAAGGCGCGGAGATTTTTGCCGGGGCGGACGGCCAGGCCGGCCAGGTCATCAGTGAAATCAACCCGGCCTACACACCCTGGTTCGCGCCGCTGTTCGAACCGCCCAGCGGCGAGATCGAAAGCCTCTTGTTCGGCTTGCAGGCCGCCTTGGGCGCGGGCGCCATCGGTTACTGCCTGGGATATTTTCGCGGACGGCGCCGGGCGGCGGGTTAACTCCTATCTATGACTCTTTCAAAAGTGTTCAGTGTTCGGTGTTCGGGATTTTTACAATAAAGTAAAGCATCGATTCCAGGATTACCGAACACTGAACACCGAACACTGAACACTTTTGCATGAGACTCACCTGATATAAATCCCATGATGCGCACCATTGACACCTGGGCGAACATCAACCGCTGGCATCGCCGGCCGGTGGAAAACGCCTGCCTGGCCGGCGGGTGGCT
>CAZYXU010000065.1:0-9304 GCA_964650945.1 uncultured Verrucomicrobiota bacterium | reverse complement strand
TCAACCGCTGGCATCGCCGGCCGGTGGAAAACGCCTGCCTGGCCGGCGGGTGGCTGCTGCTGGCGGTGGCCCTGCCGCCGTTCCCCGGCGCGGTAGTCATCGGCGCGGCGGCGGCCCTGGCGGCCATTTTCAGCGCGGGCATACCCGCGCGGGTGTTTGCGCGCGTCCTGGCCGCGCCGCTGCTGTTTCTGGTCCCCGGTTTCCTGGTCATGGCCGTCACGCTGGATTTTTCCGGCGGCGCGCCGCTGCAATTCAACCGCGGCGGACTGGAGCAGGCGGCCGCCGCCAGCCTGCGCGCCATGGGCGCCATGGCCTGCCTGGCGCTGCTCTGCCTCACTACGCCGCTGGCCTCCCTGCTGGGCATCCTGCGGCGGCTGCGCCTGCCCGACGCCCTGACGGAACTGATGGGATTGATTTACCGCATGTTGTTCCTGCTGGACGAGCGCCGGCGCTTGATGCTGCTGGCGCAAACCGGCCGGCTGGGTTACGCCAACTGGCGCGCCGGCTGGCGGTCGGCGGCCCTGCTGTCGGCCCGGCTCTTTCAAAACACCATCATCCGCGCCCGCGCCATGGAACAAGGCCTGAACGCCCGCAATTACGACGGCCAGCCGCGTGTGCCGGAAAATGTGCGCCGGCCCGCGCCCGGGCGCCTGGCGCTGTGCGCGCTGATCCTCCTGTTATCAACCCTGCCCTCGCTGGCCTGGTGGAGGCTGCATCATGGAAACTGACGCCATCCTGGAGGCGCGCGGCCTCGTCTTCCGTTATGCCGGCGCGGCAGCGCTTTCCCAGCGCTGCGGCGGGCACCGCCACACCGCGCTGACGGACATCAATTTCAGCATCCGCCGCGGACAGCGCGTGGCCGTGCTGGGCGCCAACGGCGCCGGTAAAAGCACCCTGTTGCTCCTGCTGAATGGAACGTTAAAGCCCGCCGCCGGCGGCGTGCGGGTTGACGGACAACCCGCCGCCTACACGCGCGCCGGATTGCAGCGCTGGCGCCAGCAAGTCGGGCTGGTGTTCCAGGACCCGGACGACCAGCTATTCGCCGGCACGGTTTACGAGGACGTCTCATACGGGCCGGCCAACCTGGGGTTGGCGCCCGACGCCGTGCGCGCGCGCGCCATGGAAGTCCTGGAACAACTCGGCCTGGCCGGCTTGGCCGACTCGCCGCTGCACATGCTCAGCGGCGGCCAGCGCAAGCGCGCGGCCATCGCCGGCATCCTGGCCATGCGCCCGGAGGTCCTGATCCTGGATGAACCGACGGCCGGACTGGATGCCGCCGGCGCCGACCAGTTGCTGGCCTGCCTGGATGGCATTGCCGCCGGCGGCGCCGCGGTGATCCTGGCCGCGCATGACACGGACCTGGCGTTGCATTGGGCCGACATGGCAATCGTGCTGGCGCACGGCCGGATCGCCGCCCAGGGCGATCCGGCCGCCGTACTGGGGGATGCCGCGCGCATGGCCGCCTGCCATCTGCGCGTGCCTTGGATTCTGGATTGCTGGAATGGCATCCGCGCCGGAATTCCCGGCGGCGCCATCCGGCCGCCGCCGCGCACCCGCGCGCAAATGCTGGAATGGCTGGGCAGCGGATGGAGGCCGGCAGCCCGGAGTTGATTAACGCGCGGGAAACAGCTATGCTTGCCGTTAATTAACCGCTGATCCAGTCTGACCATGAGCGCCCGGCGCCAGATTTTAAGCGCATGCCCAGTATGATCCAGTCCGATACCATCGCTGCCATTGCCACGGCCCCGGGCCCCGCCGGCATCGCCATCGTCCGCGTCTCCGGCCCGGCGGCCGCCGGCATCGCCCGTAAAATCTTCACCTGCCCGGGAACGCCGCCCGACTTTCAGGCCCGGCGCCTGTTCCGGCATGGATTCGTCCGGACGGCGGAGACGGTGCTGGACGAAGTCCTGCTGCTGCTGATGCGCGCGCCCCACAGTTATACCGGCGAGGATGTGGTGGAATTCCAGGGGCATGGCGGCAGCGTGCCGGCCCGGCGCATCCTGGAATTGGCGCTGCGTGAAGGCGCCCGGCCGGCGGCGCCCGGCGAGTTTACCCGCCGGGCGTTTTTAAACGGGCGGCTGGACCTGCTGCAGGCAGAAGCGGTGCTGGACCTGGTGCAGGCGCATTCCGAGCGCGCCGCCGCCGCGGCGTTGGAGCAATTGTCCGGTAAACTCAGCGCGCCGCTGGCGGACGCCCGGCAGCAATTGCTGGCAGCGGCCGCGGAACTCGAGGCCACGCTGGATTTTACCGAGGATGAAACCCCGGCGGAAGTTTTCCCCGGCGTCCGCCGGCGCCTGGAAACCGCCGCCGCCGCGCTGGACGATTTGCTGGCCACCTGGGAGGAAGGGCACCTGCTGCGCGAAGGCGCGCTGGCCGTGATTTCCGGCCGGCCGAATGTCGGCAAGTCCACCCTGCTCAACGTCCTGCTGGGGCGCGACCGCGCCATCGTTTCGCCGATCCCCGGCACCACGCGCGACTTGATCGAAGAAACATGGCTGCTGGGCGACTATCCGGTGCGGCTGGCCGACACCGCCGGGTTGCGGACGGCGGATTGCCAGGTGGAACAAGAAGGCGTCCGGCGCGCGCGGGCGCTGATGCGCCAGGCCGACATCCACCTCTATCTCGTGGACGCCTCCCAGCCGCCCCACCCGGAGGATTCAGCCAACCTGGCGTCTATGCCCAAACATCGCTGCCTGCTGCTGCTCAATAAATGCGACCTGCCGGCGCGCGCCGCGCCGGCCGACTTCCCGGGACATCCGAGCATCGCCACGGCGCTGACCCGCGGACAGGGTGTGGCCGAACTCAAAACCGCCCTGCTGGCGCGTCTGTGCCACCCCGGAACGGCGGCGCCGCCGCATGCCGCAATTTCCGCGCGCCACCGCAAAATCCTGGAAGACGCCCGGGCGGATTTGCGCGAGGCGGTGCAAATCCTGGATGAACACCGCGAAGACCTGCTGGCGCCGGCTGCCGCAGCCATCCGCGCCGCCGCCGAACAGCTCGGGCAGATGCTGGGCAAGACCTATTACCCGGAATTGCTGGATGCCATCTTCAGCCGTTTCTGCGTGGGAAAATGATTTAAACGCCATGAAAACCGCCGAATTCGATTACTTCCTGCCGCCGGAACTGATCGCGCAAACCGCAACGCCGGAGCGCACCCAGTCCCGCATGATGGTCCTGGACCGGAGCACCGGCGCCATCCGGCATCAGCGGGTAGCCGACCTGCCCGGCATCCTCCGCGCCGGCGATTTGCTGGTTTTGAACGACACCAAAGTCCTGCCGGCGCGGCTGTTTGGGCATAAGGCCGGCACCGGCGGGCGGGTCGAAATCCTGCTGGTGGAGGAAGTCGCGCCGGACGAATGGGATGCGCTCTGGCGCGCATCCCGCCCGCCGCGGCCCGACAGCGTCCTGGAACTGGCCGGCGGCCGGATTCAAGCCGCCGTGCTGGCAACGCCGCGGCATGACACCCTGCGCTTGCGCATGCATTACCAGGGCGCGTTCCTGGATTTACTGGAAGACCACGGCCGGACGCCGCTGCCGCCCTACATCAAACGGCCGGCGGCGTCAACCGCGCCGGAACAATCCGCCGAGGACCGCCGGCGCTACCAGACGGTTTTTGCCCGCCAGCCGGGCGCCGTGGCCGCACCCACCGCCGGCCTGCACTTCACCGACGAGTTGCTGGCCGAACTGGCGGCGCGCGGCATCCGCAACGTCAAAATTACCCTGCACGTGGGACCGGGCACATTCCGCCCGGTGACTTGCGCTAACATTGAAGACCACCGCATGGATGCCGAACGGTTCGTCGTGCCGGCGGAAGCCGCCGCGGCCATCAACGCCACCCGGCGTAACGGCGGCCGCGTGGTGGCGGTGGGCAGCACGGTGGTGCGGACGCTGGAGACCGCTGGCGCCGGCGGCGCCGTCGCGGCCGGCGCCGGGCGCAGTGCGCTCTTCATCACCCCGCCTTACCAATTCCAGGCGGTGGACGCGATGCTGACGAATTTTCACCTGCCGGCGTCCACGCTGCTGATGATGGTCAGCGCCCTGGCCGGCCTGGAACAGATCAAGCAGGCTTACGCGCTGGCCGTGCGGGAACGCTACCGGTTTTACAGCTACGGCGATTGCATGCTGATAATTTAATTGGTGATCTTCTTGAGTTCGTCCCGCAGGCGGGCGGCTTCCTCGTAATGTTCCGCCTCCACGGCCTGGGCGATCCGGCGCTTGAGCTCTTCGATCTTGTCCGCGCCGGTCAGCGGCGCGGCCCGTTCCAGCGATAAATGCCCGTCGCCGGCGGGGTCGCGGACGATGACGCCGGCGGCATCCATGACTTCCGGCGCAACCAGCACGGGCGCGCCGCAGCGCAGCGCCAGGGCCACGGCATCGCTGGGCCGGGCGTCAATCACCGATTCCAGGCCATTGGCTTCCAAGACCAGCCGGGCAAAGAAAGTGTTATCCTCCAGGCCGCAGATTTCCACGCGTTTCATCCGGCATTCCAGATTGTCCAACACCTGCTTGAACAGGTCGTGGGTCAGCGGACGCGGCGGCTTGACCTGATCCAGGCACAAGGCAATCGCCTGGGCTTCCGGGGCGCCGATAAAGACCGGCAGCGTCCGCGGGTCGTGCATGCTCTGCAGAAACACCACAAACCCCATGTTGGAAAGCGAAACCTGCGCGACTTTTACGGGAATCATAAAACACCTCGTTTCAACTGCCGCATTTTAGACGAAACGCCGGCGGCGGTCAAGCGCGCGGAATATTTCTGCGTGGGATCACTTCCGGCGGACGATCAGGCAACAGCGCGCCTGGTCGCACTGCGAGAGGTCGATTTCGTAAATGAACCCCAGCGGCTCCAGCACGCGCCGGTACAGCAGGTCGCAATGCCCGCAATAGTCCGGGTAAGGTTCGCAATGCTTGTATGCCAGCAGGCGGCCCTTGGAGGGGCAATGCTGCATGGTGATGCGGAATTCGCCGCCTTCTTCGTCCAATTCCATGGTGAAATCCGCGGCTTCCTCGTTCAGCGCCCTGGCCCAATATTCCCAACAGCCGCGCAATCCTTCGCGCGCGGCCAGGTCGCGCAGGTTGTTCAGGTAATTGTCCGAAAGATGTTCCCAGAATTTCACCACCGCATCCTTGCCGCCGCGCTCTTCCAGGAACTTGAACAATTCGCTGTAGGCGGGAATGAATTCAGTGCAGGAGATCATGGCTGCCTCCGGTAAAAGCGCTGCAAGCCGGCGCCGGTGAGCGGGTTGTAATCGCATAATTCAAAGGCGAACGGAGTGTCGCGGCAGATGGTCTCGCAGACCACGCGGGTGGTTTCCGCGTAAAGGGCGGACGGCAGCCCGCCGCGTTGGCGGATATGTTCCACAGCCGGGCATTGCTCGACCGCGATCCGCAGTTCATTTTCATCGCCCGTAATCCGGACGCGCCCGCCTTCCACCCGGTAAATATTTTCAAAATACTCGCGCAGCGCCGCCAGGCCCCGCCGGCGCAACTCCGCGGCCAGGGGCGCGTGGTAGGCGGCGGCGAACCGGCGCAGGTATTCGCGCGCCGCCGCTTCGCCGAAGTTGACGCGCAGGTATTCCAGCGATTCGTTCAGCGCACAGTGGAAATCCTTGTGCAGATAGACATTGTCCGACGCCTGGCGCGTCATGATTTCTTTGGTCATATTTTCACTTGGCGGTATAGCCGCCGTCCACGGGAATGTTGGCCCCGGTAATGTAAGCGGAGGCGTCCGAACCGAGGAAAACGATGATGCCTTTCAAATCGGTATCGTTGGCCATGCGCCCCAACTGCGTGCGTTCGCTGTATTGTTTGACGAATTGCGCCGGATGTTCCGGCATCCACAACCCGCCGGGCGACACGCAATTGACCCGTACGTTGTATTCACCCAGCAGGCTGGCGGCCCAGCGGGTGAAGTTCAGCATGCCGCCCTTTTCGTAGGAATAAATCGGCGAAGGATTTTCCCCCATGGCCGTGCCCCGGTAGTTGGCGAATTCCACCCCCACCATCCCCATCATCGAACCGATATTGATGATCGAACCGCCGCGCTGCTTTTTCATGTCTTCGGCAACCAGGTTGGTGAGCATGAACAGGGCGGAGGCGTTGACGTGCATACTCTGGTCATACGCCGCCAGCGGCGAATTCCAGCCTTTGCAGGCGCTGCGCGTCACGGCATTGTTCACCAGGATATCCAGGCGGCCGCCGCGCCGCAAAACCTCGTCATGGACGGCCCGGATAGATGCCTCATCGGCCAGGTCGAGTTGCAGGGCGGTGACGTTCAGCCCGCGCGCGCGCTCCGCCGCCGCCACCTCCTCCAGCGCCGCCAGGCCGCGCGAAGCGATGTAGGTTTCCGCGCCGGCTTCCGCCAGCGCCGCGGTAATCTGACGGCCATACAGTCCCGCGCCGCCGGTGAGCAAAGCAACTTTGCCTTTCAACGAAAAACTTTCAAGCACATGCATATTGTTCCCTTTTTACCAGACAGTCCATCCGCCATCCACGACCAACACATGCCCGTTGGTAAAGCTTGACGCATCGGAAGCGAGATAGATCACCGCGCCGCACATCTCATCCTGCCGGCCGACGCGCCCCATCGGCACCCGGTCTTTGAGCCGTTCCAAAAACGCTTCCTCGCCATGATATTTGCCGGGATTGGGAAACGGCCCGGGCGCCACGCCGTTGACGCGGATGCCCTGGGGCCCCCAATAAACCGCCAGGTAACGAATCATCTGGTTCAGCGCCGCCTTGGCCAGGCCGTAATCGATCGGATTGGCTTTCATCGGCGCGCGGTAGATGGCCGGCGCCGGAGCAACCTGGCCATACATGGACGAAAAAAGCACAATGCTGCCGCCGTCCGGCATCAGCCTGGCGGCATGCCGCGCCAATAAAAACGATCCGGTGACATGCGCGGCAAAAGTCTGGTTCAAGGCTTCCGGCGTAAATTCCTCGACGGTCAGATTGTTGCCGGCCGAGATGCCGGAAACCATAATATCCAGCCGGCCGAAACTCTGCTTGATTTTTTCGAAGCCGGCGTCAATCCCGGCATAATCTCCGGTATTGACGGCCAACCATTCGAACTTCTGCCCCGGATACCGGGCGCGCATTTCGCCGGCGACTTTTTCCGCGCGCTCCGCGTTGGCGTCCGCCAGGATCAGGTCGGCGCCCAATTCCGCCATCCGCCAGACAATGGGGGTGGCCAGATATCCCACCGCGCCGAAAAACGCCGCTTGCTTGTTTTTGAGATCAAACATGTTGTCGCTCCCGTCTGCATTTTGGCGCAGCCGGCCGGGATGGGACGGCGCTAAATCGCCGCCACGTCCACCGCCCCGCCGCCGTTTTCCCGGCTTTCAACCCCCCCGATCACCAGGCGCATCAACTCGTCCGTCTCGCTGAACGGATAAGGATATTCACCCGTGCGCAGGAAACCCACAAAGGCGGCCAGTTGCGCTTTGAAGGCGTAAAAGGTGTCCTTGGAACAGACAGTGACATTGCCCTTGACGCCGGCCAGCCGCAGCGCGCCGCCGAATTGCACGTCCTTGATGCAGGCAATGACGATGTCTATCCCCCGCTGGTGGACCATATGCACGATATTGCGCTCATAAGTTCCGATATTCCGAATGGTTTTAAATCCCGGTCCCACGATCGGATAAAGCGCTTCCAGGGCATGAATCCCGTAAGTCTCCCATTTTTTCGACATGGTGATGGAAACGAAACGCAACGGCCCCAGTTCATGCGTGGACTGGTGATAGGGGCGGAACTCCTTGGAATAGCGCAAGGAACTGGAGGACATGATCGGACGGCGTTCCTCGACGATCCACTTGCGGAACACCGCCAGGTCGGCGCGGTTGTCGCAGAGCGGTTTGTCGATGAACAACGGCAATCCGGCTTCCACGAACGGCCGGGCGCGTTGCACATGTTCGCCGCCGATGTCCGTGCCGATAATGACCGCGTCCACCGCGCCCAGCATATCTTCCGGCCGGTCCACCACGTGGGGAATCAGGGAACACTGCGCGACATGCTCGGCGTCCTTCCGGCGATTGCAACAGATGTGGGTGACATTGGCGCCGCCGATGCGCAGGGTATCCTTGGGTTCCAGGTTGAGATACTCGGGAATCCCGGCGTAAGGGCACTCGGCGGTCATGCGGGCCTCGTCATACCCGTTAAAAATCGCGCTCCAGGAATAGGGGTGCCCGTTGCCTTCGGACATGCCGATCATGCCCAGGCGGATTTGGTTGGGATTTTTCACGATGCTCATATGGCGCCTTGGGTACAGGGTTTGATATGCAGCGTTCGGCGTTCAATCGCACAACAGGTATTCCGCATCGCGTTGCAGCGCGCGCCGGATGGCGCGCCGGCAGGCGTCCGTGAGCGGGTACTGGGGATAATTGCGGCAGGTATGAAAGATGCCCATTTCCACCAGCAATTGCTTTTCCCCGGCCAGCCAGCACTGGATTTTTTTGCCGCCGTAAACGTCGAACATCAGGCGGTTCATGCGGGCCTGCAATTTTTCCGCGTGCGGCAGATCGCCGGCGCGCACGGCGGCGATAATCTGATGCGCGAGATAGCCGTTGAACACGCCGCCGCCCAAAAGCAAGCCGTCGTAGCCGGCCTGGAGATAAGGCACGCAGTTGAATTCCCAGCCGTTCAACAGCACCAAGTCCGGCCGGCGGCGGCGGACGGCCAGGACGGTCCGCATGCGCTGCAGGTCCGCCGAGCTGTCCTTGACCATCACCACCCGGGGTTCGGCGCAGATTTTTCCCAGCATGGCGGCGGTGACCGGCAGCGGCCCATTCACTCCGCGGTCATAGATGCCAATCGGCAGCGGGCTCCGGCGGACCGCTTCCAGGTAGATTTGCAGGATATGCGCGGGAGTTTTATTGGCGATAAAATACGGCGGAGCGATCACGGCGACATCCGCGCCGGCATCGCGGGCCATGGCGATGTTGTCCAGCATCCGCGCGGCGGAATTATCCGTCACCTGCATGGCCAGCGGCACACGCCCGCGCACGCGCCGGACATAATATTCCAGCAACTGCCGGCGCTGGGCGTCGCGCATCCAGGGGCCCTCGCCGTTGGTCCCGGCGATGAAATAGCCGTTGATCCCCAGCCGCCGGTCGTGCTCAAGCATGCGTTCCAGGGCGTCTTTGTCCAATTCCATGCGCGCGTCGAACGGCGTGGGCGCCGCCGACCAGACGCCGCCCGGCAAACGTTTGCGATTTTTATTGATCATATATTTCCTTTTTTCATCCCGCATCCCGTATCTGTCGAGTCCTGACTTCCGTTTGACACTTTTTATTGATAGTTACTGACATGT
>CAZYXU010000064.1:0-18695 GCA_964650945.1 uncultured Verrucomicrobiota bacterium | reverse complement strand
CCTGAATTCATTCAAAACGTGAGTTTTGAAATTTGCTCGTTTGTTTTGAAATTTTCTCAAGGATGTGCGATTGCTGAAATTTGACTGCGGCGGCGCCCGCTAATCCGCGCCGCCGTAAATCGCGTGGTAGCTTTTTTCCAGTTCTTTCAATAGTTTTCCCTTCAGGGCGATGCCCTGGGTTTCAAGGGCTTCCAGGGCGTACTGCAGGCGCCGCAGCGTCAGGTCGCGGCCCAGCAGTTCCATGGCGTCAAAAGCCGGGAGGGCCGCCGGCGCGCCGGCCAGGGCCACGTAAAAGACCGGCATGCATTGTTTCAGTTTCAGGTTTTCCCGTTCCGCCAGCCGGTTGAAGATGCCGCGGATGGCGGCCAGGTTCCAAACCGGCGGCTTTTCGATCTCCCATTGAGCGGTTTTCAGCAATTGCGCCACGCGCAGCCCATCGAGGCCGCCGGCGCTCTGCAACAGCAGGCCGGGAGCATAGTCCAAGCGGTCGGCAAACAGGAAGGCGGCCTGGGGGATGAAATCCGCCAACTGGTTCAGACGCGGCTGGGCCAGGGGCACGATTTTTTGCCAGGTGGCGTCGTTCAGCATCCATTCCCGCAGGCGCTGGCAGAGGGTTGCCGCCGGCAGGGCGCGCAGGTAGCGGCCGTTGAAATTTTGCAGTTTTTGGAGATCGAAAACCGGCCCGCCGAGGCTGACCCGGTCAATCTCGAAATTCTGCGCCAACTCCGCGAGCGTGAAACTTTCGCGGCCGTCCGCAAAGCTGTAAGTCAGCAGGCCGAGGTAATTGATCAGCGCTTCCGGCAGGAATCCGGCGCGCTGGTAATACAGGATGCTGGTGGGATTGCGGCGCTTGGAGAGCTTGGATTTATCCGGGTTGCGCAAAAGCGGGAGATGGATGAATTCCGGCGGCGTCCAGCCGAAGGCCTGGTAGAGCAGGAGATGCTTGGGCAGGGAACTCAGCCATTCTTCGCCGCGGATGACATGCGTGATGGCCATCAAACGATCGTCCACGACGTTGGCCAGGTGGTAGGTGGGGAAGCCGTCCGATTTCAATAACACCTGGTGGTCCACCTTGGCCCAGGGAATCCGGATTTCGCCGCGCAGCCGGTCGCGCATGACGCATTCGCCGTCCGCCGGCGGTCGCAGGCGGAGGACATGCGGCTCGCCGGCCGCCATCCGGCGCGCGGCGTCCGCCGGCGCCAGGCCGGCGCATAATCCGTCATAACCGGCGCTGTCCGTGCCGGCCTGCAGCCGGCGCAGTTCCGCCAGGCGCTCCGCCGTGCAGAAGCAGGGGTAGGCCGCCCCGGTATCCAGCAGCCGGCGGGCATGTTCGCGGTAAATATTTGTGCGTTCGCTCTGGCGGTAGGGCGCGTGCGGCCCGCCGCAATCCGGGCCCTCATCCCAGGGGATGCCCAGCCAGCGCAGCGACGCCAGGATGGCCTGTTCCGATTCCGCCGTGGAACGCGCCTGATCGGTATCCTCCACGCGCAGGATGAATTGGCCGCCGTGCCTTTTAGCAAAGGCGTAATTGAACAAGGCGATGAAGGCGGTGCCGATATGGGGGGCGCCGGTGGGCGAGGGCGCCACGCGCGTCCGGACAGTGAGATTGGCTGGCGGTGCATTCATACAGGCAAGTCAAAAAGGCAGCGCCACCGGCGCTATCCGCGCCGGCGGCGCTGGCAGTCGGCCCCGTTGCTGCAACGGGCGTCGGCCCGTGAAAAATTATTTGGCCGGTGCAGCCGGAGCGGCGCCTTCCGCGGGCGCGGCTTCGGGCTTGGCCGCGTCCTTGGCCGGTTCAGCGGCGGGGGCGGCTTCAGTTGCAGGGGCGGGCGCCGCTTCAGCGGCAGGGGCGGGCGCCGCGGGTTGGGCGGATTCGGCCGGCTTGGCGGCGGCGATGGGTTCCACGTTCTTCACTGTGATCCAGCGCTGGTTCTGATCGTCAAAACTGAAGGCGCCGGAAATCCGCACCTTGTGCCCATCCATGCTTTCCAACGGCTTGCTGGCTTCGTCGAGGGTGATTTCATAACTGGTCACGACCAGCCGGATAGCGGTTACATTGCCGTCCTTGTCCTTGACGACGTTGACAACGCCGGTCTTGCGCACGTCAAAGGGAATGCGTTGGTCGGCTGGGGCGGCGGCGTCCTGGGCGCGGGCCATGGAACAGCTCAGCAGGGCGACAGTGACGGCACTCATGATTTTTACGGATGCACGCATGGGAAGGCTCCTTATTGCTAAACGGTTGTTGACGGTTGCCTGCGCGATCAAGCCGGGAACCCCGACAAAATCGAAAGACAGTATAACCAAATTGTTCAATGCGTCAATCAGGATGTTACGGAAGCATGCGCCTAAGTTTGTAAAGCTGCCGCAAAATGCACAAAAAACAGTTTGGAAACCGGCGCGGATGGCGGGCAAGGCCGTTGCCGGAAGGAATAAAGTCATGGCCGGACGCACGGGCGTTCCGGCCATGACGTGGAGACGATCTTAATCCCGCGGATTACTTGCCGTGCGGACATTTCTTCAGGCACAGGAACCAGTCCAGGCATTTGACGCCCGGCCCGGACTTCTGCATCCGATCCTTGGCCGCCCCGCAGGAGCCGGGAGGCGGGACAATCACATCTTCACCCGGCACCCAGTTGGCCGGGGTGGCGATTTTGTATTGGTCGGAATGCTGCATAGCCACCAGCAGCCGCTTGACTTCCTCCATGTTGCGCCCATTGGAGAGCGGGTAATAGAGAATGGCGCGAACCTTGCCGGTGGGATCGATAATGAAGACCGCGCGGACAGCCTGGGTATTGCTCGCGCCCGGCTGCAGCATGCCGAACGCCTTGGAAACCTCCATGGTCAGGTCGCTGATGACCGGGAAGTTAACCTCGATATCCTTCATGCCCTTGTATTCGATTTTTTCCTTGATCGTCCGCAGCCAGGCGATGTGGCTGTAAGTGCTGTCAATCGAGAGGCCCAGCAGTTTGCAGTTCAGCTTCTCGAATTCAGGCTGCATGGCCGCGAAGGTCATGAATTCGGTCGTGCAGACCGGCGTGAAGTCCGCGGGGTGGGAAAAAAACACCACCCACTTGCCCTTGAAATCCTCGGGGAAGTTGATGGGGCCTTGAGTGGTTTCCGCTTTAAAAGCCGGCGCTTGTTCGCCGATCAGCGGCAGTTTTACGACAGGTTGTGCATCCATAATTGATATTCCTGGTTTTGGTTGATTGGCTGTGTTTTTGTTGATTGATATGATTGCTCTGCGCGCCGCTTCACTTTCCATGCGTTTGCAGGAGGGTTTCCAGGTCTTCCATTTCCGCCTGGAGGTCCTCCTCGTGTTCGACCTCGTCCTGCAGAATCTGGAGGACGGTGTTATAGGTGACCGGGTCCTTGCCCATGGTGAGATTCACCAGTTTGCGGTAGGTCATGATCGCGCATTGTTCGCCGGCGATATTCTGCTCCAGCACCTTTTTGACGAACGGGTCGTCCGGCGCTTCGTAGCCGCAATTGGTGTGCTTGTACCAATCTTCCGGCTTGGTGATCGGCGTGCCGCCAAGCTGGATGATGCGCATGGCCAGCATGTCGGCATGGCGCAACTCGTCGGCCGCATGCTGGATCAATTCCGCGATCACGGCTTCCTTCATCGGCCCTTTCACCACCTTCGCGCCGATCCAATACTGGTAATAGGCCAGCCACTCGTCCGCGAAAGCCTTGTTCAGGACCTTCAACAACTGGTTGATATCCATGTCAACGATTTCTCTTCCCTTGGTTCCCATGGGCTAATCCTTTCTTTTACCTGGTTTCCAATACTGCAATCCTAAATAATAATGATTATTAGTCAAGAATAAAAAATATCATACCGGCGTTCAGGCGACGGTGCGCGGCCGTGTCTGGCACTTGCGGCAATGACCGCGGAATTCGATATGGATGCGTTCCACCCGGCCGAGCGCGGCGACCTCGGGCGGCGGCGTAAAACGATCCAGGGCGGCGCTGTTGAAATCGTCAATCCGGCCGCAGCGGGAGCAAATGAAATGGTGGTGGCAATTGGTGTTGGCGTCAAACCTGGCCCGGTCCCTGATGGTCGCAACACGGAAAATATCGCCTTGTTCCTCGAAAATCCTCAAAGTCCGGTAGACCGTGTCCAGGGAAATCGCCGGCAGGCGCTTGCGTACCCGCATGTAGATTTTCTCGGCATCCGGGTGTTCCGTGGTCATCGCCAGCTCGCGCAGGATTTCCCGGCGCTGCTGGGTCGCTTTGACGCCATTTTGCCGGCAGGCCTTTACGAAATGCGCCACCCTTTTTTCGGCAATTTTTTTCATCTTCCGGCCCAAGGCAATGGTCAAGCTAAATAATTTTTATTACTATATCGTAAATTTATTACCTGTCAAGGACATTTACGGGAATTGCAAGCTGGCGGGCGGAGGACAAAATTATGAAAAAATTTCAGTAGCATCCCACGGGGAATAAGGCAGAAATACAACGTCGGGGTCGGGATCGCTATCGCTATCGGGATCGATTCCGATCCCGATCCCGCATCCCGCATCCTTCCCCCACACTCACCCATACACTCCTTCTCGTGGGGGATCGTCCGAGCGCAAAGCGTTACCGCGTTGACACATGGCGCAGTCCGTGATACATAAAGGCCATGCAACAGCCTGCCCAACAAATGTCACCCGCTACCGTGCGGGTTTGCCTGGCCCAGATGGAAGTTGTGCCCGGGCAGCCGGCGGACAATACGGCGCGGATGCTGGCCGCCATCCAGGCGGCGCGCGCCGGCGGCGCGGAGCTGGTGATTTTCCCCGAGCTGGCCATCCCCGGCTACCTGCTGGGCGATGCCTGGGAACAGCCGGCCTTTCTGCGCGAGTGCGCCGCCTGCGGCGAACGCATCCGGGAGGCGGCGCGCGGTTTGACCGTCGTTTTCGGCAACGTGGCCGTGGATTGGCAAAAGCGCAACGAGGATGGCCGTCCCCGCAAATACAATGCGCTGTTTGTCGCGGCGGACGGCCGGTTCCACGGGCCGGCCAACGGTCCGTACGACTTCGTCGTCAAAACCCTGCTGCCCAATTACCGGGAGTTCGACGACAGCCGTCATTTTTACGACTTGCGCAAGCTGGCGCAGGAGCGCGGCGTCGCGCCCGCGCAATTGATTGCGCCCGTGATGGCGCATGGCTTGAAACTGGGATGCGGATTGTGCGAGGACGCCTGGGACGCGGATTATAATTTTTCGCCGCTGGCGGCTTTGCGGACGCAGGCGCCGGATTTGTACATCAATTGCAGTTGTTCGCCGTTCACCCGCGGCAAGGCCGGCAAGCGCCGGCGTGTTTTCGCCGCGCAGGCCGCCAAACTGGGCCGGCCGTTGATTTACGTCAATGCCATCGGCATGCAGAATAACGGCAAGACGGTGTATGTGTTCGACGGATCGTCCGCCGTGTATGACGGCGCCGCCCGCGAAATCTGCCTGCCGGCTTTCGAAGCCGCCAGCCCGGTGCTGGATATCCCCCTGGACGGGCGCCCGTTTGGCGAACCGGCGCCGGCGGCCGGCGGCGATGACATGCCGGACATCTGCCGGGCGCTGCTGGAAGGCGCGCAGCGTTTTTTGCGGCGCTGCCGGATCGAGCGCGTGGTAGTCGGACTCTCCGGCGGGATCGATTCGGCGGTGACCGCCGCGCTGTACCGCCGGCTGCTTTCTCCGGAGAATCTGTTGGCAGTCAACCTGCCATCCCGCCACAATTCCGCCACCACCATCGCCCTGGCGCGGCAGACGGCCGCCAACCTCGGTTGCCTGTACGCCGAAATTCCGATTGATGAGAGCGTGAAGCTGACGGTGCGGCAGTTGGACGGCTTGCCGGTGGCCAGCGCGGACGGCGCCTTGCGCCGGGAATTGCGCCTGACGGACAGCGTGGTGGAAAACATCCAGGCGCGCGACCGGTCGGCGCGCCTGTTGGCGGCGGCGGCGGCATCCTTCGGCGGCGCGTTCACCTGCAATGCCAACAAGGCCGAAGCCACCGTGGGGTACACCACGCTTTACGGCGATTTGGGCGGATTTTTGGCGCTGCTGGCGGACCTCTGGAAGGGCGATGTTTACCGGTTGGGCGAATATCTCAACCGGGAAGTCTACCGGCGGGAAGTCATTCCGGCCGCCTGCTTCGCCTTGACGCCCTCGGCGGAACTCAGCGCCGCGCAGGCGGTGGATGAAGGCCGGGGCGATCCGCTGAATTATCCCTACCATGACCGCCTTTTTGCCAGTTGGGTGGAGCGCTGGGAGCGGGCCGCGCCGGAGGAGATTCTGACGTGGTATCTGGATGGAACGCTGGCGGAAAAGCTGGGCTATCAGGGGGCGCTAAAAAAAATCTTCCCCGACGCCGCGGCCTTCATCGCCGACCTGGAATATTGGTGGCGGCAATTCCAGGGCATGGGACTGGCCAAGCGCATCCAGGCGCCGCCGGTGATGGCGGTCACCCGCCGGGCCTTCGGATTCGATTTCCGCGAGGCGCAAAACGGTCCGTGGTTCAGCGTCCGCTACCAGGAACTCAAGCGCCAGGCGCTGGCGCACGGATGTTAAAAGTCCGCCGCCCCGCGGGCGCCAGCCTGGCAGAATATGCGGCAAGCCCTGAAGGCGGGCGGGCTGGCGCCTTGGCACGGCGGCGGCTGGCGGTTTTTCGTGGACAGGGGCAGGGCATGATTGTACACTTGCCCGATCAATTATGAAACTTTTGGATCGTTATGTTTTAAGGCAATTCGCGGCGCCGGTGATTTATTGCCTGCTGACCTTCAGCATGGTGTTTATCGTCTTTGACCTGTTCGAGCACCTGTCGGATTTCATCAAGGCCCGGACGCCATTTGCGGCGATTTGCCAGTATTACCTCTTTACCTGGCCGTCGCTGGCGGTTTACATCGCGCCGATTTCATTGTTGCTGGGGCTGTTGTACGGTTTATGGCAGATGACCCGCCACAACGAATTGACCGCCATGCGCGCCAGCGGCGTGGGGTTGCTGCGCATCACGCTGCCCTTGCTGCTGGTGGGGCTGGCCGCCAGTTTGGTAGCGAGCGCGTTGCAGGAACTGGTGGCGCCGGCCACGAGTTATTGGGCCGCGCAGTTCATCACCCGCCAGGAACGCGGCGAGGATTTGTCCATGCGTTTCGCCTTCGATCTGCCTTATAAAAACGAGCGCCACCACCGGATCTGGGCCATCCGCCGGTTCGACCTGATTTCGCATGAAATGCAGGACGTCAGGATGGTCCAACAACGGGCGGATGGCTCGGATGTGGAAACCATCCGCGCGGCGGAAGCCCGCTATTATGACCAGCGCTGGTGGTTTTTCGATGTCATGCGGGAAAAATACGATCTTTCCAACAATCCGCTGGGGCCGGTGGAAAACGTTTCCTTGCTGGAGATGCGGGAATTGACCGAAACCCCGCGCGATTTTGCCAATGAGGTCAAAGACCCCGTCTTCCTGTCCGCGCTGGAATTGTGGGGATTTGTGCGGACGCACCGCAACCTATCCGACAAAACCCAGGCGCGTTACCTGGTGGATATGCATGCGCGCCTGGCCATGCCCTGGACCTGCCTGGTGGTGGTGTTGTTCGGCATTCCCTTTGGCATCCATACGGCGCGCCAGGGCGCCTTCAAGGGGATGATCATGGCCTTGACGACTTTTTTCGGCTATTACATCATCATGATGATCAGCCAGTGGATGGGCAAGCAGCAGATGCTGCCGCCGTTTTTGTGCGCCTGGCTGCCAAACGCGGTGTTTTTGGCGCTGGGACTGGTATTGATGCGCAAGGTGCGGTAGCATGCATGTTTTGATCGCTCCCAATAGTTTCAAGAATTGTCTGGATGCCTGCGCCGTGGCGGCAGCCATGGCGCGCGGAGTCAAGTCCGCCTGTCCGGCGGCGGTGGTGGAATGCCTGCCGCTGGCGGATGGCGGCGACGGCTTGATGGCCGCCTTAAAAGGCCTGCCGGGCGGGGAGTTGCGGGAAGCTGTCGTGACGGATCCGCTGGGCCGGCCGGTAACCGCCATGTGGCTGCTTCGGGGCGAACTAGCCGTCATTGAAACGGCGCAAGCCTCCGGCTTGTGGCGGCTGCAGCCGGAAGAATACGCGCCACTGCGCGCCTCGACCGGCGGCACGGGGATGCTGATCAAGGCGGCGCTGGACGCCGGATGCCGCCGTATCGCCCTGGGCTTGGGCGGCAGCGCCACGGTGGATGGCGGCGCGGGCATGCTGGCGGCGCTGGGTTTTGGCCTGCAAGACAAGCACGGCCGGGCGATTGCCGCCGGCGGCGCTGGTTTGCTGGCATTAACCCGCATCGCGGTCGCGGCGGCGGATGCCCGCCTGGCTGGCGCGCAGGTAACGGCGCTGGCGGATGTGGATAACCCCTTGCTGGGCGACTCCGGCGCCGCGCGGATTTTCGGGCCGCAAAAAGGCGCCAGCCCGGCCGAGGTGGAAGTATTAGACCGCGGTTTGCAAAACTGGGCCGCCATCCTGGATCGGACGTTTGGCGCGCAAACCGCCGATCTGCCCGGCGCCGGCGCCGCCGGCGGCATGGGCGCGGCCTGCCATGCCGCCCTGCGGGCCGTTTTGACGTCCGGCGCCCAGTGGGTGGCGGAACAGTGCGGGTTTGACGCGGCCTTGCGCCGGGCGGATTGGGTGCTGACCGGCGAAGGGCGGCTGGATGCTCAGACGGCGTTTGGCAAGGCGCCGGCATACGTCGCCCGCCAAGCCCAGGCGGCGGGCAAGCCGGTGGCGGCTTTGGGGGGATTGGTGGAGCGGGGATTGGATTTAAGCGCCATCGGCGTCCGGGAATGCCGGAAAATAGCCCCAGCCGGCACGTCTCCGGCGGATTCCATCCGCCATGCCGCCAAATACCTGGAGCAGGCGGCGGCGGACTTGACCAGGGAGCAGGTTGCCGGCGGTTGGAAGCTTGACGGCCGGGGTTAAATCATAACTCATTTCGAAACTCTTATGCACGCTAAACCAGACGTTTCCGTGATCACGCCGGTCAATCTGGCGCTGGCCACAGTGCGCCGGACGCTTTTTCAACCGTTTGACCTGGCCAAATGGCTGGCACTGGGATTTACCGCCTGGCTGGCCCTGCTGTCCGCCGGAGGCGGATTACCTGGATTTAATTTTACCTGGCCGCAGCGGAGCGTGGCCAATCCGGGACAGGATTACGCAAAGGCGATCGGCTGGCTGCAGGCAAACATTGCGCTGGTCCTGGCGGTGGCGGTGCCATTGGCGTTGGCGGCGCTGGCGGTGGGATTGGCGCTCGCCTGGATCAGCAGCCGCGGCAAATTCATGTTCATGGACAATGTCGCCGCCAATCGCGCGGAAGTGCGCGCGGTCTGGCGGCGCTGGCGCGTCCAGGGCAATTCCCTCTTCCTTTTTACCATCGGCTTCGGGCTGGTCAGCCTGGCGCTGCTGGCGGCTTTGCTGGTGACGCTGTTGCTGGTGGCGGCGCCGGACCTGGCCCGCCGGTCGTTCGGCGCCCACGCCATCGCCGCCCTGGCGCTGGGTGGCGGGGGCTTGGCGGCCTATTTGCTGGCGCTCGGGTGCGTGGCGGTTTTCCTGGACGACTTTATCGTGCCGATCATGCGCGCGCGCGACTGCCGCGTCATGGCCGCCTGGAGCTGGTTTGGCGAGTTGCTGAAATTACGCCCCGGTATTTTTATCTTGTATCTGCTGTTCCGGCTGGTCTTGCAGGCGGGTTTGGGCGCGGCCGGTTTGCTGCTGTGCTGTGCGACCTGTTGCCTGGCGCTGCTGCCTTACATCGGCACGGTGATCCTGCTGCCGGCGCATGTGTTCCTGCGGGCCTATGCCCTGCATTTTCTCGAGCAATTTGGCGCGCCTTACCGGTTTTTCGCCGGGGCGGATGCGCCCGGCAAGGTTGCGGGTTACAATGGCGGGTGAAATGTCCGTGGTGGAGGGTTGATAACATGTCCATGATTCGCAATATTCTGGCCAAGGCGGTGGAAGTGGGCGCGTCGGATGTGCACTTGAAACCGGATGAGCCGCCTTTTTTCCGGGTGCATGGCGATCTGGCGGAAAGCGGCTTTCCCAGGATGAGCGTTGACGACATGAAATGCACGGTGGTGGATATCATGCCGGAGCACTTGCGGGGGAAAGGCGCGCCGGAGCCGGAAATGGATTTTTCCCATTACGAAGAGGGTGTGGGGCGGTTCCGCGTGAATGTGTTTCTATCGCGGCATTTGCCGACGATCGCCTTCCGGCATGTGAAAACCGCCATTCCATCCGTTGAGCAACTGCATCTGCCGCCCATCCTGGAAAAACTGGCGCTGAACAACAGCGGCGTGATCATGGTCTGCGGCGCCACCAGTTCCGGCAAATCCACCACCCTGGCGGCGATGATTAATCGCATCAATACCACGCAGCGCTCAAGGATTATCACTATCGAAGACCCGGTGGAATACGTCTTCCAGGATATCAAGTCCGTGATCACCCAGCGCGAAGTCGGCCTGGATACGCCTTCATTCCACTCCGCTTTGAAACACGTGCTGCGCCAGGACCCGGACGTGATCATGATCGGCGAGATGCGCGACCAGGTCAGCCTGGCCGTGGCGATCAGCGCGGCGGAAACCGGGCATGTGGTTTTTTCCACCCTGCACGCCAACACCGCCGCGCAATCCGTCCAGCGCATCCTGAATTTTTACCCGGCCGAAGAACGCGACCAGGTCCGGCATTCCCTGGCATCCAACCTGGGCGCCGTCATCTGCCAGCGCCTCGTGCCGGCGACCGCCGGCGGCGTGCACCCGGCGGTGGAAATCATGATCAATACGCCGACCGTGCACAAGTTGATGCTGGACAACAAGCTGGAAACATTGCATGCCGCCATTGAAACCGGCGTGGACGATGGCATGCAGACCTTCAATCTGGCGCTCTACCAGATGATTAAAAGCGGCATCGTTTCCGAAAAGGACGGCATGGATTATTCGCCCAACCCCGAGGCGTTGAAAATGAATTTGCAGGGCATTTTCCTCGATCAGGGCCGCCGCATTCTGGGCGGATGAGGCGGTTGGTCTGCCGCGGGCGAACGGGAAGGTGTTCAGTATCCAAGTGGTAGGAGCGGCGCTATGCGCCGCAATTCTGCCACGGTCCGGCGAGGGGTTGTGTCGAATGTCAAATAATTTTCGCCGACAGGGAGCGCCGTATATGCTGAAAAATATCGTTCAATCGTTCCTGCTGGCCGGCGGCTTGGCGCTGGCCGGCTGCCAAACCATACCCGGGGGCGATGCTCCAGTTTACGTTGACAGTGAATATGGCGCCTTGCAGGAAGTGATTGTCGGACTGCCTTACGGGAAATCGCCGGAATTAAATGCGCCGTGGTTGCAGGAAACGCTGAAGATCCTGCCGCCGGACGAAGCGGATTACACGCGGGCTACCGCCGGCCTGTCGTGGACGAAAATGATCCATCCGGTTAAACGCCAGAGCGAGACGGATTTGCTGGAAGCGGAAAACCTTGCCTTGATCAACGTTTTGACCAACCTGGGGGTACGGGTGTGCCGGCCCAAGCCGTTGACCGAGGATTTCATCGTCCAAAATTACGGCCGGGAAATCCTGGCGAACGGCTACTCCCAGGATTTTCCCCGCGATAACATGATTGTAATTGGCAACCAGGCGATTGAATTTAATTTGCGCACCATGCTCCGCCGCGCGGATATATCCGGCTTTAAAGAGCTGCTTGCGGCCAGGTTCAAGCAGGGCAACATGCGGTGGTTCGCCATGCCGCATGCCGCGCCGCTGGCCATGCCATCGCCGGATGAGCCCGCGCTGGAAGGCGGCGACTTGGTGATGGTGGGCAGGACCATCCTGGTCGGCAATACCCTCAATCAAGCGGTCGGTTCCAATCAAGCGGGGTGCGAATGGCTGCGGCAGGTGTTGGGTCGGGCGTATCACGTCGAGCGCGTGCCGTTGGTGGCGCAGATTCTGCATCTGGATTGCGTGTTGTCCATCCCGCGCCATGGTCTGGCAATCATCTGCGAAGAGGCGTTTGTGGGGGGGATCCCATCTTGCATCCGGGGGTGGGACCTGATTAAAGTGTCCCTGGCGGATGCTTCCAGACTGGCTGTGAATGGGCTGCCGGTGGACGAAAAAAATTATATCATGTCATATAACGATCATGTTAAAAACGATTTCATCAGGTCTGAACTCACAAAACGGGGAATTAAGGTTCATCCGGTATATTTTGGAACACACAACGGCCAGGGCGGCTCCATCCGATGCGCCACCCAGCCGTTAAAGCGCGCGGCCGCCGCCAGGTAAACCGTAACAGTTTGACTTGATTCCAAAAGTCCCCATGGCCGCGGCGGCGCGTGGCCCAGGGATATAAACCAGAGCCGCATTTTGGGATTTGCATGTGCGCGCATTTTGTATAGAATGCAGTTTTGTAATCAGTAATCAGCGCGCGGTGAACCGCCGCATAACGAAATTGGAAAGCCATGGCGGATTTTAAATTCCATTGTCCCGGGTGCGGGCAGAAAATGCAGGCCACGGACGATATGATCGGGGATAGCATCGAATGCCCGATTTGCCGCAAGGTTTTATGTGTCCCGGCGCCGAATGCCGCCGGCGCGCCGGGGGCCGATGTTCCCTGCGCCTTTTGCAAGGGCTTGATTCCGCGCGATTCGGTTTATTGCGACTTGTGCGGCCAGCGCCAGTCTCCGGCGCCAAAGGCCGCCGCCGCGCCGGCGGCCGGCAAACCCCGTCTCGGTCCGCTGGCTTTTATTCTGCCGCTGGCCGTATTGGTCGTGGTTACCCTGGCGGTGGCGTATATTACGCAAAGCCGCCGGCCGCCGGCCGCAACGGAAGCGGACGCCGCCGTAATGGAACCGCCGCCGGCCGTGGTCGCCGTCACCGCCATGCCGGCGGAAACGGAGTCAACGGCGGAAGACTTCGCGGTGACGGTGGTCTCGGCCCCGCCCCCGGCGCCGCCCGCCGCCATTG
The DNA here is from genome assembly GCA_964650945.1 of uncultured Verrucomicrobiota bacterium. Lineage (GTDB taxonomy): Bacteria > Verrucomicrobiota > Kiritimatiellia > JAAZAB01 > JAAZAB01 > JAXGPF01. The sequence goes on along the minus strand of CAZYXU010000064.1, from coordinate 5,756 downwards.
AACCGCCGCCGCCTGCGCCGCCCCCGGCGCCGCCGCCGGAAACAGCCGCCTACGCTGCGCCCCCCCCGGCGCCGCCCGCGCCGCCCGCGCCGGCGGATACGGCGGCCGCGCCGGAAAATGCCGCCAGCGCCGCGGATGAAATTATGGGGATCTTCGAAAGGACCCGGGAAAAGTACAAGGAAGTGCTGGGCGAGATTCAGCGCGCTTACCAGGCGCGCGTGATCCAGGTCCAGACCAATTTTCTGGGCGGGTTGGAGACGCTGGAACACGGCATGCAGTCCAAGGGGGATTTGATGGGCATCCTGGCGGTGCGCAAGGAAAAGGAAGCCTTCCAACAAATCAGCGAGTCGCCCCCGGTGATCCGCGCCACGGACAGCCCGTACCCCGAAGTGGCCGCCTTGAAAAAAAATTACAACCAGCAGTTGGAGGGGTTGCAGCAGGACCGCGACCAGGAGATCGTCTTGCGCACCGGCCAGTACGACAAACGCCTGGCGGAGTTCGAGCGCCGGCTGACCCAGGACGGCAAGATTGACCAGGCGTTGCTCGTGCATGAGGAGCGCGAGCGGGTGCGCGCCCAGCGCGGCCGCTGATCCGCCTCCAACCAACCGCCCCGTTTCGCGCAATCCGCGCATTTCCCCGCTCGTTGATTTTGTCGGAAAAAAGTGTTGACAATCGCGCGCGTTGTTTCTATATATAGAAACACCATGAGAACTACCAGCGCGGATTACCGCCGGTTGGCGGAAGCATACAACCTGATCCCTGTCTGCCGGGAACTGCTGGCGGACACGGAAACACCGGTGTCGGTGTTGGGCCGCTTCGCGGACCACGAGAATGCCTTTCTGCTCGAAAGCGTCGAGGGCGGCGAAACCTGGGGGCGCTATTCCTTCATCGGCGTTGACCCGGAACTGCTGCTGACGGCCGAGCATGCCGTGCCCGGCGCCGACGCCTTTACGGCGGCGCTGCGCGCCGTCTACCGCGATGTGCGCCCGGCCGCCCCGCCGGGATTGCCGCGTTTCTTCGGCGGCGCGGTCGGTTTCCTCGCCTATGAGGCGGTGGGCGCCTTCGAACGCCTGCCCGCTCCCAAGCCGGCCCCCGCCGGCCGCCGGTTGTGCAGCCGGTTCCTGCGGGCGGACGAGTTGATTGTGTTCGACAACCTGCGGCATACCATGACGCTGATTGTCTGTTCGCGGCCGCAGGCCGCGACGCTGGATGCGGATTACCGCGCCGCCTGCGCGCGCCTGGACCGGATGGAGGAATTATTGCAGCGGCCTGCGCCGCCGCCGCCGGCCCAAAAATATCCGCCGCCGGCGTTTGTGTCGAACATGTCGGCGGCGGAATACCAGGCGGCGGTCTGCCGGGCGCGGGAATACATCATGGCCGGGGATGTGATCCAGGCGGTGCTGAGCCAGCGCTGGCAGGCGGCTTCGGAAGTGCCGCCCCTGCAATTGTACCGGGCGCTGCGGCTGCTGAATCCTTCGCCTTACATGTACTTCCTGAAAATCGGCGGCCAGGTTATGGCGGGGTCGTCGCCGGAAATCATGGTGCGCCTGACCGGCAGCCGGGTGGAACTCCGGCCGATCGCCGGCACCCGGCCGCGCGGCGGCACCGAGCAGCAGGACCGGCAGTTGGCGGACGATTTGCTGGGGGATGATAAGGAAAAGGCCGAGCATGTGATGCTGGTGGATTTGGGCCGCAATGACATCGGCCGGGTGGCGGAAACCGGCAGCGTCCAGGTGCGCGACTACATGACCATCGAGCGGTACAGCCATGTGATGCACATCGTCTCGCACGTGGAAGGCATCCTGCGCCGGGATTGCGACGCGGTGGACGTCCTGCGGGCGGTCTTCCCCGCCGGCACGCTTTCCGGCGCGCCCAAGGTGCGCGCCATGGAAATCATCCATGAGCTGGAGCCCGAACCGCGCGGCGCCTATGGCGGCGCGCTGGGATATATCGGCTATGACGGCAGCATGGACTTCGCCATCACCATTCGCACGCTCGAGGTAAATGATGGCACGGTGGCGGTGCAGGCCGGCGCCGGGATAGTTTACAATTCCGATCCGGCCCGGGAGTGGGAAGAAACCTGTCACAAGGCGGCCGCCATGCGCAAGGCGGTGGAATTGGCGGCGTCCGGCCTGGCGCTGGGATGAGGGCAATATGATATTATTGATAGACAATTACGATTCCTTCACCTACAACCTCGTGCACGCCCTGGGCGCCATGGGGGCGGAGGTGCGCGTTTTCCGCAACGATGCCATCACGGTGGCCCAGGCCCAGGCCCTGCGGCCGGCGGCGGTGGTAATTTCGCCGGGGCCCTGCGCGCCGGAACGGGCGGGGATTTCCGTGGAACTGATCCGCAAGCTTTCCGGGGCGCAGCCGCTGCTGGGAGTGTGTCTCGGGCACCAGGCCGTGGGCCTGGCGTTTGGCGCGCGGGTGGCGCGGGCGCAAAGCGTCATGCACGGCAAAACTTCGCGGGTGCGGCACGAAGGCAAAGGGCTGTACGCCGGGTTGAAAAATCCCTTTATCGCCGGGCGTTACCATTCCCTGGCCGTGTTGCGGGAGGGTCTGCCGCCGGAACTGACGGTGGAGGCGACGGCGGAAGACGACGGCGAGATCATGGGGTTGCGCCACCGCCGGCATCCGACCTACGGGGTGCAATTCCATCCGGAATCGATCCTGACGCCCTCCGGCAAGCGTTTGTTGAGGAATTTCCTGGAATTGTTGTCGGCGGACGTTAAAAATTGAGGAGTGCCGGGCATGCGTGAAATACTGGATAAAATCCTGGCCGGCCGGGACCTGGTTCAGGACGAGGCGGGCGCGGTTTTTGACCGGTTGATGGCCGGCGAACTGACCGCGGCCCAGATGGCGGCGTTGCTGATCGGATTGCGGATGAAAGGCGAAGCGGTGGCGGAAATCGGCGGCGCCGCCGCGGCCATGCGGCGGAAGGCGGTGCTGATTGACGCCGGCGGCCTGCCGGTGGTGGACACCTGCGGCACCGGCGGGGATCGGTTGGGCACCTTCAATATTTCCACGGCGGCAGCGCTGGTGGCGGCCGGGGCCGGGGTGCCGGTGGCCAAGCATGGCAACCGGGCGATCACCAGCCGCTGCGGCTCCGCGGATGTGCTGGCGGCCCTGGGCGTCAACCTCGAGGTGCCGCCGGAGGTGGTGGAAGAATGCATCCGCGAAGCCGGCATGGGATTTTTGTTCGCGCAGCGCCTGCACCCGGCGATGAAAAATGTCGCGGGGGTGCGGCGTGAATTGGGGGTGCGTACCATCTTCAACCTGCTCGGGCCGCTGACCAATCCCGCGGGCGCGCGCGCCCAGTTGCTGGGAGTCTTTGCGGCGGAATTGACGGAACCGTTGGCGCAGGTGCTGCGCGCCTTGGGCAGCCGCCGGGTGATGGTGGTGCATGGCAACGACGGCATGGATGAGATTACGACGACGACGACCACCCGTATCACCGAATTGCGCGACGGCCAGATGCGCACGTACGAGTTTGATCCCTTGCCATTTATCGGTGAATATTGTAAACTTTCGGAGTTAATGGGGGGTACGCCCGCGGATAATGCCCGGATTTTGCAGGATTTGCTGGCGGGCGCGGCCGGCGCCCCCCGGGAAATCGTCGTTTTGAATGCGGCGGCGGGGATCATGGTTGGCGGCCGGGCCGACGACTGGCCGGCGGCGGTGCAACTGGCGCGGGACGCCCTGGCGGACGGCCGCGCCCGGCAGGTGTTGCGTAAACTGGTTGACATCACCGCGGGCGCCGGTTAAGAAATGGAACGCGGACGCATGCCCGCGAGCCGCGAAGGACATGGAAAATATTTTACATCGGATTTTTGAGGAACGGCGCCAGGATGCGCAGGCGGCGGCCGCCCGCGTATCCTTCGCCGATTTACAAAGGCGGGTCACCGCCATGGGCGAGCGGCGCAGCCTGGTGGAGCGTTTGCTGCGGGTGGCCGGGTCCGAGGCCGGCATCGTGGCGGAAATCAAGCGCGCCAGTCCGTCCGCCGGCTTGCTGCGCGCGGATTGCGACCCGGCGCAGATCGCCGCCGTTTACGAGCAGGCGGGCGCGATCGGCATTTCCGTTGTCACCGAGCCGCGGCATTTCCGGGGGGTGGATGGCGATGTGGCGGCGGCGCGCGCCGCCGCCGCCTTGCCGGTGTTACGCAAGGATTTTTACTCCGAGCCCTACCAGATCTACGAGTCGGCGGCCTTGGGGGCGGACGCGGTCTTGCTGATTGCCGCCGGTTTGGATTTCAGCCAGTTACGCGATTTGTATATCATTGCCCTGGCGATCAGACTGGATGTGGTGGTGGAAGTACACACGGCGGATGAATTGGAGATGGTCCTGCCGCTGGCCAAAGCCATCATCGGCGTCAACAGCCGCAATCTGCAGAGCATGAAGACGGACTTGAACGTGACCCGGGAATTGAGCCGGATGATCCCGCCGGACCGGCTGGCGATGGCCGAAAGCGGCATCCGCACCCGCCGGGATGTCAGGGAATTGCGCGAACTTGGCTATCGCGGATTCCTGATCGGCGAGGCGTTGATGCAGTCCGCCAATCCCGGGTTGCTGTTGCGCATGTTGCTGGGCCACACTCCCCATCCGCCGCATCCGGCATGATGCCCTGTGAAATAAAAATCTGCGGGTTGACGACCCTGGCGGATGCGCGGGCGGCCTGGGAAGCCGGCGCGGATTATCTGGGTTTTGTGCTGTTCGCCGGCTCCGCGCGCGCGGTCAAGCCGGCGGATTTGGCGCGGATTGCCGGCCGGCTGGAGGAGCGGGCGCCGCTGATCGGGGTGTTTGTCAATCAGCCGGCGGCGGAAGTCGCGCGCATTGCCGCGGATTGCAACCTGCGGGCGGTGCAATTGCATGGCGATGAGGCGTGGCCGGATTATGCGGGGCTGCCCGTCCCGGTCTGGCGCGCGTTCCGGATGGTGTCCTGCGCGCCGCGGCCGAACCCGGCGGACTGGCCGGCCGCGCGCTTCGTGATGGATGCGGCCGTGGCCGGGCGGTATGGCGGCACGGGCCGCACGACGGACTGGGCGGCGGCCGGGAAACTGGCCCGGCGCTGGCCCCTGATGCTCGCCGGCGGGCTGACGCCGGCGAATGTGGGGGAGGCCGTGCGGCGCGTGCGGCCTTTGGGCGTGGATGTGGCCGGCGGGGTGGAGCGCGCCCCGGGCCGCAAGGACTGCCGGCAAATGCGCGAGTTCGTGCGCGCCGCGCGGGCGGCGGCGGGAGCTGAGAATTGAAAGCGACTCTGGAAACATGACCAATCAAACAACACCGCGCCGGCCGGATGCCGCCGGCCATTTCGGCGCCTACGGGGGACGGTATGTGGCGGAAACCCTGATGCCGGCCCTGCTGGCGATTGAACGCGAATATCGCCAGGCGGTCAAAGACCCGGGATTCCGGCGCGATTTTCAGCGGCTGCTGCGGGACTACGTGGGGCGGCCTTCGCCCTTGTACCAGGCCGAACGCCTGACGCGCGCCTGGGGCGGCGCCCGGGTGTTTTTGAAACGCGAGGATTTGAACCATACCGGGGCCCACAAGATCAACAACACCATCGGCCAGGCGCTGCTGGCCCGGCGGATGGGGAAAAAAAGGCTGATGGCGGAAACCGGCGCCGGCCAGCACGGCGTGGCCACGGCCACCGCCGCCGCCCTGTTTGGCATGGCCTGCGATGTGTTCATGGGGGCGGAGGATATCCGGCGCCAGGCGCCGAATGTGCGCCGCATGGAATTTCTCGGCGCGCGCG
>CAZYXU010000063.1:0-18761 GCA_964650945.1 uncultured Verrucomicrobiota bacterium | reverse complement strand
CGCCGTGCTTTTCGAACGGAATTCGCTACGCATCCCTGGCACGGCACTACACCAACAAATTTTTCTTACACCCGGAAAAAACATCATTCCCGCACAGCATGCCACAGCAAGACCTGCGGCGCGCCGGCCAGCGCCCGGACGGCCGGCATATCGGCGGCGCCGGACAAAAGCCGTGTAAGCGCCGCGCGCTTGGCCGGGCCAGCCGTCAGGACAATCGTCAGTTCCACCCGCGCCAGCAATGCCGGCGTCACGCTGACACGGTCAGGCGGCGCCGGCCGCGGCACGGCTACGGCGTAGTTGTCGCGGCCGCGTTCCACATCCTCGCGCGTGAACAGCGAGGCCACATGCCCGTCGGCGCCCAGGCCCAGCAATCCCAGCGTGATGCGGCCGCCGGTGGCGAAAAACGCGGCTAAATCCGCGTGATAGCGGGCCGCGGCATCCGCCAGCGGGCGGCAGGGGTCCGGCATTAAAATGCGCGCCGGCGGCAGCGCCAGCGCTTGCCAAACCGGCGTCATCACCGGATAATTGCTGGCGTCGTCCGTGTGCGGCACATGGCGTTCGTCGCTGCCCAGCAGGTAAAATCCCGCCGGAGCCGGCGCCGGACCGGCGGCGGCAAACCGGCGGTACGCCGGCCGGACGGTCGTCCCGCCCGTAAGCATCACCGCGGCGGCCGGCGCCGCGGCAGCCTGCGCATGCCGGCGCAAAACTTCCGCCAGGGCGCGCGCCATCTGCGCGGCATGCTCGAAATTGACCAGTTCAAAATCCATGTTTTACCAGCCGCCCCCCTGGCGCAATTCCGGCCCCGGCTGCGCGGGCCTGGACCGCCGCGCGCTGGGACGCTCCGGCCCGTCACTGCCGAAATCGTAAGGCAAGGGCGCGCGCCGGCGCGCCGCGAGCGCATGCAGCGCCGGCGTGAACACATCCCACGCCGCCGCCAGTTCCGCTTCGCTGATAAACAAGCTGCGGTCGCCCGCCAACGCCTCCCACAGCAGGCATTCATAAGCCGATGGAATCGGGTGGCGCGGAAACGCTGCGGCATACCGCAAATCCAGCATGGTGGGCGCCAGGGCCATGGCCAGCCCGGGCGCCTTGTTGATGATCCGCAGGTAAATGCCCTCGTCCGGCTGCACCCGGATGACCAGCGCATTGGCCGGCATCGGCGAAGATTGATCGCGAAAGACCGACGGCAGCGCGCGCCGGAAATGAATCCGGATTTCCGTCAGCCGGTCGCGCAGGGCCTTGCCGGCCTCCAGGTAAAACGGGACGCCGCGCCAGCGGGGATTATTCACCCGCAACCGCGCGGCGGCGAATGTAGGCGTGCGGGAATCCGGGGCGACATGGTCTTCCTGCCGGTACCCGGCGCGCCAACGGCCCGCCGCCCGGGCCCCGCGATACTGGCCCAGGAGTAAATCACCGGCCCGGACCGGCGCGACGGCGCGCAACAAACGCACTTTGGCGTTCCGCACGGCGTCGGGATTGTCCAGCCTTCCCGGCCTTTCCATCGCGGTCAGCGCCAGCATTTGCAGCAGATGGTTCTGCATGACGTCGCGGATGATGCCGTAATGGTCGAAGTATCCGCCGCGCCCTTCCAGGCCGGCATCCTCGTGCCACACAATCTCCACCCCGGCGACATAGCGCCGATTCCAGAGCGGCTCAAAAACGGCATTGGCAAACCGCAGGACCATCAGGTTCTGGATGACTTCCTTGCCCAGGTAATGGTCAATGCGGTAAGTCTGGTCTTCGGTAAAAATTGTCCGCAGCTCCCGCACCAGCCGGTCGGAACTCGCTCGGTCCATGCCAAACGGCTTTTCGACAATCACCCGCGACCAACGCGGTCCCTGACAATGGACCAGCCCGGCATCGCCGATCGCGCGCGCCACGTCCTGAAAAACCAGCGGGGGAACGGCCAGGTAAAACAGCCGGTTGCCGCCGCCCGCCCCCTGTTCCACCCGGCGCATGCGCAGGTAGACATCCAGGAACGCATCGCGCGCGGCATAATCGCCGCGGCAATAAAAACAGCGCGCCAGAAATTCCCGGACAAGTCTCCGGCAATGGCGCGCGGGACGATGCCGGCAGGTCAGCGTTTCAGACAGCAGGGCGCGGAAGGAATCGTCGGTATGTTCGCTGCGGGCAAACCCGATGACCTGGCAGCGCCGCGGCAATAACCGGTGGCAGTACAAGGCGAAGAGCGCCGGCACGATTTTATGCCGGGCGAGGTCCCCGGACGCGCCGACAATGACTATGCTGAGCGGAAAATTTTTGTAGTCTTGCGGCATGGCTGGTTATGGCGGCGGCGGAACACTCCCGGCGGGGCCGGGCGCCGGTGCCGGCGGAGCCAGGATCACGTAGGTCGGCAATCCCATGACCTTGAAAGCGGCCAGCACGTCGCGCGCCGGCGGCTGGTCGGGATGCTCCGCCTGGTATTTCAGGCGCACAAACGCCTGCAGCCGCTGCCGCACTTCCGGCTGTTTCAAAGTGGTGGCTTCCATGGCCATGCAGTTCTTGCACCATGAAGCCCAAAAATCAACCAGGAGCGGACGGCCTTCCCGCTCGGCCTGGTCCAGGGCTGCCGGCAAATCCGTCAGCCAGCCTTCCGCCAGCGCGGCCTGGGCGTGGCGGGCGGCGGCCGCGGCGGCGCGCCCGGGCAGCAACCCCCACCCCTGCCAGGCATAATACCCTGCCAAAATCAGGATCAACACCCCGAAACCGCGCTTGATCAGATTCATCCAGCGCCCCGGCCGCGGCAAGGCGGCCAGACCGGCGCCGGCCAGCGGCCAGGGCAAGGCCATGCCCAGGCCTAAAACAAACGGCAGGGCCAGGCCGGCCAGATGGCGCCCGCCGGCATACAGAATCAAGGACTGGGTTAACACGGTAACCACGACCGGAGCGACGCAGGCGCCGGCCAGGATGGCGGAGACCGCCCCCATCAGCAAGATCGCCAGCCAGCCGCCGCGGGTCAAGCTCACGCGCGACTGCCACCGGCTGAAATCGATCGTCAGGATATCGAACATCGCCAAAGCCATCAGCAGAAACAAAACCGCCACGCCGAAATTAAACCAGGGCGAGGCATTGATCGCGCCAAAAATAGCGCCCGTCAGCACCACCAGCGCCCCGAGCGCGCCATAAGCCGCGGTAATGCCCAATCCGTATAAACATCCCAGCCGGAACCCGCGCCGGCGCGAAGCGCCATTCCCGCCGGCGCCGGCCTGGCCGGCGCCCGGAACGCCGGAACTGCCGGGCGCGGACGCCCGCGCGCCGGCGCCGATGATCGCCAGGTTAACGGGAATCATCGGCAACACGCACGGCGTTAAATTCAAAGCTATCCCCCCCAGCAAAATCAGCCCGACCAGCCACCAGTAATTCTCAGTTTGGGCGGCAGGCGGTTGAGCGGCCGGCGCGGCGCCTCCCTCCCGCCCGAGAAATTCCAGGAAGTCGGCGGCCGGCATATAGCCCGAGCGCGCCGCCATTAATTCAAAACGCGCCAGCCGGTCCGGCCATGCCGCGCCCGGATCAGCCTCCAGCACCGGCGCTCGCGCCGGCGGCGCCGCCGGCGCGGGTGCCGGCTGACCGGCCGACTCCGCCGGCAATGGCAGGCTGAATTCACGGACTTGCGGAAGGAAGCAAACGGAGTCATCGCAACCCAGGTAGCTTACGCGCACCGGCAATGCCGGCGCCGCCGGCAAATCCGCCAGGGCGTAAACGGCGGTAAAATCCGCCGTATAGACCGGCTTGAATGCGCCGGCCAGCGGATCCAGCATCATGGCCGGCTCGGGCACGGCCACGGCGGACAATCCCGTGGGCGGCGGGACAGCGATTTTGAAATCTCCGGCATATAAGCGGTGGCCGGGCGGAATACGGGCCTCCACCACCAGCAAGGCGGCATGCACTCCCGAAGGGCGCAGGCGCGCGGCGACGGCGAACGGATCGGCGGCCGGCGCGCGCGTTGCCGCGAAGCCCAGCATGCCAAGCAATGCCAAGATGATGCGCGGGTACATGGATTCCCTCAAGTCTTACGCCAGTTTTTCAGCACATCCAGCATGGTGCGCACGTATTCGCATTCGCACTTTGAAGGACATGGCAAAAGGTTGCTGCGATACAGGCAGTACTCGGCGCACGCCGCCACCGGCCGATTGACGATCATGGGGCCGTCATGGAGTTCCGCCAACGCGCCGGCCGCCACGGCAAAGGTCGTGCCGCAGCCCGGGGGCTTGTGTTCAAACAGGAAAAAACCCTCGCCGACCGCCACGAAATTGGTTTGGTAGCCGATCAATTCCACCTGGGGATCCGACAGCATGTCCGCGCAGGTGCGCCAGACCCGGCCGCAGGCCGGGCATTTTTTAAACGGCAAAAACGGACACACTTCTTCCAGGTTCATCGTGGTCATGTCCACCACCCATCGCTCCGGCGGCCGCGCGGGGCAGACGCCGCGCGCCCCGTCCCAACCGCACTATTTTATTCCAATATATTTCAGCATACCCGAAAACGCCCGGCAAGGCAATCGCAAACCGTTTTTTACGCAAAAAACTTGACAGACGTATTACCGGCAGATATGCTCCAGCGGTTTAATTAGAGCACTCTGTTCTCTGTTCCATACCGGCGGCAGCAGCCCCGGGTGACCGAAATGCGCGGGAGAAACCATGACAGCAGCGCCGACCAAACATCAAAATCTTTTAAAATGGGTGCGTGAAACCGCGGAACTCTGCCAGCCGGAAAATGTGCATTGGTGCACCGGCACGGACAAGGAATACCAGGCGTTATGCGCGCAGATGGTTGCCGGCGGATCTTTCATCAAACTTAACCCGAAAAAACGCCCAGGCTGCTTCCTGGCGCGGTCCCATCCCAGCGATGTGGCGCGAGTGGAAGACCGCACCTTCATCTGCACGCCCTGCCGCAGCGATGCCGGCCCGAACAACCACTGGGCCGACCCGGCGGAAATGCGGCTCAAGCAGCGCGAGTTGTTCCAGGGCTGCATGCGCGGGCGGACGCTTTATGTCATCCCCTTTTCCATGGGGCCGCTGCGCGCGCCCCTGGCTAAAATCGGCGTGGAAATCACCGACTCCCCTTACGTCGTCTGCAACATGCGCATCATGACCCGCATGGGCCAGGCCGTCTTGGATGAACTCGGGGAGGAAGGCAAGTTCATTCCATGCCTGCACTCGGTCGGCGCGCCGCTGGCCCCCGGCCAGACGGATGTGCCCTGGCCCTGTGAACCGGACCCCGCCAAAAAGTTCATCGTCCACCTCCAGGACGAGCCGTCCATCTGGTCCTACGGTTCCGGTTACGGCGGCAATGCCCTCCTGGGTAAAAAGTGCCTGGCATTGCGGGTGGCATCGTATGTCGCGCGGCGCGAAGGCTGGCTGGCCGAACATATGCTGATCCTGGCATTGACCTCGCCGGCCGGACGCAAATATTACATCGCCGCCGCCTTCCCGAGCGCCTGCGGCAAAACCAACCTGGCAATGATGCAGCCCACCCTGCCCGGCTGGAAAGTCCGGTGTTTAGGCGACGATATCGCCTGGATGCGTATCGCGGCCGACGGCCGCCTGTACGCCATCAATCCGGAATACGGATTCTTCGGCGTCGCCACCGGCACTTCCGGGCAATCCAATCCCAATGCGATGCAGGCCATCAAGCGCAACACTATTTTTACGAATGTGGCGCTCACTCCCGACCAGGACGTCTGGTGGGAAGACATGGATGGAACTCCGCCGGCGCAACTCACGGATTGGGAAGGAAAACCATGGACGCCCGGCTGCGGCCGCAAAGCCGCCCACCCCAATTCCCGATTCACGGCGCCGGCTTACCAATGCCCGGTAATCGATCCGGAATGGGAAAATCCAGCCGGCGTCCCCATTTCCGCCATTTTGTTCGGCGGCCGCCGGCCCGCAACCATCCCGCTGGTCACCGAGTCCTTCGACTGGGAACACGGGGTCTTCATGGGCTCGTCCGCCGGCTCGGAAACCACCGCCGCCGCCCTGGGCCAGGCCGGAGTTTTAAGGCGCGATCCGTTTGCCATGCTGCCGTTTTGCGGCTACCACATGGGGGATTACCTGTCCTACTGGCTGGCGCTTGCGCAACGGACAGACCGCCGCAAATTGCCAAAGATATTTTTCGTCAATTGGTTCCGCAAAACCCCTGAAGGCCAATGGCTCTGGCCAGGGTACGGCGAAAACAGCCGCGTGTTAAAATGGATTTGCGAGCGGGTGGACGGCACGGCTGCCGCCGAAACCACGCCCATCGGCAATTTACCGGCGCCGGACGCGCTGGACCTCAGCGGGTTGAACCTCCCGCCGGACCATGTGCGGCAACTGCTCCACGTTGACCGCGCCGGCTGGGAAAAAGAAGCCGCGGACATCGCCGCGTACTATGACCGGCTGGGCGAGCGCCTGCCCCCCGCTTTGCGGGAACAACTGGCCAAACTGCGCCAGCGCCTGGCCGGCAGCCCGGGTTGACCCGATCGCCTTCCTAATCCCCGGCCGGGCGCCAATCCTGCACGCTGAGTTGCAGGGTGGTCACCCCCTGCCAGGTGTTTTGCTGCAATTGAAAGGCCAGGTCGAAGCCTTCCGCCGGCAGCGGCGTATCCGCGCGCCCGAAGGCAATCGCTGCCTGACGTACCCGGCCATCCGTGACGGCAAGTTTTAAGTGCTTGCCCCCCACGACCCGCGCCGGCGCGGCCAGGCGCAGCCGGCGCGCCGCCAGCACGGGCGCGGGACACCCCTGGCCGAAGGGCCGCAACCGGTCCAGGGCATCCAGCAATTCCTGATCCAACTCCGCCAGGTCCACCCAGACATCCACCCGCTGCACCGGGCGTAAATCCACGCCGCGCAACCTGGCCGCCGCCGCGGCATTGAAGGCCTTTTGAAACTCCGGCAGGGCGGCGCGGCGCAGCGCCAGGCCGGCGGCCAGGGCATGTCCGCCGCAGGCATCCAGGCATCCGGAACATTCCCGCAGGCATTCCAGGAGGTTGCATTCCTCGATGCCGCGGCCGGACCCGCGCCCGCATCCATCTGCGTCAAAGGCCACCACCACAACCGGACGCCGGTAACGGGCGGCAAGGCGCGAAGCGACAATCCCGATCACGCCCGGATGCCAGCCGTCGTCCGCCGCCACCAGGCCGAAATCGGCGGCGGGATCGAAGGCGGCGTCAATGCGCGCCGCCGCCGCCTGAAAAATCCGGCTTTCGATATCCTGCCGCTCGCGGTTGGCGGAGTCCAATTCCCGGGCCAGCTCCTGCGCCCGCTCCGCGTCATCGGTCAACAGCAGTTCCAGCGCGGGAGCCGGCGTCCGCAGCCGGCCAACGGCATTCAAGCGCGGCGCCAGGCCGAACGCCACATGGCCGACATTCAGCGGCAACTGCAGGCCGGCGCAGTCTATCAGCGCGCGCAAACCAACCCGCCGGGTGTCGTTCAGGACGGATAACCCGTGCCGCACCAGGATGCGGTTATCCGCCAGCAGCGGCACGATGTCCGCCACGGTGCCGAGCATGACCAGGTCCAGAAATTCCCGCAAATCCAGCGCGGCCGCCGCCGGCCGGCCCGCGCGCCGGCCATCCTCCGCCAGGGCGCGGCAAAGCTGAAAGACCACGCCCACTCCCGCCAACATGCGGGCCGCGGGGTCATTGCCCAGTTTCGGATTCACGATGGCGGCCGCCGCCGGCAGCGTTGCGCCGGGTTCGTGGTGATCCGTGACGATCACATCCATGCCCGCGCAGCGCGCCGCGGCACAGGCCTCCACGGCGGTGATGCCGGTGTCCACCGTGACAATCAGGGATGGGTCGCCCAAGCGGCGGCATTGCTCCAAGGCCGGCAGGGTGAAGCCGTAGCCCGCCTGGAGCCGGTTGGAAAGGCAGGGGGTGGCGGCCGCGCCCAAGGCGCGCAGAACCTGGAGCAGCACCACGACGCTGGTAATGCCGTCGGCGTCGTAATCGCCGAAAATCACGATGCTTTCCCCGGCCTCCGCCGCCCGCCAGATGCGCGCCACGGCCGCCGGCATGCCCGGCAGAAGCAATGGATCGCCCAGGTCGTTCAAGGCCGGCTCTAAAAACCGGCGGATGGCGCCGGCATCCGGCAAATTCCGATCCGCCAGCACCGCGGCCGCGGCGCGGGGCAGGTTGTATTCCCGCGCCAGCCGGGCAATCCGATCCGCATCACCCGCGGCCGCGCGCCAGACCCGGGCGGCGGCCGCCGCGGGTTTGGCCGGACCGTTAACGATGTCGCCATCCATGTTCAGTTCTTGGCCGATTTCGCGGGCTTGCGCGTCCGGTACAAATTCAGCATGATCGGCACGGCAATGTAAATGGTCGAATACGTGCCGGCAATGACGCCGATGAAGAGCACCATGGCAAAGTCGTTGATGGCGCCGCCGCCGAACACCAGCAGAATCGTCACCGCCAGGAAGGTGGTCAGGGATGTCAGGATGGTGCGGCTCAGCGTTTCGTTGATGCTCAAGTTGCACAACTGCTTGAAGGCCGCGGGATTGTCGGCGGCGGCGGGTTGCGCTTTCAACTTTTCGCGGATGCGGTCGAAGATCACGATGGTGTCGTTGATGGAGTAACCCACGATCGTCATCAAACCGGCAATCACCGTCATGTTGATCTGCCGGCCCAGCAGGCAATAAACCCCGACGCAGACCAGGACGTCATGCACCAGCGCGACAATGCCGCCCACGGCAAAGGCGAATTGGAAACGCCACGAGATGTAAATCACCATGCCGATCAGGGAAAAGATCAGGGCCTTGGCCGCGCGCCCCACCATCTCGTTGCCGATTTGCGGCCCGACGACATCCTCGCTCAACAACTTGAAGCCGGACTGGGCGTAACGCTCCAGCATCGTCTGTTTGGCCAGCTCGCTGCCGGCGGCATCGGTGCGCAATTGCAGATGCTCGCCCCCGCCATCCAATTCCTTTTGAAACTGAATCTGGGTTTCCCGCACGCCGGCCTGCGTCAGGGCGTCGCGGATATCCGCCACCGCCGGCTTCTGCGTGAAGCTGAAGGTCAACGAAGCGCCGCCGGTGAAATCCGTGCCGAGGATGCGCGTATGATCCTTCCACGCCCGGAGCCCTACCAGCACGCTGCAGGCGATCACCACCACCAGGGAGAACAACAGGGCCGGCTTGTAGCCGGCCAGGAAGTTGATCCGACTCGCGCGGAACATTGACAGCATGCGAATGCGCTGGACTTTCCCGCGGCTGACCACCAGGTCGAAGATCATGCGGGTGACCACCAGGGCGGAATACATGCTCACCATGATGCCGGCGGTCAGCGTCACCCCGAAGCCGCGCACCGGCCCGGTGCCGAAAATGAACAGGAGCACGGCGGCCATGACGGTCGTCAGGTTGGAATCCAAAATCGTCAGGAAGGCCTTGTTGTAGCCGGCCTCCACCGACGGCCCCAGGCGTTTACCCAGGTTCTGCTCCTCGCGGATGCGCTCGAAAATCAGCACGTTGGCATCCACGGCCATACCGATGGTCAGCACAATGCCGGCGATGCCGGGCAGGGTCAAAACGGGCAGCCCCACGCTCGCCCCGCCGGCGCCGGTGAACATGCCCAGGATGCCGGCGGTGACCATCATGGCCAGCGGCAGCAGCAGCATATTGCACAACAAGCCCAGGTTGGCGATCAGGCCGCCCCAGAAATAATAGATCAGCATGAAGACCGCCACCGCCGTGCCGCTGAAAAACGCCGCGCGCAAACCGCTCTCGATCGAATCGCGGCCCAGCGACGGGTCCACACTGCGCGACTCGATGATCTTCACCGGCGTCGGCAACGAGCCAGCGCGCAGGACAATCGCCAGGTCCTGCGCATCCTTGAGGCTGAAATTGCCTTCAATCATGGCCTCGCCGCCGTAGATCGCCGTCTTGATGAAGGGCGCGGAATACAATTTGCCGTCCATGATGATGGCCAGGTAACGCCGGCCTTCCGGGTTGGGATTACGGGCGCCGCCGGGGGCGTATTCCGCGGTGATGTTGGCAAAGCGCCGCGCGCCCTTGGCGTCGAATTTCATGGAGACGTAGGGCTCGCTGAGCGGGCCGTATTCAACCTTGGCGTTTTGCACGGCATCGCCCTTCAATTCGCTGCGTTGCCGGACAAAATACGGAATGTACAGCTTGTGCCCGCCGACCATCTTCTCTTCCAGCATAAAGCGGTAGCCGGGCGGCGCCTGGAAGCCGGCCATGCGTTCGCGCCAATCCTCGCCCAGGGATTCGGATGCCGCGCGTTCGCGTTGGTAATATTCGCCTTTATGGCCTTCGACGTCCATGGAGACGATCCGGAATCCTTCCGGCGCCAGGCCCTTGTCGAAAAGTTTGCCGACCAGCGCGTCATTTTCCTCATGCACCATGCTGAATTCCAGGAAGGCCGCGCTTTGAATCAACTGGGCCGCCCGCGCCTGGTCTTCGGCGCTGGAGCCGGGAATCTGCACGGCAATGCGGTTGTGGTGTTCCGGGTAAATCACCGGTTCGGCCACCCCGAGCGCATCCACGCGGTTGCGGATGATTTCCAAAGCCTGTTCCTGGGCCTCGCGCACCTTGCCCGGCACGCGGTCCTGCACCTGGCTGTCGGTCAAATCCCGGAACTCCTCGCGCAACTGCTTGAAAATATCCGCTTCGTCAATCTCGACGGTAAAACTGGCGCCGCCGCGCAAGTCCAGGCCCAGCTTGATCTTATCCGGGGGGATTACCAGCGCCAACGACCATGCCGCCAACCCCGCCAACAACAGCCACTTCCAAATCGCGTGCTTGTCCATGCGTCTTACTCCTTCGTGTCCTTGCGCAAATCGGTTTCATCCTTCAACACCCGGGTCACCGCCGCCCGGACCACCTCCACCTTGGTGTTGTCGGCAATCTTGATGACAAACACGTCCGGCTTGACATTGGCCACCACCCCGATCATCCCGCCGGCGAACAAGACCCGGTCGCCCGTCTTGATGGCGTCAATCAGCTTGCGCCGCTCCTTCTCCCGGCGCTGCTGCGGGAGAATCATCATGAAATAAAACAGCGCCACCATGATCACCAGCCAGCCGATCAACAAGCCGGGCGATTGCTGCTGCCCCCCGCCGCCGGGTCCGCCGGCCATTCCCAACAAGATTAAACTGCCCATTGCCGTCATCGTTATCTCTCCCGTGCTGTTGATTTAATTAATACGCCGCGCCGGCGGCCGCCAGCCCCCGTTCGAATTCCGCCTTGAACTGCAGAAAGCGCCCGGCGGCCAGCGCCGCGCGCACTTCCCGCATGAACTGCATGTAACAAAACAGGTTGTGCATGGTCAGCAAACGCACTCCCAAAATCTCGCCGACATTGACCAGATGGCGGACATAGGCCCGGGAAAAGTTGCGGCAGGCGTAACACCCGCAACCTTCCTCCAACGGGCGCAGATCGTCGCGCCAGGCGGCATTGCGCACCGCGTAGTGCCCCTGGCGCGTGAAGGCCGCCCCGTTGCGCGCCAGCCGCGTCGGCATCACGCAATCGAACATATCCACGCCCAACGCCACGGCCGACAGGATTTGCCCCATCATGCCGACCCCCATCAGGTAACGGGGCCGCTCCGGCGGCAGGTGGCCGGCCGTGGCCGCTACTGCCTCCAGCAGGACATCCTGGGGCTCGCCCACGCTGACCCCGCCGATGGCATAGCCGTCAAAGCCGAGTTCCACCAGCCCGGCGGCGCATTGCCGCCGCAGGTCGGCGTACATTCCGCCCTGGACAATGCCGAAAACCGCCTGGCCCGGCGGCCGCGGCTGGTTGACACACTTAGCTGCCCATTGTAGGGTGCGGCGGACGGCATTGCAAGCGTATTCATAATCACAGGGATACGGCGGGCATTCATCAAACACCATGGCCACATCCGCCCCCAGGCGGGCCTGGATGGCCATGGCCTCGCGCGGCCCCAAAAACAGGCGGCTGCCATCCACGTGGGAACTGAATTCCACGCCATCGTCGCGAATTTGGCGTAAGCCGGCCAGGCTGAACACCTGGAACCCGCCGCTGTCGGTCAGGATGGGCTTGGGCCAGCCCATGAAACGATGCAGGCCGCCGCATTGCTCCACGATTTCCGCGCCGGGACGGACGTGCAGGTGATAGGTGTTGGCGAGAATCATCTCCACCCCCGCCGCCGTCAATTCCTCCGGGGTCATGGCCTTGACCGTGGCTTGGGTGCCTACCGGCATGAAGACGGGGGTGTCCACCGGGCCGTGCGCGGTCCAGAGCCGGCCGGCGCGCGCCTTGGAACCGGGGTCCCGATCCAGGATTTCGAACTTGCAGTTGGAGTTGGCGTGGTTCATCGGGCGCTAAAATGCCTGCCGGCTTTTCATGGCGCAGGCCAGGGTCAGGGCATCCGCGTAGGCCACGCCGCTGCCGGCGGGAATGCCCATGGCGGGGCGCGAAACCTGCAAATTCCGGCCGGCCAGCCGGCTGCGGATAAAACTGGCCGTGGCGTCGCTTTCGACATTGCTGTTCAAAGCCAGGATGACCTCGCGAAACGCCCCGCGTTCAATCCGCTCCAGCAGCGCCGCCAGGCGCAAATCCTGCACACCCATCCCGCCCATCGGCGATAACCGGCCCATCAACGCATGATAGCGGCCGCGGTAGCCGCCGGCCTGTTCGATCCGCATGATGTCGGCCGGAGCTTCCACCACGCACAACAACCCGTCATCCCGGCCCGGATCGGTGCAAAAACGGCAGGGGTCCTCCCCCGCCACCGTCAGCGCGCCGCACATCCGGCAACAGCGCAGTTGGGCTTCCACCTCGCGCAGGGCGGCAACTAATTCCGGCAGCAAGCCCTCCTGATCCGTCAGCAGGCCGAAAACCAGCCGCTCGGCGGAACGGCGGCCGATGCCCGGCAGCCGCCCGAAACAATCGCGCAATTTTTCGAATGCAGGATGAAAACGCATGACCTGTCAATCTATATCCGGGTCAATCACATTCCCGGTAAGTCCGGCATGCCCATTTCAGACATCAGGCGGCGCATCTCGCCGGCGCTGTGTTTGCGGGCCGCGTCCAGCGCGCCTTCCACCGCCGTCAATAACATTTTCTCCAACACCGCCGGCCGGGACGGGTCCATGGCCGCCGGCGCGATTTTAATCGCCGCCACCGATCCGTCGCCGCGCGCGGTCACGGTTACCTGCCCGCAGGCGTCGCCACGCCCTCCGCCCACCGAGAAATCCACCGTCTGCTCGCGCAATTGCGCCTGGATTTTCTTGACATTGCGCTGCATGCTGGCGGCGTCTTTGATCATTTTGAACATGTTTTTCATGTCTGCCTTGCTCCCTACTCCCTGATTTCCTGTATGCTGCCGTTAAATGCATCCAAAACCTTCTGCACTTTCTCGTCCGCCATCCATTTGCGCACGGCAGCTTTGCCGCCGGCCGGCGCGGCGGGTTTCGCATCCGCGCCCGCCTTGCCGCCGGCGGCCGGCTGACGGCCGCCGGCCGCGGACTTCCCGCTCGATACATCGCCCCGGGCCGGCGGAACGCCGGACACCGCAGGCAACTTGTCGCATATTTCAAATTCTACCGATACGGGGCGCTTCAAGGTTTCCTCCAGGGCTTTCTGGACGGCCAGCCGGTTGCGCGATTGCTGTAACTGTTCCCGCCGGTCGGCAAATTCGCGGTCAATGCCGATCACAACCTTGTCATCCAACACCGCCATCGGCGCCGCATCCAGCAAACAAGTCCGGGCGCGTATGGCCGAACGGCCCACCCGTTCCACCACCAGGTGCCAGTCGTGCAGGAGATGCGCGAGATCGCGGGATACCGGCTCCGGGATGGCAACCGCCGGCTTTAACTTCAATTCATCGCCGCCGGCGATGCCCGGGGGCGCGGATGGCCCCGCGCCCGCCCCAGCTGTTTCCTCCCGGCTCGCTGCCTGCGGACGGGACGCCGTCTGCGGGCTGGGCGCAGCCTGCGGACGGAGCGCCGTCTGCGGACGGGACGCCGTCTGCCAGGCATTGTCGGCTGGCGCAACTCCCAATTGGTTTTTCAAGGCGTTGATCTGATCGAGCACGGCATCCAGGCTGATGGCATCGGCCAAGCGGGCGCAACGGATCAAGGCCGTTTCCACCAAGGTGCGCCGGGATAGCGCGTAACGCAGGCGGTCGAGCGTCTCCATGAGGATATCGGTCATGCGCAGCAGACGCCCGGCATCCGTCTGTCCCGCCTGGCGCGCCAGCACGGCCTGGTCGGACTCGATCAGCGCGCCGGCCGCGGCATCGGCGCCGATTTCGACATAAATCAGCAGGTTGC
Organism: uncultured Verrucomicrobiota bacterium; assembly: GCA_964650945.1. Classification (GTDB taxonomy): domain Bacteria; phylum Verrucomicrobiota; class Kiritimatiellia; order JAAZAB01; family JAAZAB01; genus JAXGPF01. The sequence continues at coordinate 4,530 of CAZYXU010000063.1, read as the reverse complement.
GGAAATGCTCGAGCAATTCCACCAGCAGACGCTGCATGTCCTTGCCATGCTCGTCCAGTTCGGCCACCATTTTCACCGTCGTCAAGATATCGCCGGCCAGCAGCGCCGCAGACATCGTTTCCAGGGACTGGCGCGAAACCAGCCCGAACGCCGCCAGCACGTCCGCCTCTTTGATCTGCCGGCCCTGAAAAGAAATCATCTGGTCCAGGGCCGATTCGGCGTCGCGCAAGCCGCCTTCCGCGCCGCGCGCCAGCGCCAGCAAGGCGTCGTGATCGACGTCCACCTTTTCGTCGCGGGCGATCAAATCGAGGCGTTCCACGATCAGCGGGATGGGAATGCGCCGCAGGTCGAACCGCTGGCAGCGGGAAAGGATGGTGGCGGGGATTTTCTGGGGATCGGTGGTGGCCATGAAAAACTTCAGGTGCGGCGGCGGCTCTTCCAGGGTTTTCAAGAGGGCGTTAAAGGCCTCGGTGGTCAGCATGTGCACTTCGTCAATGATATATATTTTAAAACGCCCCTGCGGCATGAACCGGGCGTTCTCGCGCAACTCGCGGATGTTGTCAATCCCGCGATTGGAGGCGGCGTCAATTTCCTGAACGTCCAGATTGCTGCCATTGGAAATCTCCCGGCAAGAGTCGCAAACCCCGCACGCCTGCGCCGCGGGACCCTTGACGCAGTTCAACGCCCGGGCAAAAATCCGGGCGATGGTGGTCTTGCCCACGCCGCGCGGCCCGACAAACAGGTAGGCATGGGCAACGCGTTCCGACTGGATAGCGTTCTTCAGCGTGGTAATCACATGCGCCTGGCCGACCACGTCGTCAAACTGCTGCGGCCGCCACTTACGGGCTAAAACTTCATAAGCCATAATGCGTTTCCTTTCTCCCGGCGTCATGCCGGCTCCACCGCCGAGCTTGCTTCTGCGGCTTCAGGGCAGGATGGTTCCCGCGTCCCCGCGTTCTTGTCCGCCCGCCCCCGCCGCGGCGCGGTTATGTTTCAACCAGGCTTCCACGAACATATCCAGGTCGCCGTCCAGCACTGCCGCCACATTGCCGGTTTCGGCTTCCGTGCGGTGGTCCTTGACCATCGTATAGGGCTGCATCACGTAGGAACGAATCTGACGCCCCCAGGCGATCTCGCCTTTTTCGCCGTAGAACCGCTCCATCTCCCGCCGCTTCTGGTCCTCCCGCCATTCATACAGCCGGGCGCGCAGCAATTTCATGGCCTTGGCGCGGTTGGAATGCTGCGAGCGTTCCGTCTGGCAGGCGACCACGATACCGGAGGGCAGATGGGTGATGCGGATCGCCGAATCGGTCTTGTTCACATGCTGCCCGCCCGCGCCGCCGGAACGGTAGGTGTCCACCTTCAACTCCTCATCCTTGATTTCCACGTCGAAATCGTCGTCAATTTCCGCCACCACATCCAGCGAGGCGAACGAAGTGTGGCGCCGGCTGTTGGAATCGAACGGGCTGATGCGCACCAGCCGGTGCACCCCGCGTTCCGCCGCCATCTGGCCGTAAGCGTATTCGCCGCTGACGGAAAAAGTAACGCTCTTGATGCCCGCTTCGTCGCCGGGCAGCATATCCAGCACCGCCAGCTCGAAATTCCGCCGTTCGCAGTACCGCCGGTACATGCGGAAAAGCATGGATGCCCAGTCGCACGACTCCGTCCCGCCCGCGCCGGCATGCAGGCTGAGGTAGGCGTTGTTGCGGTCAAACGGCCCGGCGAGCAGCGACTGAATTTCCAGCCTGGCGAAATGGGTCTCCCACTGGCGCAATTCCTCCTGCACATGCGCGGCCGCGGCCTGGCTTTGCTGGGGATCTTTTTCGCCCCGCGCCAGCTCCAGCATCACGCGGCAATCCTCGAGGCGGCTGGCCAGCGTCCGGCATGGTTCCAGCACCGCGCGGTGGGCATTGGCTTTTTCGATCAGGGCGCGCGCGGCATTGGCATCGTTCCAAAAATCCGGCGCCGCCATGCGCCGCTCGTATTCCGCGAATTGTTTTTCACGTTGCGCGCAGTCAAAGATACCTCCGCATCTCATCCAGCCGCCGCTCCATTTCCGCGAGACGTTCTTCCAGTTCCTCCAGCATGAAATCATCCTTTATGCAAATATCCGCCCGGACGCTGCCTGGCGGTTGATTTATCCGGTATTGCCAAAAAACGCATTATGCCCGAACCGCCGGTGTTTGGCAAGCCGGCAAAAAGAAAAATTCCATCTGATCCGCAGATTACGCAGATTGCGTAGATTAAGGAACGGATTGCTATCCGCAGATTACGCAGATTTCGCAGATTAAGGAACGGAAGGCTGAATCCCGTTTCGGGTTGGCGGATGATTCCGGCCCGAACACCGCCCCCCGAACACCGAACACCTCTCCGCCTCCGGTCTCAATTCCCCTTCATGTTGGCAGGGGATTCCGACACAATCTGCGCAATCTGCGTAAACTGCGGATAATCTACCGCCGCATCTCAATCCCCTTTCAGATTGGCCGGGGGGCTTTGAGGTCTCAAATTTCAGGCGCACGCGTCGACAGGGGCTCACCGGCGTTCCGTTGTTTTTCCTGCTCAGCCGACCATCACCTTAATGTCGCGTTTTGAGGCATTCTTTCCTCAGCGAACGGCGCGGCGCACCGGCGGCGCGTTAGCGGCGTACGGTTCCACCGCTTGCTCGGGCTGCTCGATAATTCACATTCGGAAGTCCTTTGAAATGGTCGTCCTGCGTCCACAGAACGGCCTCCTGGGCCGCTGCCGTAGCGAAGATCATACTGTCGGCCATGGGCAACTTCCGCTTCACGCTGAATAATGCGGCGGCAAGGGCTATGTCCTCTGTAATATTAATAACCCGCCCCTGCTTCATCTGTGCAATCGCCTGAAGTGCCTGGGCTTGGTTCCCCACGATGTTAATCTTCTTGAAAACTTCGTACAGACAGATTACAGGCACAACAAGATCGTCGATTGCCTCGACCGGCGGAGTGAAATACGCTGCATTGGGCCCACCGAAGAAATACTCGATCCATCCAGATGTATCGACAAGATTCATGCGCGGTCTTCCTCGTCCCGAACGAAAGATGGGTCTAGCCCTCGGAGAAATCCTCGCATGTCGCGCATGCGTCGCGTACGTACCAGCTCAATTCTGTCGTCGAAGCTCAGAACCTGCAGCTTCTCGCCCGGAGAAATCCCCGTGCGCTCACGTATGGCTTTAGGGATGACTACTTGGTATTTAGGTGAAACAGTTACAGCACTCATATCGATCTCCTTTATGGGATACGTATAGCATATCGATACCCTTGCGTCAACCCTTACGTTTCATTCCCGAACGGCGGACTGTTGAGCGCAACTGACTCAGACCGGAAACTTGGCTTCCGGCCGAACGGAAGTTTAGCCGCGCCAGCGACGATACGCAATGGCACCTGGTTGGGGGCCATTTCTTTCTGGTGTGGACTGCGGTGGCTTGACACCGCTTTCCTTGGCCCGGCTTGACTGAGCCATCCAGGTCTCAATTTCCTTTCGGGTTTGCCCTGCGGAGATTTGAGATTTCAAATTCCAAATTTGAGATGCGCGGCGCACCCCGCCGCGCCGTGTCTCAATTCCCTTTCGGGTTTGCCGGGGTTTCCGGCCATTGACGCGCCGTTGCCCGGCCAGACAGCCGCGGAAAGTCTCAATTCCCTTTCGGGTTTGCCGGGGTTTCCGGCGCGGATCGTATGTTGGACGACGAGAAAAACAGGATACGGGAGGTCTCAATTCCCTTTCGGGTTTGCCGGGGTTTCCGGCCGAAAAGCCGGATTGGGATACGCAACAGAAAAACGGGCGTGTCTCAATTCCCTTTCGGGTTTGCCGGGGTTTCCGGCCGGAGAAATGCAGGCGGAATATGGCCTGTATCGCGATCCGAGTCTCAATTCCCTTTCGGGTTTGCCGGGGTTTCCGGCCGCACTGCAAAAGTCCGGTTATCCGGTATTTGATTTTCCCGGGTCTCAATTCCCTTTCGGGTTTGCCGGGGTTTCCGGCATGGGAAACCGTTTTTTGACTGCGATAGCGGGAAAACATTGGATGATTTTTAACGCGGGTCTCAATTCCCTTTCGGGTTTGCCGGGGTTTCCGGCGCATGAAGAAAGCCAAACAACCTTACGTCGGATGTTCGGATGGTCTCAATTCCCTTTCGGGTTTGCCGGGGTTTCCGGCGCCCTTGGCTTTAATTGTTTGTTTTAGTTGATTTCAGGCGGTCTCAATTCCCTTTCGGGTTTGCCGGGGTTTCCGGCTTATTCCGTGGGAATCAATCCGCTTCCCGCTATGCGGGAGTCTCAATTCCCTTTCGGGTTTGCCGGGGTTTCCGGCGGGAATCAATCCGCTTCCCGCTATGCGGGAAAATGGATTAATGTCTCAATTCCCTTTCGGGTTTGCCGGGGTTTCCGGCCCGTCTTGGATAAGGTCGGGGTGTACTATCCCGACATAAGTCTCAATTCCCTTTCGGGTTTGCCGGGGTTTCCGGCGGAAAAAAATTCACGGGCGGCCGGGTGGAAAAAATGAACGGTGTCTCAA
>CAZYXU010000062.1:0-18873 GCA_964650945.1 uncultured Verrucomicrobiota bacterium | reverse complement strand
TATTCCTGTTTTGAAAACTACAAAATATTCCTGTTTTGAAAACTACACGACAGGCATGTGAAAACGACTTGACTATGGTTGGGCTGGGGGATAAGCTAAACCCCTTTGCGCATTCGGCCGGATCATTGACGGGCGCCGGGTGGCATAATCTTGTGCCTGCATAAAAAACAAATACGCCCAAACGCGTTCCGCGGACAGCGTATCGGGAGAATTAGCGATGCATACAGCGAAACACGACCATGCAACAGGCGCCCCCGGGCGCATCCTCCAACCTTTGCGCCGGGCCGCATGCTGCGCGGTGTTTGCCGCGCTGCCGGGACTGAGCCTGCCCGGCGGCGCGGCGGCTGGCGAAGCGATTCGTTTTGACTTCGAGCCACTGCATGTCAACCGCCCGGCCCGGGGCGCGGAGGCGCGGATGCTGACCTTCGCCGTCGAGCGCTGCGCCGTCGCGCCCCAGATTGACGGCCTGCCCGCGGACGCTTGCTGGCAGTCCGGGGCGGAACTGAGCGATTTCGTCATTCCCACGCCGCCCACGCGCGCGCGATTCTGCTATGACGATCGGGCGCTTTATATCCTGATGCAATGCGACGAACTCAAGGGCCGCGAACCGCGCGGCGTCAGCCGCCCGCGCGACGCGAGCTTGCAGGCCGACGATAACATCCACTTCGTCATCAGCCCGGCGATCGGCTCCGATGTGGAGCACCTTTTCCGGATCAACATCGCCAATTCCATCTATGACGCCCGCCAAGGCGACGAAACCTGGAATCCGGAATGGTTGCATGCGGTGACGCGCTCGCCGGACGGCTGGCGCGCGGAGATCGCCATTCCCTTCGCCGCACTCGGACTGCCGGCGCCGCCGCCGGCGCTCGGTTTCAACATCGGCCGGAGCGGCCCGGACTTGCAGATTCGGTCCTGGTTCATCACCATGCACGTTTCCACCGCCGCCAGCGCCCTGATTCTCAAGGGCGTCCCGGCGGCCGGCGTTGCGTCCGGCGGGCAGGCCGGCGGCTCGGACCTACGTTCATCCGCGAACGTTACGGTGCAGGGCACGGCGCTGGCCGTAGACCTGCCCCGGGCTTTCGCGCGGCCCCAGGATCGCTGGATTGACGCCACCCTGACCCTGGCGCCGCGCGGGGAACTGCCGGACACCAGGATTGAAGCCAAGCTCTTTGCCTTGGGCGGCGGTGAACCTCTGGCGAGCGGGTCGGCGTCGCCCGCCTCCGACTGCGGTCGGGTGTCGTTTGACCTGCGCGCGGTCAAACTGGACGCCGCCGAGGTCACCCTGGAGTATTTCGAAGGCGCGGCGCGGACCGGCCTGGCCCGCATGTTCCTGACCGCGCAGGCGACGACGAACGCGCTGGTCGGGCGGCAGGTACCGGTCTTGCTGGATGCGCCCCGTGAATCCGGCGCGGTCAAGGACTGGCCGGTCGTCTTCGGCGTGCCTTTCGCGCGCGGCGCGCTGTGGGACGATGCGCATCTGCGCCTGGTGGATAAGGCCGGCCGCGAGATTCCCTGCCAGAAGGAGATCACCGCGCGCTGGGCTAAGGAGGGGTCCATCCAGTGGGTCAGGTTCGACGCGCTGGTCAACTCCAGCGATGGTTGCTTCCTGGAGGCTGCCGCTCCGGCCGCCGTGCCCCCGGCCCCGGTGCGCGTATCGGAGCAGGACGGCCAATGGGTACTGGAAACCGGCGTGGCGAAATATGTGCTGAGCCGCGGAATCTCGCCCATCGCCGAGGTCTGGCTGGGGGGCGCGCGTTTGGCCGCCAGCGCCGGCACCCGGGGGCTGTATGTGGTGGATCAGGACGGCCGGACTGCGAGCGCGGCGACGGAGGGCGAGACGGTGGCGGTGGAGGCGCAAGGGCCCGTGGCGGCCTGTGTGAGATTCGAAGGCTTTTACCGCACCCCGGACGGACAGCCCCGCGCCCGGCACATCACGCGGGTGGAGGCGTTCGCGGGACAACCCTTTGCCCGTGTGACCCATACGCTGGTCATGACCGAAGATACGCGCCAGACCTGGTTCAAAGAGGTCGGATGGGAGTTCGCGGTTGCCCCCGGTCCGGACGCCCGCGCGGTGTTTAATGTGGCCCGCGCGGCGTCGGACCAGACCGTGTCGCAGCCGCTGGCGGGCGACGCCTCGGCTTATATGCTGCAGCAGGAGCACCAGCGGTTTGGCGCAGGCACGAACCGGTTCGTCGTATCCGCCGCCGGGCGAACCCTGGCCGCGGGCGATGAATGCGGCGACTGGGCCATGCTGGCCGGGCGCGCGGGCGGCCTGCTGGTTGCCTGCAAGGAAGCCGCCCGCCAACACCCCAAGGAGTTCGAGGTTTTTGCCGGGCGCGTCGTGTTGAAACTCTTCAGCAACCGGGCGGGCGAAGAACTGGATTTCCGCCCCGCCGCTTTGGCGCGGAAGTGGAATTTGCAGGGCAAGATCGCGGACGATGTGGCGCGGGTGGATAGCGACGCGGCCGGCTGGGCCAAGACGCATGAATTGCTCCTGGCCCCCATGGCCGCGCCGGCCGCCGCCGGGTCGGCCGCGCGCCTTGCCGCGTTGCACGCCGCTCCGATCTACGCCCTGGTGGACCCGGAGTGGATGCGGATGAGCGAAGCGCTGGGGCCGCTGCACCCCAGGGATTCAAAGCGTTTTCCCGAGGCCGAACGGTTGATTGACAATATTTTCCAGGCGTGGGGGAGCCGCGGCCATGAGCCGGGCCACTACGGTTTCATGGACTATTTCGCCGGGCCGACTTACAGCGGCGGTTCCGGGCTGTGCGGCGCCCAACGGTATCGCTATACTTACGGGCTGCGTTCCGGCGTCTGGCTGTTGTATGCGCGTTCCGGCGAACGCGCGGTGCGCGCGTTCGCCGAGGGGTCCAACAAGGCCTACCTGGACAATTATCTGATCCATGGCGATGTGCCCGGCAAGGTCCGCGGCGTCTATACCGGCGGCGGCGGCAAGCCGCTCAGCCAGTTGCCGTTCTACTGGGGCGAGGGAACCGCGTTTCAAATCAGCAGTTCCACCGACCTGAACCAGTTTCTCTGGCTTTACCATCTGGCGGGCTATCGCCGGGCCAAGGACGCGGTCGTGGAGTTTGGCGAGGGTTTGAAGCGCGGCTGGCGGGCGGATATGCGGACGGGGCGGGTGCTCATGGTCTTCCGCGCGTTGACGCAATGTTATGGCTTCACCTGGGACCCGCGCTTGCGCGCGCTGGCCGAGGGAACTTTCGACGCCTTTGTGGACCGCGAGGGCGAACTGCTGCTGACCAAGAACCGTCCCTACGGCAGCAGTTCCTACAAAACCCAGGTTGACCTCCGCGGGATCATCGAGGGCTGGCGCTGCTTCGGCGAGCCCAAGTACCGCGAAGCGGCCATGGCTTTGGCCCGGCATTGGTGGAATTGCCATGTGGGCACTTTGCCGGTCAATTACATGAACCCGCTGGGTTTTTGCGGCGATTTTCTTTATCAAGAAACCGGCGATCCCGCCATTCCGGCGGGGTTGGATTTTGCCATCCGGCGGGCCGCCAGCCATACCGGCGGCGTGGGCGCGTCCGCGGTCGCGGCGGTGATCGAAAGCCTGCCCTACGCGATGGATGTCGTGGCGCGCGCTCCGCGCTCCGATTCCGCGTGGATTTCTTATCGGGACTACGGGTCTGAGTCCAGCGTGCTCGTCCACAAACCGCGCGATGGCATCCTGGACCTGACCGTGCGCGCCGCCAACGCGGAGCTTGGCCGGCAGTTCGCACTGCGGAGTTTCGGCATCGGCGATGCCTGGGGCGGCGATCTGACCAGGGTCACCCAGCGGAGCGCCGGCGCCGCCGCGGCCCGCGTTCCCAAGGACGCGCCGGCCGGTTGCTACGGGATTGTGCCCGCCGCCTTTGGCGAGCATTTTGTGATGGCCAGCGCGCCGGCCCCTATGGTGCTCCACGCCCGGAATTACTGGTCCCTGCCGGAGTTGGCGCCCGCGCCGCGCATCCATTTCCGCCTGCCCGAGGGCAGCGCAGGCGCGCAGATCTTTTTCGAGGGGCGCGCGCGGCTGTTCGAGCCTGCCGGCAATGCTTGCGGCGACACGAATGGCGTGCGGGGCTGGGTGGACCTGCCCGCGGACAAGCCCGGTCTGTGGAGCTTCGAGCCGATCGAGAACCGCCTGGTGCGCGGGCGCAACTTCCCGCCGTTCTATGCGTTCGGCGATCCTTCCGGATACTTCGAGCCGCCCATCGCCTGGGAGCCGGAACCGGTGGCGGGCAAGCCGGCGCCGCCGCCGGCCGCGGAAGTTGTTTATGTCCCCGGCGCCATCGCGGCGCCCGGCAATCAAGCGCTGCACCTGGGCGGCAAACGCGCCTTTCGGCTCGAAGCCGGCCCCGCGCATCCCTCCGGCGATGGCGGGCAGTTTCTGCCTTACAAGCAGGGAACCATCGAATTTTTCTTCAAGCCGTATTGGAGCACCTTCGACCTGGGCGCGGGCGATGTCAAGCGCAGCTTCGTGCGCGTTTTGACCGATAAAAGCCCCTGGAATTTAATGTACCGGCTGGATCCGGAAGGCGTGAATATGAACCTGTGCCCGCCGGACCCCTCGCATTCGTTTTTCGGGGAAATGTATCTGAACACTCCCGGCAAGCCCCAATGGCTGCGGGTCTGGCGGACGCAGACTATTCTTGAACGCGCGGAATGGGTGCACGTAGTCTGGTCGTGGGGGCCGGAAGTCGTGTACGGGCCGCATCGTGAAAAGCTCAATTTGATGACCATGCGCATCTTCGTCAATGGCCGCGGCGTCCGCTGGGTTATCTTCCGCACCGCCGTGGACGCGCTGGCGGAGGGTAGGCCGCAAAGCCTGATCTTCGATCCGGTCCAAGGCGCGGTGGATGAGCTGCGCATCTCGGATGTTCAACGTTACCCCAGGGATTTCACGCCACCCTTGCGCGATCGCGAGTTCACCCTGGATGAAAACACCCGCGCGCTTTTCCATTTTGACGGCAACCTGGAAGGCGGGAGCCACGGTCCCGGCGCGCCGGCCGCCGGTTACTGCAAAATCACGGATTGAAGAAACATTTTGATTGACATGCAGCGGCAATAAGTTCAGATTTACCGGACATTGCCGTAGTTAAAGCCATGGCGCGCAATCCGCGCGTTCACGAAAGGATGATGGTGCCGTTTATGCAAAAAAAACCAATGCTGAAGCATGTCGGACGTTTGCCGTTTTTGACTGTTTTACTGTGCGGCGCCCTGCCGCTCGGCCTGATGGCCGAAGCGCCCGCGGCGGCCGAAGCGGTCAAGCCCGCGGCGGCGGAAGCTGTCAAACCCGCGGCGGCGGAAGCTGTCAAACCCGCGGCGCCGGCGGTTGCGGAGGTTGCGGCGCCGGCGGCGGAAAAGTCCGCTGACCAGGCCCCGGACCCCGCGGAAGTGATCATCACCGTGGACGACCAGAAAATGACGCGCGGCGATTACGACCGCGAGACCGCCGATATTTCCCGGATGATGAAAAAGCGCGGCGTGCCGCCGGAGCAATTCGAGCAAATGGTGAAAAACTTCAAGCCGCAGATCGTGGAGGGATTGGTGACGCGGGCCTTGATCAATCAGGCCTGTGCCGACAAGCAAATCACCGTGACCGACGAGGATATTGCCGCCAAAATCGCCGCCTTCGAGAAAAACCTGCCCAAAAACATCACGCTCGACGGCGTCTTGAAACAAAGCGGCTTGAGCCGCGAGATGTTTGAAAAAGACATCCGCGAGCAATTGAAACTGGAGAAACTGCTCCAGGTCGGCAAGGCCACCGAGGAACAGGTGATCGCCTATTACGAGGAAAACAAGGCCCGCTTTTTCGAAAAACCGGAAATGACGCATGCCCGCCACATCCTGATCGCCATCAAGCCCACGGATACCGACGAGCAGAAAAAAGCCAAGCGCGAAAAGGCCGATAAAATCCTTGCGCAACTGAAGGATGAAAAAGCCGATTTTGCCAAGCTGGCGGAAGAAAATTCCGATTGCCCCAGCAAGGCCATGGGCGGCGACCTGGGTGAATTCCGGCGCGGTCAGATGGTCAAGGAATTCGAGGATGCGGCCTTCCAGATGAAGGAGAACGAAATCAGCGGTGTGGTGGAAACGCAATTCGGCTACCATATCATCCAGACCCTGGGCCATACCCAGCCGAAAACGTTGGAACTGGATGAAGTGCGCGAGCGCATTATCGAGGCGCTCAAGGGCCGGGAAATCCAGGAAAAGGCCGAGCCGTTCCTGGATAACATGCGCAAGAACGCCAAGATCACCTATACCAAGGATTTCGATCCCGCGCTGGCGCCGGCGGAAGACAACCCGTTGATGATGGCGCCGCCTGCCCCGGCCCCGGCCGGCAAGGATGCCGCCAAGCCGGACGCCGGCGCCCCGGAAGCATCCGGCGCTGCCAAGTCGGGCGAATCCAAACCCGCTGACAAGGGTGCTGCCGCGCCGGACAAATAACGGTCGGAGTTAGTCCGTCTGCCTTGGGCGGATTGTTTTACGGCGTCCGGTCAGTTGTGGCGCCGGCATTCCAGGTGTAGTGGCCGAACGGCGTTCGGCATTCACATTCCATTGTTTGGATGCAACGTGTTGATTGAACCATGAAGGCGGAAGAATTGTTGCGGTTGAAAGCGCAGGCGCTGGCGGAAATCCGGCAGGCCGGCGCGCCGGAAGCGCTGGAAGCGCTGCGCGTCCAATACCTGGGCCGCAAGGGCCGGCTGGTCGAAATCATGCAGGCGTTGAAGGATGCCGGCCCGGACGAGCGCCCGCAAATGGGCCGCCTGGCCAACGAATATAAAACGGAATTGGCGGCCGGCATCGAGCAGCGGCGTCTGGCATTGCAGGCGCCCGCCGCCGCGAACGCGGACACGGAGCGTTTCGACTGGACCCGGCCGGGCTGCTGGCCGCAACCCGGCGCATATCATCCCATCAGCGTGATCATCGAGGAAGCCATCCGGATTTTTTCCGCCATGGGCTTTACCGTCGCCGATGGGCCGGACATGGAGACGGCGTATTATAATTTCGACGCCCTGAACACGCCGGCCGATCATCCCGCGCGCGATTTGCAGGACACTTTCTGGCTGGCGGACGGCCGCCTGCTGCGCACCCAGACCTCGCCGGTGCAAATCCGCGTCATGGAACGGCAGCCGCCGCCCGTGCGCATCATCGCGCCCGGCCGGGTTTACCGGCGCGATACCACCGATGCCACGCATAGCGCCAATTTCCACCAGATCGAAGGCTTGTACGTGGACCGCCAGGTTTCCCTGGCGGATTTGAAGCATGACATCACCCGCTTCGCCCGGAGCATGATGGGGCCGGATGTCAAGGTGCGGTTCCGTCCCCACTTTTTCCCGTTCACCGAGCCGAGCGTGGAATACGATTTCTCCTGCCACGTGTGCGGCGGGCGCGGCTGCCGCGTCTGCAAGCAAAGCGGCTGGATTGAAATCTCCGGCGCCGGTCTGGTGCATCCGCGCGTCTTCGAAAAAGTGCATTACGATCCGGAAGTCTACAGCGGGTACGCCTTCGGCATGGGCGTCGAGCGGATCGCCATGATCAAATACGGCATCCAGGACATCCGCGACCTTTACGCCAACGATTTGCGGTTTTTGGAGCAACTTAAACCATGAAAGCGCCTTTGAACTGGTTGCGCGCATTGGTGGAATTTGACGCCGCCCCGGCGGATTTGGCCGCGCGCCTGACATTCGCCGGCCTGGAAGTCGAAGCGCTGGAACCATCCGGCGCGGACTTGGCGGAAGTCGTGGCGGCGGAAGTCCTGGCGGTCAATCCGCACCCGCGGGCCGACCGGCTGCGGCTGTGCGATGTGACCGATGGCCGCCAGACAGTCCGGGTGGTCTGCGGCGCCGCCAATTTCGCGGCCGGCGACAAGGTGCCGCTGGCCCGCCCCGGCGCCGTGCTGGCCGACGGCACGCGGATCAAGCCGGCCGTCCTGCGGGGCGAGCCGTCGCAGGGGATGCTGTGCGCGGCCGATGAATTGGGGGTGAGCGATGACCACCAGGGCCTGATGCTCCTGCCGCGCGCGACGCCCGCCGGCACGCCCCTGGCGGACATCGTCGGCCCGGCCGACCAGGTGTTGACCATCGAAGTGACGCCCAACCGTCCGGATTGCCTGAGCATGATCGGCATTGCCCGCGAAGTGGCCGCGCTGTACGGCAGCCGCCTGCAATGGCCGGCCGCGCCCCTGCCGGAGCCGTTGCCGGCGCCGGATGCGGATTTCCGGGTGCGGGTGGACGATCCGGCGGATTGCCCGCGCTACATGGCCTGGCGGCTGGCGGATGTGCACGTCGGCCCCAGCCCGTGGTGGCTGCAGCGCCGGCTGTTCCAGTCCGGCATCCGCCCGATCAACAATATCGTGGATATCACCAATTACGTGATGCTGGAAAGCGGCCAGCCGCTGCATGCCTTCGATCAGACCTTGCTGCAAGGCGCGCAAATTCATGTGCGGCGCGCCCGGGCCGGGGAAACCCTGGTCACGCTGGACGATGTGCCGCGTAAATTGACGCCGGACATGCTGGTGATTGCCGACGCCGAACGGCCGGTGGCGCTGGCGGGCATCATGGGCGGCATCGGCAGCGGCATCCTGGCCGGCACCAGCGCGGTGGTCTTGGAAAGCGCCTGCTTCCAAAGCGGCTTGATCCGGCGCACCGGCCGCGCCCTGGGGTTGACCTCGGAAGCCACCGGACGGTTCGAACGCGGGGTGGATGTTTGTCTGACCGATTGGGCGGCGCGGCGCGCCGTGTCCCTGATGATACAATTAGCCGGCGCCCGCCTGGCCGCCGCGCCGATTGATGTTTTCCCCGTTGAGCCCCCGGCCCGCAAGATCGAATGCCGCTTCGGCCGGCTGCGGCAATTGCTTGGGCTGGATCTTCCCGATGAGGCCATCACGGCCATTTTCGAGTCATTGGAATTGAAAGTCCCCGCGCGGGGCCGGAAGAGTTGCACCGTCTGCGTGCCGTCGTTCCGGCCGGACCTGGAGGGCGAAGCCGACTTGCTGGAAGAAGTGGCCCGGCTGCACGGGTTGGATAAACTGCCGGCGCCGCCGGACCAGATCCATCACGCCGCCGCCCGCCAGGCGCATCAGCAGGCTTTGGCCGTGATGCGCCTGCGCGCCGACCTGGCAGGCATGGGCCTTACGGAAATCATGAATTACAGCTTCATCGGGTCGCGTTTGCTGGATTTGTGCGACCCCGGCCGCCCGGAAGGACGCGTGCCGATTCCCAACCCGGTCAGCGCCGAGCACGGCTGGTTGCGCGACTCGCTGCTGCCGCAGATGGTGGATACCCTGGGCCAGAATCGCGCCCGCCAGGTGCAGGATGCCGCTTTTTTTGAAATCGGGCGCGTGTTCTATATGCCCGCGCAGGCTGCCTCGGTTACTATTCCGGTTGTAGCGCAGGCTTCCAGCCTGCGGTCTGCTTCCGCCTCGGCCGCTCCCTCCGCTCCGCCGGCCGCCGAGATGGATGTGCTGTCAATCGGCTTGATGGGCGCGCCCGGCCGGCCGCCGCTGGATCAGCGGCGCCCGGCGGGCGACGAGGAAGCCTGGCTATGGCTCAAGGGCATCCTGGAAAATCTGTGCCGCTGGCTGAAGTTCGACCTGCCGCGCCATTTCCAGGGCCTGCCGGATGCCGGCGGCCTGCGGTTTGTGCCGGCTGCCGCGGCGCCGGCGGATTTCGCCTGGCCCAATCGCGCCGCTTTCGCGCCTGGCCGCGGATTTACGGTCATGCTGGATGGGCGCCCGGCTGGCCGCGCCGGGTTGATCCGGCCGGACTTGCGCCGGGAATGGCGCATTCACGAGCCGCTGGCGGTGGCGGAACTGGCCATTGCCCCGCTGCTGGCCCATCTGGCGGAAGTGCGCGCCCCGCGGACGCCGCCGGTGTATCCGGCGGTGCAGCGCGACCTGGCCTTGCGCGTGCCGCTGGCCTTGCCGCATGCGCGTATTCTGGAAGTGATCAAAAAATTATCGCCGCCGGAATTGACGGATGCAAAACTTTTTGATATATTCGAAGGCAAGCAGATAGGAGCGGGTTATAAGAGCATGGCTTATGCGCTGACTTACCGCTCCCGCGTGAAGACCTTGAAGGATGAGGAAGTGAATATAATGCACGCCGTCATCATCGAGGGTTTGCGGAAAGAGTTGCAGGTGGAGATCAGGGCGGAATAGTCCGCGGTCGGAAACGGCCCGCGGCAGTTCAGGGTGTGTGAATGAACGTGAGCATGGCAATCTTGACAATATGTTTCTTCTCGGTCGCGCGGGAATTGATCCGCGCGGCTGTTACCGGCGCGCCGCGCCTGCGGCGCGCGCAGGTTGGTTTGGTTCTCTCCGGGTATGAACGTCGGTGGCGACCGGCCTTGGCCGGCGCCAACGCCGCGCCGCCCGGGTTTGTCCGACTGGATAGCGTTTGGCGCGAGCCGCGCTGTCCGCCATGCTTGTTCTTTCACAGTCAATCGGTTCTTGCCGCGCGTCCGTAAGGATGCCGCGCCAAATATCGAATACCCTGCCTGGCGCGTGTTTGGGCCTGTTTTCTGACCCATTAACTGTCCAATAGGGAGCTGGATTCGGTTGGCGACCGCATGCCCCGCAAGGGGACACGGGACCCAGCCGCGATGGCGCCCACTTGGTTTTTTCGGAACAGATAAAGGCTTGTAACGGCTAAGGTGGGGTATTCCTTTTGGGAGAGGAACCGATGGACCTTTTTGAAACAAAACCCGCGGGCGTCCCGGCCAAAGCCCCGTTGGCCGCGCGGATGCGCCCGCAAACCCTGGAGGAAATCCTGGGGCAGGACCACCTGCTTGCCCCGGGCATGCTGTTGCGCCGGGCCGTCGAATCCGACCGCCTGGGCAGCATCATCCTCTACGGCCCGCCCGGTTGCGGCAAGACTTCGCTGGCCGAGGTGATTGCCGGCGCCACCCGCCGCCGCTTCGAGCGCGTCAGCGGCGTGGTCGCCAACGTCGCCGCCTTGCGGGACATCCTCCAAAGCGCCGCCCTGCGCCGGCAGCGCGACGGGACGGAAACCATTCTGTTCATTGACGAAATCCACCACTTCAACAAGTCCCAGCAGGATATCCTGCTGCCTTATGTGGAGGAGGGCGCGGTCACCCTGATCGGCGCCACCACCCACAATCCCTTTTTCTTCATCAACAGCCCGCTGGTCTCCCGCTCCCAGATTTTCGAAATGCAATCCCTGGGGGAGGACGTCATCCGGCAACTCCTGCAGCGCGCCCTGCAGGACGCCCAGCGCGGCCTGGGCGCGCGTCCGGTCAAGGCGGATGACGATGCCCTGGCGCATCTGGCGCTGGTGTGCGAAGGCGACGCCCGCCGCGCCTTGAACTCCCTGGAAATCGCCGCCCTGACCACGCCCCCGGAGGCGGATGGCACGGTGCGCATCACCCGCCGCGCCGCCGAGGAATCCATTCAGAAAAAAGCCGTGCTTTACGACCGGGACGATGACGGCCATTACGACACCATTTCCGCCTTCATCAAAAGCGTGCGCGGCTCGGATCCCCATGCCGCCATTTACTGGCTGGCCAAGATGCTCGAGGCCGGGGAAGACCCGCGCTTCATCGCCCGCCGCCTGATCATCCTCGCCGCCGAGGATATCGGCAATGCCGATCCGCGGGGCCTGCTGGTGGCCAATGCCGCCAAGGAGGCGGTGCTCTTTATCGGCATGCCCGAGGCGCGCATTGTCCTCGCCCAGGCGACGACTTACCTGGCCTGCGCGCCCAAAAGCAATGCCGCCTACATGGCCCTGGAAAAGGCCATGCATGACGTCAAGACCGGCCGGGTTTTGCCCGTGCCCAAACCGCTGCGCGGCGCCAGTTACCGCGGCGCGGAGCAGCTCGGGCATACCGGTTACCGCTACGCGCACGATTACGAAGGCCATGTGGTGGATCAGGAATACCTGCCCACTTCCGCCGTTTATTATAATCCCGGCGACCAGGGCTACGAGGTCAATATCCGCCAGCAAATGGACCGGTGCGACGAAATCCGTCGGCGCCAGCGCCGCCAGGCGGCGCCCGCCGCGCCGCCGCCCGCGGCGGACGGGAAACCAGCGGGCCGTCAGGCAAAAAAATGAACTGCGAACCAAACGATAAGGCCGCCATCCGCGCCGCCATGCGCGGCCGGCGCGCGGCGCTTACGCCTGCCCTGGTCCGGCGGGACAGCGACGCCGCCCAGGCGCGCCTGCTGCAATTGCCCGCCTGGGCGGCCGCCCGGTGTGTCTGCTGCTACCTGGCCGCGCCCCATGAAACGCAGACCGCCCGGTTGCTGGAGGACTGCCGCCAGTCCGGCCGCCGGCTGTGCGTGCCGGCATTCTGTCCGCGCCGCCGGGCTTATTTCCCGGCCTGGCTGCCGCCGGCGGCGGTCCTCACGCCCGGTTATGGCGGCATCGCCGAGCCGCGCGACCCGCAATGGGTCCCGGCGGACGCGTGCGTGGAGCTGGCCGTTGTGCCCGGGCTGGCGTTTGACCGCGCCGGCGCCCGGCTGGGACACGGCCGCGGGCATTATGACCGGCTGCTGGCGCTGGCCGGCATGCGCGGGGCCTTCAAAGCCGGGCTGGCGTTTGAATTTCAGATGGTAAACCAACTGCCAAGCTGTGCCTGGGATGTCCGCATGGACGTCGTGGTCACGGAGCTTGGCGTGTATCGTAAACAAACATGACCAATGGAGGTCGGCAATGACGCAATGGTGGACCGGGGCGCTGGTGGTGATGCTGGCGGGAACCCTGGGTTATTATGTTAGGTTGATCATCGGGCGCTATGTCGCCAAGTCCGGCGAGCGCGAAGCCCAGCGCCTGCAATCCGAGGCCGGCCGCGATGCGGATTCCATCCGCAAGGAAGCCGCCTTGCAGGCCAAAAGCGAAGCGCTCAAGGCGCGCGAGGCGCTGGAAGAGGAGATCAAGCGCCGGCGGCAGGAGGTGGTGGCGCTGGAAGAGCGCATGAATCAGCGCGAAGTCAACCTCGACCGCAAGGTCGCGATGATTGACAAGAAAAACCAGTTGATCGAGCAGAAAATTGCGGAAGCGGAACAGAAGGAAAAAGAACTGCAGCAGCAACGCGAGGCGTGCGATGCGCTGATCAAGCAGGAAAAGGAGAAATTGCAGCGGATTGCCGGCATGACGCCGGAGGAAGCCCGGCGCACCCTGATGGCGCGCCTGGAGGATGAAGTCCGCGGCGAGACCGGAATGCTGATCCGCCGGCGCCAGGAGGAGGCCCGGCAGACCGCCGAACGCGAAGCGCGGCGCATTGTCGCCACCGCCGTCCAGCGCTATGCGCTCAGCCATGCCGCGGAGTTGATGACCAGCACCGTTACCCTGCCCAGCGACGACATGAAAGGCCGGATCATCGGCCGGGAGGGCCGTAATATCCGCGCCCTCGAAGCCGCCACCGGCGTGGACTTGCTGGTGGACGACACCCCGGAAGCCGTGGTGATTTCCGCCTTCGATCCCATGCGCCGGGAGATTGCCCGGCAGATTCTGGAGCGCTTGATCGCCGACGGCCGGATTCATCCCGCCCGGATCGAGGAAATCACGGCCAAGGTCAAGGAGGAGATCGAGGAAACCATCCGCACCACCGGCGAGGAGTCGATCTTCGCCATCGGCATCCAGAGCGTCAACCCGGAACTGATCCGCAACCTGGGCCGCCTGAAATTCCGCAGCAGCTACAGCCAGAATGTCTTGAATCATTCCATGGAAGTAGCGCATTTGATGGGGGTGATGGCCGGCGAAATGGGCCTCGACGCCATGCTGGCCAAGCGCATCGGGATGTTCCATGACATCGGCAAGTCGCTCGATAGCGAAGTGGAGGGCAATCACGCCCTGATCGGCGCCGACCTGCTGCGCCGCCACGGCGAGAACCAGGTGGTGGTCAACGCCGTGGCCGCCCATCACGAGGATGTGCCGGCGGAAAGCGTTTACGCCATCCTGGCGGCGGCGGCCGACGCCATCTCCGCCGCGCGCCCCGGCGCGCGCGCGGAGACCAGCGCCATCTACGTCAAGCGCCTGGAACAACTGGAGGCCATCGCCAACGGCATGCCCGGGGTAGAGAAATCCTACGCCATCCAGGCCGGCCGCGAGGTGCGCGTGCTGGTGCAGTCCGACAAGGTGGACGACGCCGGCGCCATGCACCGGGCGCGCGAGATCAGCAAGAAAATCGAGCAGGAACTGCAATACCCGGGCCAGATCCGGGTGACCGTCATCCGCGAGACCCGCTTCGTGGAATACGCCCGGTGACGTCGGCTTTTTGCTGGCGGATGATGAAGTCGGAGGGCGGGCAGCCGTGGTGGCGTTGAAACACCTTGGAAAAATAATGCGGGTCGTCGAAGCCGACGGCATAGGCGGTTTCGGCCGCGTTTTTACGCCCATCCGACAACAGGATGCGCGCCTTTTGCATGCGTACTTCGTTCAGGAAGGCGAACAGGGTAAACTTGCTTTCCTGCCGGAACACCCGTGAGAGATAATAAGGGCTGACTTTCAGCGCCGCCGCAATGGCGTCCAGCGAAAGATGCTCGGCGTAGTGCCGTTGGATGTAATCCCGGGCTTGCTCGAGCAATAAGCGTTGTTTGGTTTGCGCCTGTTGCGCGGATTTTTGGCTGGGGCGTTTCGCGCCGGATGTGTCCCGGTGGATCAGCATCAGCAGGGTCATCAGGCGCGCGCCGGCGATGGCGCGGTCCGTGTCCGGATCGTGCGCCCAATCCATGCGCAAATCCTCCAGGATGCTCGAAACGTCGTGATGGCGCAGGGGCACCAGCAGCGGACGGCGCGGCCGGCCGAAGGCCCGTAGGAAATCGTCTTCGTGCGCCCAGTCCATGGTGCAAAAGAAAACTTCCACATCGTCGCGCGGATTGAATTCATCGCGGTGCTTCACCCGCGAGGGGATGACGATCAGATCCCCGGCCCCGGCCGCTGTCACACGGTTGCCGGCGCTCACCTGCATGGGGCCGCGCAGCACGTGCAGCAGTTCCAGGCCGTGAGGACCATGGATTTTCTGGCTCCAGACCGGATCGAACATCATCCGTCCGATGATCTTGACTTGCGGTAAAATTGACCAGCCGGCAACCGGTGCTTTCATGGCGCTGGCAAGGTGCAACAAATTCCACCAAAATGCAATATTTTTCATTGGTAGCCGCGCGCCGGCTGATGTAAACTGTCAGGCATATTGAATGATGCTGGAATTTAGACGGAATGTATTAATCCAGGAGGGGTGGCAATATGCGAATATTGATGCATTGGCGACGGGCTGGGCTGGCGTTGGCGGCGGCGGGCGCCTGGGCGGCGGGCGCGGCGGCCGACACCCATTACGTGGCGCTCAATAATCCGGGCGCGGAATCGAATTACACCAGTTGGGCGACGGCGGCGGCGAACATCCAGGACGCGGTGGATGCGGCGGCGGCCGCCGACGTGGTGCTGGTTTCCAACGGCGTTTATAACGCCGGCGGGCGTACGGAAGGCGCTTATACGCTGACCAACCGCGTGGTGATTATCAGGGCGATTGAATTGCGCGCCGTCAGCACCAATCCCGCCGATACGGTTATCGAAGGCGCGGCGGACCTGGACGGCATCAACGGCAACGGCCCGGCTGCCGTGCGGGCCGTGCGGGTGACGGTCGTCGGCGCGAAGTTAAACAATTTTACCATCCGCAACGGGCACACGCAGACCAATGGCGATGTGACCTGGGAGCAATCCGGCGGCGGTATCCTGAGTCACTGGCTGGCGGTATCGAATTGCGTTATCAGCAATTGCGGCGCCCGCGCCAATGGCGGGGGATTCACGTATGGTTATTTATATGACTCCCTCGTGGTCAACAACCAGGCGGATGGCGTCGGCGCCGGGACGGTTTATGGCGGCGGCGGCATGTATAACTGCCAGGCATATCATTCAGAGATATTGTATAACCGTTCTTTAAAATCTGGCGGTGGCATAGCGATAGGTACGGTCATTTCCAATTGTACGCTTGCCGGCAACATCGCCACGAATAGCGGCGGCGGATATTATGCTTATAATCAAGGCGGATTGATAGTGGACTCGGTCATCAGCAATAATTCGGTCGGCAGTTACGGCGGCGGCGCCTACAACACCAAGGTGCTGCGCTGTCAGGTAGTCGGCAATTCGGCGGGAAATGGCGGCGGCGGGATATCGGTTTGTTATGCCACCAATACCGTGATTTACGGCAACACCGCCGGTTTCGGCGGCGCCATTGCCGGGACGACAGCGGCCAATGCCTATCCGATATATAATTGCCTGATTTACGGCAATACGGCGGAATCCGGCGGCGCGGTCAGGTATGCCTTGCCGGTGAATTGCACCATCGTCAGCAATATTGTGGAGACCAGCGGCGGCGCGGGGCTGGATGTTGGCGTGATCGCGACGAATTGCATTGTTTACGAAAATCGGACCGCCGGCGTAATCAGCAATTATTCCGGCACGGTGCAGTTTAAAAACTGCAATGTCTGGCCGCTGCCGACCGGGGGCAGCGACCTTGGCGGGAATGTTTCCAATGCGCCGGCATTCATGAATTTTAACGGCGCCGATTTCCGGCTGGCGCCGCGTTGCCCGTGCATCAATGCGGGATTCACCGAGAGTTGGATGACGAACACCGTGGATTTGGATGGGCGCCCCCGCGTGCGTTATGGCGTGGTGGATATGGGCTGTTATGAGCATATTATGGCGGGGACGATCTATACGTTCAGATGAGGTGTTGATCGCCGGATGACGCCCGGAAAGGCCAGACGCCGATGAAATCATTTTTATGCATGACATTACTCGCTTTTTCCGCCGCCACACTCAATGGCGCCACGTTTCATTTTGCCGAACAGCCGGCCTGCACATCGTCGGCGCCCTGGGCTGGATCCATGGCGTTTGGCGATTTGAACGGTGATGGCGCGCCCGACATGCTGGTCAACTCAGCCGGCAATAACTGGGATGGGAAAACGACTCAAATCCTGATGTTTTTCAACAAGGCCGGCGGCTTTGCCGGGGAGCCGGACCGGAAAATTGAATTTCCGCATTGTTTCCGAATGTTGATTCATGATTTCGATCAGGACGGGAAGAACGACATTGGTTTGGTGGCCGGCTGCCACCTTTACGTCCTGTTTCACAAGGATGGGTTTGATTTGGAGAAAAAGCGGCAGTTTTTTAACACTAATCAGCGGGTCACGGACATGTACGTGTGTAAATTAAACGATGCCGGCATATTTGATGTGTTGGTCGGGCCGGTCTGGCGCCAGTTTACCTTGCGCGGCGGCGAATTGTCGGCGGTGAACGGCTACATTTTAGGACCGCAAATAAACGACACCGGCACTACCATGCCGGCGGATGTGGATGCCGATGGCGTCATGGACATTGTCGGCGTCGGGCGGGCGGACAATACCTTGCGTGTTTATTACGGGCCGCTGCTTTCCCTGAACGTTAACCCAGAAGAATTGAGCGACTTCTTACAGCTTAAAGTGGATGGTCGGGTTTCCGGCGTTGCGGTTGCCGATATGAATGCCGATGGCCTGGCCGATTTGATCGTGGCGGACGCTAAAAACCGGAAAACTTATATCTATTTTCAGAATGAGCCGGTGGGTTTTGACGCCGATGCGCAACCTTCGTTGGCCATTGACGGCGGCGGCGGCGCCCAGGCTGCCGATCTTGACGGCGATGGGCTCTCGGACTTGATCGTGCTCGATGGTCACACCAAAGCTGCGGTGTTTTTACAAAAGCCGGGGTGGATGATTCCCGCCAGTCTTGCGCAGGCCGACCAGGTGTTGCAAATTCCTAAAAGCGCGGCTTGCTATTTGGAGGATGTCACCGGCGACGGGGTGAAGGATCTGATTGTCAAATGTTCGAATGGCATTATTCAAGTTCATCCGGGGTTGTTGCCGGCGTCTGAGACGGGGGGCGATCATGCAAAGCGCGAATAATTTTCCGCGCTGGATGATTTTTGCAATGCTGACGGCGGCCGGCGCGGCATTGTGCGCCGGGGATATTGGCGCAGTCAGGGAGCGTTTGAAGAACGATCCGTTTATGATCCCGTTTTACACCGGGAAAATCCTGCCGTTTCCGCGGGAGGCAACCTATCACAATGAGTTTTTCCCGTTGGCCAACACCGGGTTACTGTTGGGCCGGGATTTGACCGCGGACGATCCCCGGTTAAAGCTGCTGCTGAACCGGATCAGTCAATATGGCGGCGCATATAAGGTGGTTGACTCGTTGGACAATGATTGCCCGACGATTTTCATCATGGGTGAAAACGCGGCGGTGGAAATGCCGGCCGCGCCGGCCCGGCCGCAGGGATATGCGGTCAAGTGTTTTAAGCAGCACGGTAAAAACATTGTTGCCTGCGTTGGGGCGGACCGCCTGGGATTGACTTGGGCGGTGAATTCGTTGATACAAATGATCACATTGCGGGATGACCAAACCGTTCTGCATGCCGTGGATGTCAGCGATTACCCGTTCATGGTGCGGCGTGGCACGGTGGGGCCCGGGGTCCATGATTATGTGGCAGCCTCCCGGATTTATCCGGCCATGACCAAGCTGGACTTGATCTATTTCAGCAAATCACTGCTGGTGCCCCGGCGCGCGGCGCCCATCGAATGGATTGATTGGCGGCCGCCGCGTCCGAAGGAGCTGACCGACAAAGTCGCGGCCATTGGAGAAAATCTGCGCGGTTTGGGGATCACGTGGGAAATCGGCATCATGCCATACACCATCGGCAACGGCATTGAAGCCAAATACGGATTGATCCAGATAGACAGCAAGGGTGACGAACATTTCGAGATCATCTGGAAAATGTGCGAACCGATCCTGCAAGCGGGCGGCGGGATTACCTACACGCCGGATGATTACCGGTTCCCGCTCAGCCCGGCGGATGAAAAGAATTTCGGGACGGCGCGGG
>CAZYXU010000061.1:10557-19091 GCA_964650945.1 uncultured Verrucomicrobiota bacterium | reverse complement strand
GGGCAGGGGGCATTTGGCGCCGGTTTCGTCCAGGCGCACAAAGGTGATGGCGGTGCTGAAGACATGGCGTTCGGCCGCGGCGCCGGGCGCATCCTCGAAAACCTCGACATTATATGTGGCCGAGGTCGTGCCGGTACGGGCTTGGGTTGTGGCAAAACGCAGGATGCTGCCGCTGTTCACGCGTTGCCGGAACACAATCCGGTCCATGGCGATGGTCACCAGCGTGCAGCCGGGAAATTCCAGCGAGGCGGCGATCCAGGCGAATTCATCCACCCACTTCAGCAGCGCTCCACCGAAAAGGTACCCCTGGTGGTTCAAATGTTCCGGCCGCACGATGACGTAGTTATTCATGGGTTTTATTTTAAAAGCAATTCATTAGCATCCCGCAGGATGCTCAGACTGTAGGCTGAAGGCTGTAGACTATAGGAAAACCGCGGATTTCAAGCATCGGATAGGAAAACACAGTTCCGGTTTTTTTGCAAATGTTTTTCTGGGTTTTAACCTACAGCCTACAGTCTAATAACCTACAGCCTTGGCGTCCCTTATGGGACGCCAGTGAAAGCAATTCAGATTTCATTAATGATTCATTACGGGTTGTGTCGCCTTGCCATGGCCACCACGTGGCTGACCAGGTACCAGGCGGAAGCGCAAAGCACCACGGTCGGGCCGGTGGCCGTCCCCGCCCAGTCCTGCGCGGAAATAATCAAGCCGGCCGCGGCGGATGTCGGACTGACCAGCATGGCCCACCAGAACATGGCGCCGGCGGAACGGGCGAAGTTGCGCGCCGCGGCGGCCGGCACAATCAGGAGGGCGGTGACCAGCAGGACGCCTACGGCCCAGACCGAGAACATCACCACCAGCGCCAGCAGCCCCGCGAAGGCGTACTGGTAAAAAGCGACCTGTACCCGGTGCGCCTGGGCCAGCATGGGGTTGAGTCCGAGATAGAGCATCCGGTTGTATCCCAGAATCTGGAATGCCAGAATAATGGCCAGCAGCACTGCCATGCTGATAATGCCGGCATCGGCGATGGTCATGATGTCGCCATATAAAAAGCGTTGTAGATCGCGGGCGACCCCGCGGTCGCGGCTGACCATGGCCAGCCCAAAGGCCATGACAGCGGCAAAAACCACGCCGATGACCGTGTCGGATGAGAGCGAGCTGCGCCGCTGCATGGCCATGATGGTCAGGCCAACGGCCAAGCCGAAGATGGGCATGGTCCAGGTCGGGCTGATGGCGAAAATCAATCCCAAGGCCACCCCGGCAAAGGCCGAATGACTGATGGCGTCGGCGAAGAATGCCATGCGAAAGTTGACCACCTGGACGCCCATGGCCGCGGTCATCGGCGCGATGAGCAGCAGGCCCAGCAAGGCCTGCTGCATGAACCGGGCCTGCAGGCACTCGCAGGGCAGCAACCTGCCGATCATCTCGTAAATCAACGTCAAGTCAATCATGGCGCTCCTGCCGGCGGCCCGGCCTGGAAGGCCGGGCCGGCCTTGGTGGGTAGTTCCGCCAATCCCATGTGCGGGCCGAAGGCTCCGGCGAGATTTTCCGGCGTCAGCACGTCGTGCGGCGGCCCGGCCGCCACGACGCGGCGGTTAAGCAGAATCACATGCGTGGCGTGGTGGGTGACGGTGCCGAGATCGTGGCTCACCATGAGCTGGGTGAAGCGCCATTCGGCGCGCAGGCGCTCGAGTAGTTCGCAGAAGAGCTGGCCGCCCTGCATGTCAACGCCGGCGGCCGGCTCGTCCAGTACCAGCAAATCCGGTTCCTGTTGCAAGGCCAGCGCCAGCAGCACGCGCTGAAATTCGCCGCCTGACAATGCTCCGAGCAGGCGTCGCTCCAGCGCTTCGGCCCGCACCGCGGCCAGCAGGCGCCGGGCGGCATTCCGGCGCTTGGCGTGTATCCCCAACCACAGGGGTTGGCGTTGCGCGCCCATGACCAGGAAGTCCATGACGGTCATCGGCAGGCCGCGGTCGAATTGCAGACGCTGCGGGACATAGCCGATGCGCGGCCGTCTGCCGTCCGGCGCAGCGGCCAGCCGGATGCTGCCGCGATAGGGTGCCTGCGCGAGCAAGGCCAGCAACAGCGTGGTCTTGCCGGCGCCGTTGGGCCCGACCACGGCGGTGCAGCCGCCCCGGGGCGCCGCCGCGGTCACATCCTCCAGAATGGATACACCCGCCATTGTCACCGAAATATGGTCAAAGGTCACCGCCGCTGCGTTGGATGAGAGAGGCATATTATTTTTTGACCCCGAGTGTTGCGCGCAATACCTCCAGGTTCCGGCGCATCACGGTTTCATAATAATCCAGCGGCGCGGACTCCGGTCCGGTTGCGCCCGGATCGAGTGTGGCGATGGGGATTCCGGTTTCCCGGGCGATGGTTTGGCCGATTTGGCCGGAATATTGCGGCTCAGTGAAAATCGCGCCGGCGTGTTTTTCGCGAATAGTTTTCACAACCTCCAGCATCTCCGCCGCCGCTGGCGCCTGTCCGTGCGGCTGCAGCACGGCCACGATTTCAAGGCCCATGTCGCGCGCCAGATAGTCAAAGACGCCATGCGGCTGGACGATCCTGTTGTTTTTCAGGATCTTACCCAGCGCGGAAAATTCTTCCGCCAGCTTGCGCATGCGGGCGGCATAAGCGGCGGCATTCTGCTGGTAAAGCGCCGCGCCGCCGGGGTCCGCCCGGGCCAGGCCAGCGGCAATGTTCTCCGCCAGCGCCGCCGCCATGCGGGGGCTGGCAAACAGATGCGGGTTGATTCCGGCGTGGCGATCTTCGGCGCCGGCAGGCGGGAGATGATCATGGTCGTCCGAGTATTCCCGGCCATGATATTTCAAAAGCTCTTCGATCCCGGCCGAACTGTCAATCAGCGCCAGGTTGGTGTTGGCCCGCGTCAGGGGCGCGCCGATAAATTCCTCCATCCCCAGTCCGTTGATGACCAGCACATTGGCGCCGGCCAGCTTCCGCATGTCGGCCGGTGTCAGGGCATAGTCGTGGGGGCAACCCAGGCCGGCTGGCAGCATCAATTGCACGGATGCATTCTCCCGGCCCGCCGCCACATTGCGCGTGATCTGGCCGACGGGGAAAGTGGTGCAAAGCACCTGGAGTTGCCCGGCCCGGGCGGAAATGGCGGGCATGACAACTGCGCAAATCCAGCTCAAAATGAATTGCCGCATGGTGGTCCTCCCCCGTGGCCGTTTCGTGTCCGGTTAAAATAGCAATTCTTGTCCACATGTCAAGCAGTTGGCATGGGCCAGCCGCCGGCAGATGCCAGCCAGGCCAGGAAGGGCACAATCCCGGAACTGCGTTTGGGCGGCCTGCCCGCTTCCATCATTTTATCCACGCGTGGGATGGCGGCGGTTGTAAAAGAGTAGCGATAATGCTTCTGTTATTATCTGGAAAGTAGCAATATCGCTTTTGTATAAAAAGCAAGCGCGGCGGTTATGGAATTGATAAGCATATGATATACAATCAATAACGCTAACAGCAACCGTTTGCTGTCCAGGCTGGCACGGTAATTGCTTTATAGAGATGATATGAAAGTAGGACTGACAATTTGGCAGGGGCGGATTTCGCCGGTATTGGATGTAGCGCGCCGCCTGTTGCTGGTGGAGGTGGTGGACGGGCAGGTCAAGGACCGGCGGGAGGAGCCGCTGTCCGGCACTTTTCCGGCGGCGCAGGCGGATTGCCTGGCGGCATTGGCGCCGCAGGTCTTGATTTGCGGCGCCATCTCGCAGCCCATGGCAGCCTTGCTGGCGGGTTTGCCGATTCAGATCGTGCCGTTCATTGCCGGCGAAACGGAAACGGTGATCCAGGCCTGGCTGGACGGGTCGCTGTCAAGCCAAAGGTTGGCAATGCCCGGGAGTTGTCACCGGGGCCGGCGCCGGTTTGGATGCGGCCTGGGACGAGGCCGGGGAGGTGGCAGAAGTTTTTAACCGGCGCATGGGTAATGGCGGAAAAATTTAACATTGGTTGATTGGCATCACAGAAAGGATGATTTTTAATGAAAATAGCGATACCGGCGGCAGGCAGCGATCTCAATTCCAACCTGGATCCGCGGTTCGGGCGTGCCAGGTATTTTCTGGTATCTGACACGGAGACTGGCGCGACGGAAGCGCATGACAACAACCAGAACTTGAACGCGGCGCAGGGGGCGGGTATTCAAACTGCTCAAAATGTGGTGAATTTGGGAGCGGCGGCGGTGATTTCCGGCCATGTGGGCCCCAAGGCTTTTCAGGTGTTGAACGCCGCCGGCATCAAGGTTTACCTTTGCGAGCGTGCCACGGTGACGGAGGCGATCCGGCGGTTCAAGGCCGGGGAGTTGAAGGAAATTGACGCCGCCAATGTCACCGGGCACTGGATGTAAGTGGTTTCGGAAGAAGCAGTTAATTGAAGGATAATAAAATCAGCGAAAGGAGGTAGTTATGCCTGCAGGAGATGGAACTGGGCCGATGGGAATGGGGCCGATGACCGGCCGCGCGGCCGGTTATTGCGCCGGCTACAGCATGTCCGGATGCATGAATCCTGTCCCGGGACGCGGTTTCGGCATGGGTTATGGCCATGGCGGAGGCTTATGGGGCCGTGGCGGCGGCCGCGGTTTCCGCAATCGCTATTGTGCCACCGGGCTAACTGGCTGGCAGCGCGGCGGGTACGGCGTGCCCGCCCGGGGTGGGGTCCAGGCCGCGCCGTTCGGGGCCGCTCCCACCCGCGATCAGCAGCTTGACGCCATGAAAGGCCAGGCGTCTTATTTCGAGGATGCCTTGAAAGATCTTCGGAAACGCATGGAAGAACTAAAAGCGGAAAAAGCGGAAAAGTAAAACTATACTGCGCGCATGCCTGAAACATGGCGCGGGGCCAACTGAATGCGAGGTGTGTATGCCAAGGGGAGATGGAACTGGACCGGTGGGCGGCGGAGCAGGCACCAGCCGGGGCAGCGGCTTGGGAACCGGCGTGGATTTATTAAACAGAAAGCCAAGATGATTTTAGCGATTGCCAGCGGCAAGGGCGGGACCGGCAAGACAACTTTTGCTGTAAACCTGGCTTATGCGCTTGCCCAGCGGGGAGACCGGGTCAGGCTTTTGGATTGCGATGTTGAGGAACCGAACGACCACTTGTTTGTCCGGCCGGAATTCACTGTCCGGCAGCCGGTCATGGCGTTGAAACCGGTCTGGGACCCATCCCGATGCGATGCCTGCGGCAAATGCGCCGCCGCCTGCAATTACAATGCAATCGCCGTGGTCAAAAACAAGGTTTTGATATTCAACGAACTCTGCCATTCCTGCGGGGCGTGTGCCTATGTCTGTCCGCGGGGCGCCCTGACGGAACGGGATACGGAAATCGGCGCGACGGCGGCTGCATTGGAACACCAGCCGTTTAGTTTTGCGTATGGTCAGTTGAACATCGGCGAGGCGCTGGCGCCCAATGTCGTCCGCGCGGTAAAAAAACTGGTTGATCCAAAGGCAATCAACATCCTGGACGCCGCGCCGGGCACGGCTTGCCCGGTGGTGGCGGCTGTGAGCGGCGCTGATTGTGTGTTGCTGGTGACTGAACCCACGCCGTTCGGTTTGAACGATTTGAAACTCGCCGTGGGCTTGACCTTGAAAATGGGGTTGCCAACAGGTATCGTGGTTAATCGTTCGGACGGAGAAGACACAATCATTGCCGGCTATGCCCGGCGCATCGGGCTGCCAATTGCGGGGCGTATTCCCTTCAAGCGTGAATACGCCGTAGCCTATTCTGGCGGCGGTATTCTGGTGGAAACTTTTTCCGAATTACGCGCTAACTTGCTGGAAATATTCGATCATCTTGCGACAGCCAAACCGCCGGAACCGGCGGCGGATGTGTTTGCGCTGGCGACCGGCGAGGCGGCGCCTTTCGCCATGGGGCAGGCGGAGGATTACAAGGAAATTACCATCATCAGCGGCAAGGGTGGAACGGGGAAAACCACGGTGGTGGCATCCCTGGCCCATCTGGCACATAACAAGATTATGGCCGATAACGACGTGGATGCCGCCGACCTGCATCTGCTGCTGACCCCGGTAGTGCGCGAGCAGCATGATTTTGTCGGCGGCGCCAAGGCGGAAATTATCGCCAGCAAGTGCATCGGCTGCGGCAAATGCGCGCAAATTTGCCATTTCAACGCGCTCCGGTTCGACGGCCCGGCTAATGACATTGTCGGTTTGACATACCGCGTTGACCCTCTGGCTTGCGAAGGTTGCGGGCTATGCCCCATGGTTTGCCCCGTCGAGGCAATCCGCAAAACACCGAATGTCACCGGCCAATGGTATATCTCCAGCACGGATTTCGGTCCGATGGTGCACGCCCGCCTGGGTATTGCCGAGGAAAATTCCGGACGGCTGGTGGCGCAGGTGCGCCGTCGCGTCGCGCAACTGGCCTTCGAATTGAAACAGAGTTTGATCCTGGGCGATGGCCCGCCGGGCACGGGCTGCCCGGTGATCGCCTCAGTTTCCGGCGCCGACCTGGTGTTAATCGTCACCGAGCCGACGGTCTCCGGCGTCCACGACATGGAGCGGGTGCTGCAACTGACGCGCCATTTCCAGGTGCCGGCCGTGGTGGCGATCAACAAGGCGGACTTGAACGCGGAACAGGCCGGCCGCATCGAAAAAATCGCACGGGAGCATAACGCGCGAGTGCTTGGCCGCATACCTTTCGACCGCGCGGTCAACGACGCTTTGATGGCGGGTAAAACCGTCATTGCCCATGGCGCCAGCCCGGCCGCTGACGCCTTGCGCGCCGTCTGGCATGCGTTGGAAGCGGAACTGGCGTCTTTGCGCGGCGGCTGAGGCGCGGCAATCCGCCCCGGGCGCATCCACGGCGCAGCGCGTCCGGGTGCCGGACGGCTTGGAAGAAGGAGCTAGGCAACATATGACACAGAGCATGGCGCAGGATGAGCGGTATTTCGGACGAATGAACGACCCGGTGGCTTCCGCATCGCTGATGGGACCGTGCGGCGATACGATGGAATTTTACCTGGTGATCCGCAATGATCTCATAACAGATGTTAAATACTATACTCAGGGATGCGGCAACACCCGGAATTGCGGCTGCGCCGTCGCCCGCCGTGCGCAGGGACGCAAAATCACCGACGCACTTTCGATCAGCGCCGGAGAGATCATTCGTTCCGGCGAATGCGAGCCTGTGGAAGGGCGGCATTGCGCGATTCTGGCTGTCAGCGCGTTGTACCGCGCGATTGCGGATTACCTGCTGGCGCCGTAATTTCAGATCGGCTGGAAAACGGTGCGGCTGCTTGGAATCGAAGGACTGGTTTTGCAAGCGGAGGCGAGAGTCATGGGACGGCACAATTGCCGCGCAGTCAATCCATTAAACAACGAATAGACTTATTAAGGTTCTCAAAATAACATCATGCTTTGTGAAATCAGAAGCCGCGTTCTAACCTGAATAATGCGGGCGATATTCAGCCCCAAGCAAACAAAATATCTGCGGGATGACAGCGACGAAAAAATTCGAATATGTGTTCGGGCCGGTGCCCTCGCGGCGCCTGGGCCGTTCGTTGGGCGTGGATTTGGTGCCGTTCAAGTATTGCTCTTATGACTGTGTTTACTGCCAGTTGGGACGCACCACCAATAAAACCCTGCAACGCCGTGCGTATGTGCCGTTGCGCGCCGTTTTGGCTGAATTGAAGCGTAAATTGGCAGACTGCACGCCGGATTACATCACTTTGTCCGGATCGGGCGAGCCGACGCTTTATCTGGCACTGGGCCCGCTGATACGCGGCATTAAAAAAATTACGAAAATTCCCGTGGCGGTGTTAACCAATGGATCGTTGCTTTGGGATCGGGCGGTGCAGGATGCCCTGCTATCGGCCGATTTGGTTGTGCCATCGTTGGATGGCGGCGATGCTGCGGCATTTCAATACGTCAATCGCCCGCATCCTGCCATAACTTTTGATAAAATGGCGGCAGGATTGATTGATTTTCGCAAGCAATATTCCGGTAAAATCTGGTTGGAAGTATTCATCCTGGGAGGGATTACCGCGATTGATTCAGAGGCTGCCAAAATCGCCAAACTCGCCCGCCAAATTCGGCCCGATCGCATACAATTAAATACCGTGACCCGGCCGCCAGCGGAAGAGTTTGCCTTCCCCGTGCCGCCGCAGCAAATGCAACGTTTACGCCGTTTGTTCGGGCGAAACGCCGAGGTGATTGCCGGTTATCGGGCGCCGGCCGGAAAAGCCGCCGGGGTCGCGGATGATGCCGCCGTGTTATCCATGTTGGAACGCCGTCCTTGCACCTTGAAGGATATTGCGGACGGGATTGCCCTGCATCCCACGCAAGCGGGCAAGATTTTGGAGCATTTGTTGACCGCCCGGCGCATTGTCGAACAACGTGCCGGCGGGAAGGCCTATTACAAAGCGCGTGTTGGCCGGCATGCGCCGCTCCGGCCGCGCCGCGCGGCGGACAAGGCATTGCCGGGTTACCGTAAAAAATAAAGGGTGATGAACAAGGGAGGGATGGACAATGGCAGCATTACCTGAAAAAGTGCGGCAGGCGTGGGCG
>CAZYXU010000061.1:0-10457 GCA_964650945.1 uncultured Verrucomicrobiota bacterium | reverse complement strand
AAGGGAGGGATGGACAATGGCAGCATTACCTGAAAAAGTGCGGCAGGCGTGGGCGGATCGGGATGGCCCGGCAATTCTGGCGACGGTTGACGCGGATGGCACGCCCAACATAATTTTCGCCAGCGCCGTGGGCATGTCTGGCGATGACCGCATTGTGGTGGCCGATAATTATTTCGACAAGACCCGCAAAAAAATTACCCAACCTGCGCACGGCAGCCAGTTTGTCTTCGGCGGCGGCGCAACTCAGCGGGCAGACTTGCAATTTCATCATGATTTACGATATGCTGCACTTCCTGGACGCGTCTGCCCGCCGCGCTTTGTATGCGGGAGCGCGCGGCCTGCTGGCGGAAAAAGAGGGGTTGTCGGTCCATCTCAAGCATGTCAAGGGGGATGAGCCCGGGCGGTTTTTAGCGGAGATGACCGCCGCTGAGGTGGCGCGTGAAATCGAAATGGCGGGATTCTGCCTGTTCCAGAAAATCCCCGCCAGGATTTGGCATGCATACGCCTGGTCTGGAATTTTATCGAATAGGAATAATGTGCTATGAACGTTGCAGTCCTCGGCGCGAGCAATAAACCGGAACGTTACAGCAACATGGCCGTCAAGTTGCTGCGACAAAACGGGCATACGGTTTTCCCTGTCAACCCCGCTTTGGCGGACATTGACGGCTGCAAGGTTTTTGCCCGGTTGGCCGATATCAAAGCGCCTCTGGATACCGTAACGGTGTATTTGGGCGCGGAGCGTTCTAGCGCGCTGGCGGCGGATATTCTGGCGGCGCGGCCGCGGCGCGTAATTTTCAATCCGGGCGCGGAAAACCCGGATTTGGCGGCGCAATTGCAGGCGGTGGGAGTCGCGGTGGTGCATGCCTGCACCCTGGTGATGTTGAAGACAGGCGGGTTTTAAAAATCACGTGAAAACTACCCTGGCATGTATCCCTTGTTTTGTCCGGCAGATTAACGAGGCCCTGGAACTCTGCGGTGCGGAGGAGGCGCGGGGCGCGGACATTATGCGCCGGCTGTTGCGCGAACTGGCGGACAGCGATTGGCAGGTCGCGCCCGTGGCGTTGGCCCAGCATTTGCACCGCCGGATCCGGGAGGCGGTGCAGCGCCCCGACCCTTATTTGCCTGTGAAGGATCGCATGAACAGCCTGGCGCTGGAATTGCTCCCGGCGTTGCGCCGGCAGGCAGCGGCGCAGCCCGATCCGGCGGAAGCGGTCGTGCGGATTGCCATTGCCGGCAACCTGCTCGATTCGGGCGCCAAAACATCGCTGACCGACGCGGAAGTCCGCGCCGCCATGGACCGGGTATTTCACGACCGCCTGCGCGGCGGTGTGCCGGCGTTACTGCGCGCCGCCGGGCTGGCGCGCCAGATTCTTTTTCTGGCCGACAATGCCGGTGAAATAATTTTTGACCGCATGCTGATCGAATTGCTGCCGGCGGAAAAAATGTTTGTCGCCGTGCGCGGCCGCCCCATCATCAATGACGCCCTGATGGCGGATGCCGAGACGGCCGGCTTGCCGGAAATTGTGCCGGTGATCGACAACGGCTCCGATGTGCCGGGAACAATTCTGTCGGATTGTTCGGAGGAATTTCAGCGGATTTATGCGGGCAGCGATTTGATCATTGCCAAGGGCCAGGGCAACTACGAGAGCCTCAGCGACACCGATAAACATACATTTTTTCTGCTGCGGATCAAATGCCCGCTGGTGGGCGGGCATGTCGGCGCGGATGTGGGCGATCTGGTGATATATGAAAAAAACGGGCATTGATTTTGACCGGATGGCGGACACTTACGACGCATGGTACGCCACCGCGGCCGGGCGGCGCCACGATGCCGCCCAGAAACAGTTGATCGGCCGCCTGCTGCCGGACGCCGGCGCCGGCCGGCAATTGCTGGATGCCGGCTGCGGCACCGGCCATTGGAGCGTGTATTTCGGGAAACTGGGTTTTCGCGTCGCCGGCCTCGATCTTTCGCCGAAAATGATCGCGGCGGCGCGGGCGCGGCATGCGCTCAATTGCCGTTTCAGCGTAGGGGATGTCATGCGTTTGCCTTACAAGGACGGACGGTTCCATGTCGCCTGCGCGATTACGGTAATGGAATTCGTGCCGGACGTGCAAAAGGCCTGCGAGGAAATTATGCGCTGCCTGAAACCCGGCGGTTGCATGGTAGTCGGCGCGTTGAACCGCCTGGCGGCAGTCAACCGGCAGCGTGTGGCCGCCGGGGCTGAGCCATTTGCCTCGGCGCATATGTTCACGCTGGACGAGTTACAGCGTTTTCTGGCCCAGTTTGGCAATGTAACGATCGGCATCTCCATGGATCACTGCGGGGTCGGACGCAAGCGCAAAAGCCCGGTTGGCAAACGGGATGATCCGCCTGTCGGACATGCGGATGGCGCTTTAATTGCGGCCCGGGTGGTGAAGCCATGAAAAATCAGGCGGAAATAAGTTTAAAGGAGATTTGAATGCGCGGAAAACAATATCGGGTTGCCATCCAGCCGCAGGGCCGGGTGGTTTTTGTGCTGCCGGGCGCCTCGCTGCTGGAGGCGGTAGCCGGCATCGGCCTCGCCCTGGATACGCCTTGCGGCGGCGCCGGCACTTGCGGCAAGTGCCGGGTGCGGATTGTCGCGGGTGCGGCGGCGCCGACCGCCGCGGATCAGGCGGTGTTCAACAGCCGCGAAATCGCGGCCGGCTGGCGCCTGGCATGCCAGTTGCGCGTGCAAAGCGATTTGACGGTGGATGTCCCGGCCACTTCGCTGTTTGCCGATCAGCACCAGATTCTTGCCGCTGCCATGCCCGGCGGCAAGGTCGAGGTGGCGCCGGCCGTGCGCAAGTGTTTTGTGGAATTAACCGCGCCCTCGCTCGACGACCCGACGCCGGACCTGCTGCGGATCGAGCAGGCCGCCGGCGCCTTTAAAACCGATTTGCGCGTTTTACGCCAGCTTCCCGCGCGGTTGCGCGCGTGCGACTTCAAGGGCACGGCGGTGCTGGCGGACAACCTGCTGATTGATTTCGAACCGGGCGACACCGCCGCGCATGCATATGGCGCGGCTTTCGATCTGGGCACCACCACGCTGGTCGGCGTTTTGCTGGATTTGCGCTCGGGGCAGCAGCGCGCCGTGGTCTCGCGCATGAACCCGCAAATCCGGTTTGGCGATGACGTGCTGTCCCGCATCCGGCATTCGTCCTCATGCCCGGAGTGCTTGGAGGATGTCCAGCGGGCGGTGACCCATGAATTATCGACCATGCTGGACGCCTTGTGCCGCGAGGCCGGTGTGGAACTCCGGCATGTTTATGAAATTGCCGTCGCCGGCAACACCACCATGCAGCAGATGCTCTGCGGCATTGATTGTCGCGCGTTGGGCGAAGTGCCGTTCGTGCCCTCGCACGCCCGCGGACTTTTGTTTCCGGCGCGCGATATCGGGCTTTCGATCGCGCCCTGCGGGATGGTCTATCTGTTCCCCGTCATCGGCGGTTTCGTCGGCGGCGATACCACTGCCGGCATCCTGGTGACGCGGATTCTGGAACGCGATGGGCCGGTGTTGATGGTGGATATCGGCACCAATGGCGAGATTGTCCTGGCTCACGCCGGGCGGCTCTGGTGCGCGTCCACCGCCGCCGGACCGGCTTTCGAGGGGGCGCGCATTACCTGCGGCATGCGGGCCGCGCGCGGCGCCATCGAAAAAATTGTTTTTGAGGATGATGTGCGGTTGGGCGTCATCGGCAACGTGCCGCCCGGCGGCATCTGCGGCAGCGGCTTGATTGACCTGATTGCGGAATTGCTGAAGCACGGCATTGTCACCCCGGAAGGCCAGATTTGCGGGCCGCAGGAGTTGCCGGCCGCGCTGCCCAAAGCCCTGGCCCGGCGGGTGCGCGTCAATGGCGATGGCGCGGCGGAGTTCCTGGTGGCCGCGCGCGCGCGCGGCCAGGCCGAGGAGCCGGTGGTGCTGACCCAGCGCGACGTGCGCGAGGTGCAACTCGGCGCCGGCGCCATCCGCGCCGGCATCGCCATCCTGCTGAAGCAGGCCGGGGTGCCGGTGGCAGACCTCAAGGCGGTCCTGTTGGCCGGCGGATTCGGGAATTTCATCCGGCGCAACCATGCGCAGCGCATCGGCCTGCTGCCCCAGGGCATTGCGCATGAAAAAATCGTGTATGTCGGCAATGCTTCGCTCAGCGGCGCGCAATGGGCGCTTTTGAGCGTCACCGAACGCAAACGCGCCGAGGCGCTGGCGCGCCAGGCGCAGCATGTGGACTTGTCGCGCGACCCGGAATTCCAGATGGTGTTCGCGGATGCGATGATTTTCCCGGAACATGAATAAAGAGAGGAAATGCCATGAGCATTAGACCGGAAGTTTGGCCGTTTCTCGTGGCCGTATCGCTGTTCTTTGGCGTGGTGGCCATGATCCTGGCGCGCCGCGCCAGGAAACGCACCGTCGTCTTGATCGTCTGCGGTGTGCTGGAAATCATCGGCCTGGCGTATTTCCTGTATTTTTTCCGCGATCCCGAGCGCACGCCGCCCGGGCGCGATGATGTCGTTGTCGCGGGCGCCGACGGCACCATCGCTGCGATTACCAATGTTTACGAGGGGCAATACCTGCAAACCAATTGCGTGCGCATCAGTATTTTCCTCAGCTTGTTTGACGTGCATGTCAACCGCGCGCCCATTGCCGGCCAGTCCAGATTCCTCGGGTATTTTCCCGGGCGGCATCTGTTCACCTTCCAGGAAAAATCTTCAGATGTCAACCAGCATAACAAGATTTTGATCGAGGGGGTAAACACCCGTTGCCTGATCACCCAGATCGTCGGCCCGGTGTGCCGGCGCGTGGTTTACTGGCCGGACCATGACCGGGCGGTCGCCTTGCAGCAGGGCGACCGTATCGGCATGATGAAATTCGGGTCGCGGCTGGATATGTATTTCCCCAAGGATGACGTGGAAGTGGCCGTGGCGCTGGGTGAACAGGTCCGCGCCGGCGAGACCATCATTGCGCGCATCGCCGCCCGTGGGGAAAAGATTCCAAAATGATCAAAATCACCATCGTGGCGGAAAACACCGCCGCCCGGGCGGGCGTGCTGGGCGAGCATGGCCTTAGTTTCTGGATTGAGACGCCGGCGGCGCGGCTGCTCTTTGACGCCGGCCCGGCGCTGTCGTTCCGGCATAATGCCGGCGTGCTGGAAATTCCCCTGGACCGGGCGGATGCGGTGGTGCTCAGCCACGGCCATGACGATCATACCGGCGGCTTGTCATGGGCGTTGCCCCGGATGCCGGCTGCAAAGATATTTCTGCATCCCGATGCATTGCAGCCGCGTTTCAGCCTGCGCCAGCAGGCGCATCCCATCGGCATGCCGGCCGATGCCCGCGCCGCCTTGCGCCGGCGTGAAAGCGGCTTGTCGTGGACGGTGCAACCCGCGAAAATTGCCGCGGGTATTTA
Organism: uncultured Verrucomicrobiota bacterium; assembly: GCA_964650945.1. Taxonomy (GTDB): domain Bacteria; phylum Verrucomicrobiota; class Kiritimatiellia; order JAAZAB01; family JAAZAB01; genus JAXGPF01. The sequence goes on along the minus strand of CAZYXU010000061.1, from coordinate 5,034 downwards.
TGTCACCGGGGCCATTCCGCGCAAAAGCGGGTTGGAGGATACAGGCGGCCCGTTTTTCCTCGATGCCGGCGGCACACAACCTGATCCGATTTCCGACGATCAAGCGCTCTGGATTGAAACACCATCCGGCCTGATCGTGGTGCTGGGATGCGCGCATGCCGGCGTGATCAACACCCTGGAACATATCCGGAACCTGGCCGGGGACCGTCCGGTGCGGGCATTGCTGGGAGGCATGCACCTGGGCGCCGCATCGCCCGCCCGTCTGGATTGGACCATCAAGGCATTGCAGAAATTACCGCCGCAGCAATTGTCGCCCATGCATTGTACGGGAATGCCGGCGGCGGCCGCTTTGTGGCAGGCCCTGCCGGGACGTTGTCTTGCGGGCGGCGCAGGCGTGTGTTTTGAGTTTAGCGATGCGTAGAACCTGAATATTTCGGCAAAGACACGGAAACACAAACCAAAAAGGAGCAACAAACACCATGATCATTGCCATCCCGGTTGCGAACGGCAAACTCTGCCTGCATTTCGGCCATTGCGAACAGTTTGCCCTGATTGAAGCCGATCCGCAGTCCAAAAAAATCATTGGGCGTAAAGCACTCACGCCGCCGGCGCATGAGCCGGGGGTGCTGCCTAAATGGCTGCATGAACAGGGTGCGGACATGATCATCGCCGGAGGGATGGGTCAACGCGCGCAAACGCTGTTCGCGGAGCATGGCATCAAGGTGGTTGTGGGCGCACCGGCGGACACGCCGGAGATGCTGGTGTCCGCCTGCCTGGCAGGCACGCTGGTCGGCGGGGCGAATGTTTGCGATCATTGAGCCAGTGTGAAAAAGCCGAGGGCGAGGCGAAGCCCAATTGAGCGGATATTTCCTTCAGGCTGAGGCCGTTGGCGCGCAACTCCTGCGCTTTGCGCCGCCGGCATTGGTTGACATAGGTGTGCACGGTCTGATTGGTTTCCTGTTTGAACAGGCGCAGGAAATGGAATTTGCTGTAGCCGGCCAGATGCGCCAAGTGGTCGAGGTTGGCGTTGCGCCCGCCGGTGTCGAGGATATGCCGGCGGATGGCGGAGATTTTGCGGGCGAGCAGGGGCTGGCGATCCGGCAGTGTGACGGTGCGCTGTTCGTTGTCGGCTAGAATGCCCGCCAGCAGGGCGGCCACCAGCGCCGTGATGCGCAGGCGTAATTCCACCGCCGGCATATGTTCGGATGGCAGCGATAATGGGCAGGGCAATCCGCACTGCTCCAGGCTGATCATGCTGTTCACGCGATCGCTGTAACTGACCCGGTTATGGCGACCGGTGAGCGCGCGCGCCAGCACCTCGCCGCGCATGACCCCGATCCAGAGATGTTCGAAATCGCCATGGTCAGGCGGATAGCCGCAGGGGTGCGGTTGGTGGGGTAAGAATATGAAAATTGTTCCCGGGCGGCAGCTGAAGACTTTTCCGTCCAGGCCATACCACCCGCGTCCGCGCAGCACCATCATGATGTCCAGGCAGGAATGTTCGTGCAGATGGGTGCGCAACCAGTTTTTCAGCGTCGGCGCCGGATTGGCGACGGGTAGTACATCGCCTCCATGATAAATCAAACGCCATGTGGCCGGTGCGGTTAATATTCGGCGCATTGCCGGATATCGCAAGATTTGGCGCATGATTTATTCTTCCGGAAATTAAAAACCTTAAAATTTAATGGCAGAACCATACTCCAACGATAAAACCGTGTCAATTTCTGCTTTTCACGACATCGCCACATCCCTGGCAAATAAACCGCAATTTATTTCAACTAATCGCAATGATGAATGATTGCTGAAATAACCGTGATTTGCCAGGATTGTGCCCGGTAAATCGAAACGATCAGCACCAGCTGGCCAACATCGCTTTAAACAAACAGGAGGATGGTTTTTCATGCAAAAACAAAAAACGGGCCCGGAGAGACAATCGAAACGGACTCAGCACACATTGGCGCTGGCCGGTGGAGCACCGGCCGTGCGCGCTCAAGCCCCGGCCTGGCCGGTGTCGGGTGATTTGGAAGTGGCCTGGATGGAAGGCGTGGTGCGCAGCGGCAAGTGGAGTTGGATGGGGCCGCACGAGACGGCGTTTTGCCAGGAATACAAGGGGTTCATCGGCAGCCGGCATTGTCTGTGCCTGGCCAATGGCACGGTGACGCTGCAATGCGCCTTGCAGGCGGTGGGCGTCAAGCCGGGTGACGAGGTGATTGTGCCAGGTTTAACCTGGGTGGCTACGGCGCAAGCGGCCCTGGACATTGGCGCGAATGTGGTGCTGGCGGATGTCAATCCGGAAACGCTTTGCCTGGACCCAGGGGCGTTTGAAAAAGCCATCACCCCGCGCACCCGCGCGGTGATCCCGGTGCATTTGTATGGCTGCATGTGTGATATGGATGCCATCATGGCGATTGCGCGCCGACATAACCTGAAGGTGGTGGAGGACGTGGCGCATCAGCATGGCAGCCGCTGGCGGAACCAGGGCGCCGGCGCCATCGGCGATGCCGGCAGTTTTTCGTTCCAGCAGAGCAAACCGTTGACTTGTGGCGAAGGCGGCGCGGTGACGACCAATGACGATGAAGTCTATCGTCTGGTGCATTGCCTGAAACAGGTCGGGTGGGGGCCGGATAGCAAGCCCGGGAATGAATATGGACACAACTACCGGATTACTGAAATGCAGGCGGTTTTGCTGCGTGGCGGATTGAAACGTTTGCCGGAACAGACGTGGAAACGCGAGGAGAGCGCGGCGTATTTGGCGGAAAAACTGGCGGAAATGGGCGGGCCCTTGCAGGCGGTCCCGCGCGATCCGCGCGTCACCCGCCAGGCCTATTATGCCATGACTTTGAAATTCGAGCCGAAGAAGGCTGGCGGTCTTTCCAAGGCCGATTATATCAAGACCCTGGCGGCCGAAGGTTGCAGCGTGGGGAACACATACTCCGCGGTTTATGCCAACCCGCTGTTAAATCTCTATGCCGCCACCAGCCCCGTCCCGTATCGCGATCCGAAAATAATGCAGAATTATCGTGAATTGAAACTCCCCGGCGTGGAGCGCGCGGTAAATGAGACGGGGTTGGTGCTGATGCATCCGCATTTGCTGGGCGATAGGTCCTATCTCGATAATTTGCTCTTGGCCGTGCGCAAGGTGAATGATAACATTCCGCAAGCCCGTAAAATCATCGCCAATCAGCAAACCGCCGCCGCAGCCGTCAAAGCCGGCAGATGATGGTTGCGGCGGCGGCTGCCGAACCTGACGCTGCAATTGCATCTAAATGAAAGATCAAATCAAATTGCGGATAAAACCCATGCTTGGCGGTGTGGTGTTGGCGTGTTTGGCGTTGGCGGGGCAACCTGCGCAACCTGCCGACGGCTTGCGCTGGTTTCGCGGCCAGTTGCACGCCCATACCTATTGGTCGGACGGCCGGGGATTTCCCGAGCAGGCCGTCGCGGCTCATCAGCAAAGCGGTTTCGATTTCCTGTGCATCAGCGATCATAACCGTTTCGCGGATGACACGAATACCTGGCGCGAGGTGGCCGACAAGGAGGGCGGCTGGCCGCCGAAAGTCTTGCGCGCCACTTACGAAAACTATGTCCGCGATTTTGGCGCGGCCGGGGTGGATATTAAAACCGCAACCAGGCCGCATGGAACGGCGACCATGGTGCGGTTGAAGACCTTTCAGGAACTCCAGGCCCAATTCGAGCAGCCGGGTAAATTCATCCTCCTGCCCGGAGTGGAGTTGACCCAGAAACTCGGCGAACTGCACGTGCATTTGAATTACATCAATTTGCCGCGGGTGTTGCCTTGTATCCAGGGCGCCAAGTTGATCAAAGACGTTCGCCCGCCGCAAACTGTCAGCGGCTTGCTGGCCTTGAACGCAGCCGAGACGGCCGGGGCGGCGGCCGAGTTGCACCGGCCGTATGCGCTCATGCTGAATCATCCCTTCTGGCGCTTCCATGACATTGTTCCCGCGCATTTGGTGGAATGCTCCGCCATCCGGTTTTTTGAAATATGCAATAATGGCGCGGATTTTACGCCTGATCCGGGGGCGGCCGGCGTCACGCCGGACAAATTCTGGGATGTGGTCAATGCCTTCCGCCGCCTGCAGGCGCAGCCGCTGCTTTATGGCGTAGGGTCTGATGACGCGCATTTTTATGACGAGCGGCGCATCCAAGGCGCAAACGGCGTGGGTGATGCCTGGGTGATGGTGCGGGCGGCGGAACTGACCCCGGAACATTTGCTTGCGGCCATGCATGCCGGAGATTTTTACGCCACCTGCGGCGTGCTCCTGGAGGAGGTCGCTTTCACACCGTCCGACAAAACCCTGCGGGTGCGGGTCAAGGCGGCGCCCGGCGCACAATACCAGATACACTTCATCACCACCAAACGTGATTTTGACCGGACGGTGACGCAGCTTGTTTCTCCGGCCGAGAAAAAACGTCCGGCCCGGACCATTCCGATTTACGCGGACGATATCGGGCGGGTGGTCAAAACCGTGGCGGGCGCCGCGGCGGAATATTGTTTGGCGGCAGACGACCTGTATGTGCGGGCGCGGGTGGAGTCGAATCTGCCTGCCAAAATCAATCCGCCATTCCATCCCCAGATGCAGACGGCCTGGACGCAGCCGTATCCGGGGGAATGATGCCGCGGATGCGGGGCAGGGGCGGGGGGCGGGGGACGGGTGACGGGTGTCGCGTGTCGGGTGGCGGATGCGGGTGACGGGTGTCGGGTGTCTGAAGGGAATGGGGTTTCCTGACACCCGACACCTGGCACCTGACACCAAAACAGCATGCTTCGTTGACATAGGTCTGTGAGTTCTGGTAATATATAAGTGGACAAAGCCCCCGAGGAAATACGTCCTTAGTGAACTATCCCCTGATGTGCTCGTTGGGGCAGTGCTGTATTACGGAGACCCGCGTGAATCCCTCATTAGCTGATGAATTAGTCATAATCCTCGATTTTGGAGCGCAGTATACGCAGCTCATTGCACGGCGTGTGCGTGAGTGCAAGGTCTACTGCGAGATAGTGCCCTTTGACACGCC
>CAZYXU010000060.1:0-19197 GCA_964650945.1 uncultured Verrucomicrobiota bacterium | reverse complement strand
ACGATGTTTTTCACCCGCATGCCGCGCATGCCCACGCAGGCGCCCACGGGATCCACTTTTTCATCCCGGCTGGAGACCGCGATTTTAGAACGGAACCCGGCTTCGCGGGCGATGCCCTCGATTTTCACCGTCCCGTCGTTGATTTCTGAAATTTCCAATTCGAACAGCCGCCGCACAAAATCCGGATGGCTGCGCGACAAGGTGATTTGATAGCCGCTGACGTGCTCCTGCACGCTCAGGACATAGGCGCGGATGCGGTCGCCGGCCTGGTATTCCTCCGTCGCCACCTTTTCCCGCACCGGCATGATGGCTTCCACCCGGCCCAAATCCACAATGACGTCGCCGCGTTCCAGGCGCACAATGGTTCCGCTGACAACATCGCCCAGGCGGTCCTTGAATTCCTTCAGGACGATTTCCTTTTCCGCCTGCCGGATTTTCTGGACAATGGCATGCTTGGCAGTTTGCGCCGCAATGCGTCCAAAATCACGCGCCGCCATTTCCACGTCGACCAGTTCGCCCAGCTGGGCGTCGGGCTTGATTTTCCTGGCTTCCGCAAGGGTTATCTGGACATTGCGCGCCTGCACCCGATCCACCACTTCCATCTTGGCATAGGCCTTAATGGCGAGAGTTTTCTCGTCAATTTTGATGCGCAAATCACGGGTCGGCCCGGCAGCACTTTTGCGCGATGCCGAAAGCAGGGCGGCTTCCACCATCTGGATGAGAGCGGCGCGGTCAATTCCGCGCTCCCGTTCCATGCTTTCAATCACCGCGCATAATTCATTGGTGCTCATAACTGGTTCGCCTTATCATCGCCGAAATTCGAATACTCAAGTTATAGACGATGCCCAATAAAGTCAAGGAATTTCATGCGAATTAAATAATTACTTGACGCTGAAAGGCGCCGTCTTTAATAATTATCGGCGTTGAACCAACCCCGGCCCGCCGGCGGCGGCCGGCCGACCCGGGCGTAAGATATTCAGCCTCAACATGAAAACCAGCAATCCTAAAAAAGGCGGTCCAGACCTGCGCCGTGAGATTGATTTTCTGGAGGCCGTGCGGCTCCGCTGCCCGGCTGACATTCCCACCATCAAGGCGCTGGCTGAACTTTACACCCAGGCCGGAAGATATGCGGAAGGTTTGCTTGCGGACATGGAGTTGACCCGTATCTGCCCCACCGAGTCCATGGTTTGGTATAACCTGGCCTGCAGCCATGCCATTTTAAACAACAAGGATGACGCTTTTCGCGCCCTGACCCAGGCTGTAAATTTAGGTTACCGGGATTTGTCCTGGATGCGTCAGGACAAGGATTTGGATTCCATCCGCAACGACCAGCGTTTCCGGGCCTTGCTGCAAAGACTGAAAACCTGACGCGGCGGCGGATGCTCCAGGCCGCTCGCTCCGGCCGGTCCAACGGACCCGGTTAGGGAGCCGGCGCCGGGGCGGGCGATTTCGAATCCGGAGCGGCAGTTTCCGGCGGCTGAGCCGGCGCGGCCGGTTTGGCGGCCGCCGCGGCGGCCGGTTCAGCCACCAGGCGGAACCCCAGGTTGATGTAGCGATAATCCGGCTCGTAGGCGCTCTGACGGTCCAGCCTTAAAAACATCGGGATGCTGTCGGACCATGACCCGCCCTTCAGAATCCGGCTGGCCTGGCCCTCCTTGTCGGCCGTCCATTCCCAGACATTTCCGCCAGTGCCGTAAATGCCCCAGGCATTCACCCCGCTTTTGCGCACCGGGGCCGCAACCTGGAATTTATCGCCACGCTCGACCTTCGGCCCCACCGCCTGATTTTCCAAACCGAAATAATTCCAGTTGGCGGGCGGCGGCAACTCATTGCCCCAGGGATATTCCAATTCCCGGCCGCAAGCGGTAAAGGCGATCCATTCCTGCTCCGTTGGCAGCCGGAATGTGTATTTTTTATCGCCCACGGTGCCGTATTGTTTGGTCAGCCAGGCGCAAAACGCGTCCGCCTCCTTCCAACTGACGTTCACTGCCGGCTGGCTGTCGTCATCCAGGGTCTGATCGTTATGCCGCCCGCTGTTATGCGCCGGCTTGAATTTACGGAACTGGCGATTGGAAACCTCGTATTTGCCTACCAGCAATTGCATGGGCTCCAGCCAGACCAGCCGCAACTCGGTGTCTTCGCCGAGTTTTAAGGTCAGGTCGCCTGGTTTGGGACGCTCTTCAGCGCCGAACCAGGCACAACCGGCGCCGGCCAGCATCAAAAACCCGGCCAAAGCCCCCGCCGCCATCCGACTGGTAATTTTATGGAACATGACGCCTCTCCGTCTGCTGGTTGGACGACCGCCCGCGTTAGGATTCCTGGATTTGAATGCGAACGGTGGCATTTTTCAACGCTTCGACATTGCTTTCAACGTCCGGCGGCTTGATGCCGAACGAGAGCGATTCGAGCAATTTCACCATGGCGCTTTGGAATGTCTCCCGGTCATTGCGCAACACCTGCAGGAGCATAACACTTTCCGGGAGCATCAATTGCGCCTTCAAATGGTCCTGTTGAGCCATGATGACAAAGGGTTTTTTACAGTTGGGGCAGCGGCCGCGCTTATTGACATCCGTATCGCGCAACCAGAGTTTCTGGCCGCAAGACGGGCAACTGATCTTGAAATCAACTTCGCCCTTGTCGCGCAGGAAACAGACGGCAAAAGGAACGTTTAGCTCATCGGGCAGGTGCCGGTAAATGGCCTTGATTTTATCCAGCGAGAGCACGTCCAGGAATCGCACCACCAGCGCCACGGCATCCGCCTGGCGGATCAACTCGTCAAAAGTGGGATCCTGGGCCGGCTCGCCGGCAAAAATATGAAACCGCGCCTTATGGCCGCCCACGGTCGCTTCCGCGTTCAAATCGGCGACGCCTGAAAGCACGAAATCTTCGGCTAAATCCCGATAAATCGAAAGCGCCAAAATGTTCAAAGTTTTGCCGGCCATAAAAGCATGCTCCCTTAGATTTTTTATCGACAGGTCTTTCCCGGATCCAACAGGGACGCCGCATCAACGCCATTGTACCCGCAACAATTTGACAATGTATGTCATTACCTGAAAAGATTCAAGTAAAAACGAGCGTGGGAAAACGCCCAGTTAAATGTGTTTGCATTTGCGTTGGCTTTGACATATATATTACCGACAAGGCACCGAAAAGGAGCATGAAATTTTGTGAAAGCGGCAAAGACAATTACATCCATCGTGACCGGCGGCGCGGGATTCCTGGGATCGCATTTGTGCGAATTTCTTTTGCAACAGGGACATCGCGTCATTGCCATAGACAACCTCGTTACCGGCAACATCGCCAATATCAAGCATTTATGCAATCGTCCGGATTTTTCTTTCGTGGAGCATGACATCACCAAGCGCATTGACGTTGACGAGCCGGCGCATTACATCTTTCACTTCGCCTCGCCGGCCAGTCCGATCGATTACCTGCGTCTGCCAATCCAAACCTTGAAAGTCGGCGCCCTGGGAACGCACAATGTCCTGGGACTGGCGCTGGCCAAGCAAGCCACCATGCTGCTGGCTTCCACCTCCGAGATATACGGCGACCCGCTGGTGCATCCGCAGCCGGAAACCTACTGGGGCAATGTCAACCCCATCGGTCCGCGGGGAGTTTATGACGAGTCCAAGCGTTTTGCCGAGGCCATCACCATGGCATATCATCGCGCGCATAACCTCAGCACACGCATTGTGCGGATTTTCAACACTTACGGCCCGCGCATGCGCCCGAACGACGGGCGGGTGGTGCCGGCTTTCATCAAGCAGGCGCTGGCCGGCGCGCCGCTGACGGTTTTCGGCCAAGGGACGCAAACCCGCAGTTTCTGCTACGTAGACGACCTGGTGCGCGGGATTTTCGCCCTGGCTTGCAGCACGGAAAGCGATCCGGTCAACATCGGCAATCCTTACGAAATGACCGTCTTGGATTTCGCCCGCAAAATCATCGAACTTACCGGCAGCGCTTCAACCATCCGGCATGAACCATTGCCGGTGGACGATCCGCGCATCCGCCAGCCGGACATCACCCGCGCCCGCCGCTTGCTGCACTGGGAACCCCGGGTGCCGCTCGACGAAGGCTTGCGGCGGACCATCGCCTTCTTCCAGAACGCATAACTAAAACCGCGGAGAGCCCTGCCATGATTTTACGTTATGTTCTTCCTGACGGCGGGCAGCGGGAATACAAGCTGACCGAAAAAGCCATCTCCATCGGGCGCGCCGGCGAAGCGGACATCTCCATCCCCGACAAGCTGGCATCGCGCATCCATTGCGGGATTTCCTTCTGGGACGAAGCCTATTTCCTCCGTGACTTCAAGTCCCGGAACGGGACTTTCGTCAACGACCAGCCCGTTGAGGTCTGCCGGCTTAAACCCGGCGACCGCATCCGCATCGGCGACACCGTCATCAACGTCGAAGGCGATGCCAAGGGCGCCGAGACCGTCCTGATGGAATTAAAGGACGCTATGGCCCAGGGCAAGGGCTACCACACCATCCTGCACGAAATCATTGACGAGCAGGACAATCCCTGAGACCGGCTCGGCGGCCAGCAGCCCGGCCGCGCCGCTTATTCGGGCTGGGCCGGCGCCGCAGGCGCCGTGGGAGCGTCAGACTGATCGGATAGCGCCGGCGGATCGGCCTGATCGCCCGGCGCGGTCGCGGCCGCGCCATCCGCGGCCAGCGCTTCCTCGTCATCCTCCGGTTCGACCTTGGTGGCGGAAACCAGGGTATCGCTCTCGTCCAGATCGATCAGGCGGACGCCCTGGGTCACCCGGCTGATGACGCGCATGCCCGTGACGTTGATGCGGATCATTTTACCGCGCGCGGTAATCAGCATCAGGGCGTCATTTTCCATCACCGCATGGGCGCCGACCACCAGGCCGTTGCGTTCCGACGTGCGGATGGCGAAAATGCCCTTGCCGCCGCGATGCTGGCCGCGATATTCGTCAAACGCCGTCCGTTTGCCGTAGCCGTGTTCCGTGCAGATGAAGAACGTGGCGCGCGGATCGACGATTTCGAGCGTTTCCAGGCGGTCATCCTCCGCCAGCCGGATGCCGCTCACCCCGCGGGTGGCGCGGCCCATGTCGCGCAGCTCGGACTCGTTGAAGCGCAGACTCTGCCCTTGGCGCGTCGCCAGCATGACGTCATCCTTGCCGGCAGTCTGCTTGACGCCGATCAGGCGGTCGCCTTCGTCGATATTGATGGCGATGATGCCGGCGCGGCGCGGGTTGCCGAACTCGCTCAGGCGGGTTTTCTTGACCACGCCGCGCGCGGTGGCCATCACCAGGAATTCGGTTTCGGGGAAATCCCGCACGCGCACCATCGCCGCGATTTTTTCCCCGCTTTGCAGTTCGAGCAGGTTGACAATCGCCTTGCCCCGGGCGGCGCGGCCGGCCTCGGGAATCTCGTAGACTTTTTCCCAATACAACCGGCCGCCCTCGGTAAAAAAGAGGATATAATCATGCGTGCTGGCCACAAAAAGGTGTTCGACGTAGTCCTCTTCGCGCGTTTCCATGCCCGCCACCCCCTTGCCGCCCCGGCGCTGCGCGCGATAGGTGCTGACCGGCACGCGCTTGATGTAGCCGGCATGGCTGATGGTAATGACGCAACTGCGGTCGGCGATCAGATCCTCGATCTGCATTTCGCCCTCGTCGGGGACGATATCCGTGCGGCGGGCATCGCCGTAAAGTTCCTTGATTTCCAGCAAATCCTCCCGGATCACCGTCAGGATTTTGGCCCGGCTGGCCAGCAATTCGCGCAGCCAGGAAATATGCTTGATCAACGCCAGGTATTCATCCTCCAGCTTGCTGCGTTCCAGGCCCGTCAACTGGTACAACCGCATGTCCAGGATGGCGTTGGACTGGATTTCCGAGAGGCCGAACCGGCGCATCAATTCCGCGCGGGCTTCATCGCGGTTTTTGGCGCCGCGGATGATTTTGACGACGGCGTCCAGGTTGTCCAGCGCGATTTTCAGGCCTTCGAGGATATGCGCCCGGGCCTCGGCCTTATCCAGCTCAAACTGCGTGCGGCGGGTGATCACCTCCACGCGATGCGCGATAAAACACTCCAGCATCTGCTTTAAATTCATGATCCGCGGCCGGCCCTTGTCGATCGCCAGCATGATGGCGCCAAAGGTTGTCTGCAACTGGGTGTGCTTGTAGAGGTTGTTGAGGATCACCTTGGGAACCACGCCGCGCTTGAGTTCGATGACCACGCGGATGCCGTTTTTGTCGGATTCGTCGCGCACGTCGCTGATGCCGTCCAGGGTCTTGTCCTGCACGAGTTCGGCGATGTTTTTCACCAGGGACGCCTTGTTGACCACATAGGGGATTTCGGTGATGACGATGCTTTCCTTGCCCTGCCGCCCCTCCTCCACGCCGGCCCGGCCGCGCACGCGCATCTGGCCGCGGCCCGTTTTATACATGCTGTGGATGGGTTTAACGCCGCAAATCAGGGCGCCGGTGGGAAAATCCGGTCCCTTGACATGCCGCATCAGGTCTTCCACCGTGGCGGCGGGGTCATCAATCAGGGCGACCGTCGCATCCACCACTTCGCCGAGGTTGTGCGGCGGGATATTGGTGGCCATGCCCACGGCAATGCCGGTGCTGCCGTTGAGCAGCAGGTTGGGCAGGCGGGCGGGCAGGACCGACGGCTCGTCCAGTTCGCCGTTGTAGTTCTTCACCATCGGGACGGTATTTTTGTCGATATCCGCCAGCATTTCCTCGGCAATCCGGCGCAAGCGGGCCTCGGTATAGCGGTAGGCGGCGGCGTTGTCGCCGTCAATGCTGCCGAAATTTCCCTGGCCGTCCACCAGCGGATAGCGCAGGGAGAAAGACTGCGCCATGCGCACCATGGTGTCATACACGGCCGTGTCGCCATGCGGATGGTATTTGCCGAGCACTTCGCCCACCACGTAGGCGGACTTTTTGAACGGGCGGTTGTGCAACAGGCCGAGCTGGCGCATGGCGAAAAGAATCCGGCGCGCGCCCGGCTTCATGCCGTCGCGGACATCCGGCAGGGCGCGCCCGATGATGACGCTCATGGAGTAATCAATATACGAACGCTGCATCTCGTCTTCGATATTGATCGCGCCGACATTGTCGTTTCTGGCAAACATCTTGATCTCCGGATGTCTTGCGCGCAAAGCGCGCCAGACATCTATATGTCCAAATTCCGCACGTTCAGGGCGTTATCCTCGATAAACGCCCGGCGCGGCTCCACTTCGTCGCCCATCAGCAGCGTAAAAATCCGGTCAGCCTCCACCGCATCCTCCAGCACCACCTGCAACAGCTTGCGTTTGTCGGGATTCATGGTGGTTTCATACAGTTGTTCGGGATTCATTTCCCCCAACCCCTTGTAACGCTGGATATTCAATCCCTTGTGGCCGGCCGTGCGCACCAGTTCCAGCAGACTGAAAATCGAGGGCGCCGGCCGGCGCACGCCTTCGCCGTCCACCAGCGTATAAAGCGGCGGCGCTTCGGGTTCCTGCTCCTTGAACACCCAGCCGCGCTTCTCCAACAGTTCCACCAGGCGCGTGATCTGCGCCGCGGAATAAATCTCCTGCCAGCGCAAGCCGCCGGCGCCCGGCGCCGACGGCGCGCCGGCCGGCGCCGCGGTATCTCCGAGAATCTCCAGTTGATGCCCCATCCGCTGCTCCAGGCGTTCGCGCAAGCCGGTCAATTCCTCGTCGCTGTAGGCATAATGATGCGAAGGCTCGCCGCCATTGGTCACCGTCACCCGATACTTGGGGTATTGGCCGGTGGTCGGATGCCGCCGCCCCAGATACTCGGCGTGCGGAATGCCCTTGTTCTGCACTGTCCGCAGCAACTGCTCCAACTCCGCCAGCGAATTCAGCATGCCCAGCAGGTCCCGTCCGGTGAAACTCAACCCGGCGCCGGCAATTTCCAGCGTCAGGTTGCCGGCGCCCAACTCCAGCAGGCGGGCGGTCATCTTGGCGTCGGAATCGATATATTCCTCCTGCTTCTTCGCGGTGATCTTATACAGCGGCGGCTGGGCGAGGTAGATATATCCCCGCTCGAGCAACTGGGGCATCTGCCGGTAAAAAAAGGTCAGCAGCAGCGTGCGGATATGCGCGCCGTCCACATCGGCATCGGTCATGATAATGATCTTGTGGTACCGGGCCTTGGCCACATCGAATTCATCCTCGCCGATGCCGGCGCCCACGGCGGTGATCAGGGTGCGGATTTCGTTATTGCTCAAAATCTTGTCCAGGCGCGCCTTCTCGACGTTCAGCACCTTGCCGCGCAAGGGCAGAATGGCCTGGAATTCCCGGTTGCGCCCCTGCTTGGCGGAGCCGCCGGCGCTGTCGCCCTCCACCAGGTAAAGCTCGCACAGGGCCGGATCGCGCTCGGAACAATCCGCCAGTTTGCCCGGCAGCGCGGCGCTGTCCAGGGCGCCCTTGCGGCGCGTCAGATCGCGCGCGCGGCGCGCCGCCGCGCGCGCGCGCGCGGCCAGCACCGCCTTCTCGATAATGCGCCGGCCGACGGCGGGATGCTCTTCGAAAAACGCCCCTAATTCGTCGTTGACGATGGATTCCACCACCCCCTGCACCTCGCTGTTGCCCAGCTTGGTCTTGGTCTGGCCCTCAAATTGCGGATTGGCGATTTTGACGCTGATCACCGCCGTCAGCCCTTCGCGCACATCCTCGCCGGACATGGTCTCGGAATCGTCCTTGATCAGGCGGTTGTTCTTGGCGTAATTGTTGAGGGTGCGCGTCAAGGCCGACCGGAAGCCGCTCAGGTGCGTGCCGCCTTCGATGGTGTTGATATTGTTGACGTAGCAGCAGACATTCTCCGTGTAGGCCTCGGTATATTGCAGCGCGATTTCCACATCCACTTCTTCCCGGGCGCGCGTGAAATAAACCACCTTGGGGTGCACCGGGTTCTTGTTCTGGTTGAGGTGCTGCACGAACTCCGTGATCCCGCCCTTGAAGCAAAATGTCTCGCGCCGGGCGGTTTCCTCGTGCTCCAGCGTGATCTCCAGGCCCCGGTTCAGGAAGGCCAACTCGCGCAACCGGGCTGCCAGGATATCCCACTCGAAACGCGTGGTGGAAAAAATCGTGCCGTCCGGCATAAACGTCACCTTGGTGCCGGTTTCCCGCGTCTTGCCGAGTTTCTCCAGGGTGGAAACCGCATGCCCCTTTTCGTAACGCTGGTGATAGACCCAACCGTCCCGCCGGATGTCCACTTCCAGCCATTCGCTCAGGGCATTAACGCAGGAGACGCCGACGCCGTGCAGACCGCCGGACACCTTGTAGTTTTTCCGGTCGAACTTGCCGCCGGCGTGCAGGGTGGTCAGCACCACCTCCACCGCCGGCTTGTGCTCGGTGGCATGCATATCCACCGGGATGCCGCGGCCATTGTCGGTCACCGTCACCGAACCATCCGCGTTCATGCCCACCTGGATGGCTTTGCAGTAACCGGCGAGAGCCTCGTCAATGGAATTGTCAACCACTTCAAACACGCAGTGGTGCAGGCCGCGCACCGCCGTGTCGCCGATATACATGGCCGGCCGCATGCGCACCGCCGCCATGCCTTCCAGCACGGTGATCGTAGTGGCATCGTAGACATCGTGGGCGGGGGGCGCGGCATCCGCGGCAGGCGGGGTTTGATCGTCTTTCTGCGGTAAATCCGGCATAGTCCTATCCTTTGGAACTCAAATCAGGATAGTGTAGCATTCCGCAAGCTTTAAAGCAACAAAATGCGCGCGATTTTTTACACAAAATCGCTGATTTTTTTACGCGGTTTGCGCCACGAAAAACGGTTCGCCCGCGGGATTAAAACGGGATATCGCCCAGCCCGACGGCCGGGTTGCGTTCCTGAAAATAACGCAGGTTCCACTCGTCGGGGAACAGGATCACCGGGCGGCCCCGGCTGTCGCGCGCCAGGCGGGCCTCGGTCGGCAACACCAGGGCCGCCAGGTCAGTCTGGGGCGCCACCCAGCGGGTCACGGTCCACGGCGCCGGCTCCAGCCGCGAGGTTGCGCCGTACTCGCTTTCCAGGCGGTACTGGACGATTTCCAGTTGCAACGGCCCGACCGCTCCCAACAGGGCCGCCTTGCGCACCATATCTTCCAGTTGATAAGCCTGCACCACGCCTTCCTGCAGCAATTGCTCCAGGCCGTCGCGGAAGCGCTTGAAATTCGCCGGCACGGGGTTTTCCAGGTACGCGAAACATTCCGGCGCAAACCAGGGAATCTCGTCATAAACAATCGCCGGATCCTCCGTCAGCGTGTCGCCGATGGCGAAATGCGCGCTGCCGACGATGCCCACCACATCGCCCGGATAGGCCTCGTCCACCGTCTGCCGCTCCCGCCCGAACAGTTTGGCGGCATTCGACAGCCGCACGGTTTTGTTGATGCGCGGCAAGGTGACGTTCATGTCCCGCTCGAATTTGCCCGACACCACGCGCACGAAGGCAATCCGGTCGCGGTGCCGCGGATCCATGTTGGCCTGGATTTTGAAGACAAAGCCGGAGAAGGCCGGGTGCTCCGGCATGACCACCCGGTCCCGCGCACACCGGCCGCCCGGCGCCGCGGAAAGTTTCAGGAACCCATCCAGAAGCAACTGCACGCCGAAATTATTCAAGGCGCTGCCGAAATAAACCGGGGTCGTCTTCCCGGCCAAAACCTCCGCCGGATTCAACGCCGCGCCGGCGCCCTCCAGCATCGCCACCTCCTCGCAAACGCCCTGGTGGACCGGCGCATCCAGTTGATCGCGCACAAACCGGTCATGCAGGCCGCAAGTGGCCACCGGCGCCCGGTAAGCGCCGCCAAGCGTGCGTTCGTATAAATGCGCCATCCCGGTCTGCCGGTCCCAGACGCCTTTAAAATCAAAACCCGTACCCAGCGGCCAGTTCATCGGATAGGCGGCGATGCCCAGCACGCGTTCCAGCTCATCCAGCAATGCCAGCGGCTCCAGGGTCGGCCGGTCCATCTTGTTCATGAAGGTGAAGATGGGCACGCCGCGGTGGTGACAGACCTCGAACAGCTTGCGCGTCTGGCTCTCAATCCCCTTGCCGGCGTCAATCACCATCACCGCCGCATCCACTGCCGTGAGCACGCGGTAGGTGTCCTCGGAAAAATCCTTGTGGCCGGGGGTATCCAGCAGGTTGATCCGGAAACCTGCATAATCAAACTGCAAAACCGTCGAGCTGATGGAAATGCCGCGCTTCTTCTCCAACTCCATCCAGTCGGAGGTGGTGGCGCGCTGGTTTTTGCGGGCCTTGACCGAGCCGGCCAGGTGCAGGGCGCCGCCATACAGCAGGAATTTCTCCGTCAGGGTGGTCTTGCCGGCGTCCGGGTGCGACACGATGGCGAAGGTGCGCCGGCGGGCGATTTCCCGGCGCATCGTCCGTTGATCGCCCGCCGCGACGGCGGCAATTGTGATATCATCGTCTTCCATATTTCCGCGCCCTGATGTTTGCGGGCCGGAAGTATGTAAGCAGCCACGCCGTCATGTCAACCATGAATTTTGCGCCGCGCAAGTTTGGCGCGGGGCGCGGCGGCGCCAGACTAGCGCAACCTTCACCAACTCAAGCTGGACACACTATAATTCGAGCCGGACAACATGACCGAAAAAGTTCGCGTTGCCGGATCGTATACGGCCGGATCGGTCTGCCCGTCATTGTCGTAGTCCCCGCCGGCGCACGCCACCGCCGTCGGGCCGCCGAATCCAGCCGCGCTCTCGGTAGTGGTATAGCCCTGCGCCGAAAACGTGCACTGCCAGAATCCGCCGGACGGCTGATAGACCATGATATCGGCCAGGCCATCTCCATCGTAATCGCCGGGAACCGGCACGCAACCCACGCCACCCATCGTCACCAGCGAGGCCGGCGCATAGGCGCTGGCGGACAACAAGACCATCCAGGCGCCGGCGGCCGGATTGTACACGCCCGGATCGGTTTTGCCATCGCCGTCATAATCTGCGCTGGCATTGAGCCAGCCGGCGCCGCCCAGCGGCGTGCTCGCAAAGGCATACCCGGAATCCGAAAGCCAGACGGCCATCTGACCGGCCGCCTCAGAGTACAAAGCCGGATCGGCCTTGCCGTCACTGTCAAAATCGCCGCTGACCGGGACGCAACTGGAGTCGCCGATCATCCGCGTTTGCAGGGCGTAGGACTGCGAGGAATACAGCGCCTGCCACTTGCCGGCGAGCGGGTCGTACACAGCCGGGTCGGCCTTGCCATCGCCGTCAAAGTCGCCGGGAATCGGCTGAACGCCGATCGCCGCGGGATGAACGCTCAAGGGGCGGGGCGCGATGGTCCGGGCATAATTATCGCCGGACTGGAACAGGGAAAAAACGCCACAGTCGGCGCTGAATACGGTCAGATCGGACTTGCCATCCCCATCGTAGTCATGGCCGTTAAGTTGCAGCGGCGTTCCGTATTGCGCGATTTTCGCCTGCATGGCGGGGGTCAATTTTTTGACAAGTTCCGCGTTATACGTATGCGACGAAGTATCGGTTAAGGGCAGATTGCCGAACACCCGGCTGGCGCCGATGCCATATCCCAGCGACTTCCACGCGCACGAGTTGGACTCGACCTGCGGATCAACACAGGTCGTCAGGATGGAGATGCTGTTGTCGTGGTTGCGGCGGATATCCCAAGTGCGCAACTGCCGGGGAAAGTCCCGCAACGAGGGGGTTTCAACCTCCCAGAAGCCGTATTCCGGATGGGCCGGGTCCGGCGACGGAAAGGGGGTCACCACGCCCACATGGCGATGTCCCGCCATCACCATGAGGAGATTCGGATAATTGTGCAGCGTGGCGATCAAGTTCGATTCGACTTGCGCATCGTAAAATGCTCCCCCTGGCCGGTTGGTGTCGGTCAGGCTCGCTTGCGGACTTATGGGTATATGGCACGCAACGATCATGAGCTGATCCGCATCCTGCCCCATCTGCAACTCGTTGGTGAGCCAGGCGATGCGCACCGCGTCCATCCAGCCGGCCCCATAGAAGAATGGGCTTTGTCCCGGTTCGTTCGACTTGCAGGTATTGTCGAGCACGATCACTTTGAGCGGGATGTTTGCCACCGGCTCGAATGCATAACAGGCCGTCAAACTGCCCGTGTGCGCCGGATTGAAGCCGTGCCCCAGCGGGGAAGATGTGCTGGTAAAGAACTCGTTGACGAAGTTCGTGGGCGTGGCAAGATCCGTCGTGAGGCTGCGGCGGTCCGGATCGGCGGCGACGGTCGGGGGTGAATCGTAAAGGTTGGTCAACCCCCATTTAATCACAGCGCCGTAGGGGGTGGTCCCATCTACCACACCCACATACATGCCGGTCCCCTCGGAGCCCGGGGGAAACAGGGGGCCGTTGACTGAAATATTGAGCACGTTGGATCCCACCAAGGCCTGTTTGATTTTGTCGGTCGGCATGCCAACGCCCATCCACATCTGATCATGGTTGCCGATCGCTCCATACCAAGGAATGGCGGGATCGAGTCCGGCGGCCTGGAAGGGCATCTGGTAGTCAATGGTGTCGGCGCCGCGGTGATCGCCGGAGCTGGGTGTAATATACTGGCCGTCCATGACCTGCATGAACCAGCGCAGCTCGTTGAATTGCGAAGCGTTGCACATATCGCCGAGAGCCAGCCCGAAATTGAGCGGGGTCTGTCGATGCAAGGCATTGATGGTCCTGACGGCGGTGTCAAGGTGGTGGGTCGTATCGAAAATGATCGGGGAATACGCCGACATATTCAGGCCGCCCGGCCCGGGATCGCCAAAGGCCGCGCTCCAACCGAGGTAAGGCACCTGGGCCGGGGATTCCTTGTCGGTGATATGAATGTCGCTGATGGAGAAGAAAGATAAAAGCCGCGCCGCATTGCCGGAGCCCATGTAGCCATCCGGCATCAGGTTGAATTTCCGGCCCTCATTCGTGCCGGCTCCCACATCCCAGGCGCTGTAGCCCAGGACCGCGTATTGGGCTACGTTGGACGGGGCAATCGTCGGCGTGTTCGGCGGCAGGAGCCGCGGCAAAATCGTCTGTTGACGCGTCGTCGGCACGGCCCCGCTACCGGAACCGGCAAACCATGGCAGCATTGACATACTGACGATTGAGATAAGCGCTTTCTTCATAACCCGCGTTCCTTTGATCCATATGATAAAGAATTTGACTCCATATGGTTGTCGCGGAGTATAGAATGCGCGCAAAAGTAGTCAAGAGATATCACGCACCCAACGGAGCGGACTGCGTCACTCCCGGAAAAGTCGGCATGCGGCAGATCGTTTCGGCCGGCGCGGAGGATCCATTACTCCATCACCACCAACTCATACCCGCAAACCCGCGGCACCAGCACGCCGTCATATTCCCCGCGCGTCCGCACCGGCAGCGGCGCGCCGGATAACGCCAGGCGCGCCGCCCTGACCGGCCGCCCGTCGCGGCGCAGCCAGACGGTCACATCGCGCACATCCAGCGGCTCCTCGATCACCTGCGTGGCGCGGCCGCGCAGTTCGGGCATGTATGCCAGCAGATGAATCAACCGCCGCCGGCCCTGGCGCATGACCGTGGCCTGGGCGCAAGCCGGCATATTTTCCACTCGCAACAGCGGGTCGGGCAGGCCAAGTTCCACGCAATTGCGGAACAGGTATTTGTAGGCCGGCACGGCGAATTCATAATACGCCGTAAAGATCGGGAAGCTGAAATGCAAAATGTTGCCCATCCGCGCCACCGCCGGCCGGCCGGCCGGCTTCTCGGGCGGGATGTAAAGATTTTCGTGGTAGCCATCCCATGACTGCTGGTTAAAATACGGCCGGTAAAGCGCCGCCAGCGTTTCCACGTGGCCGCGCGGCCGCACGGCCGCGCCGGGATGGTAGATCGTGGTCAGCATGTCCGGCACATCGGCCGCCACTTTTTTGGCGGCCTTGAAAAACGAAAAATGGTGGGGCTCCGGCCCGAGATAATCCAACTTGTATTCCGGCAGGGCGAAGCCGGTCTTTTCCGGATTCAACCCCGCCCCGGCGGACGACACCAGCATCCCGCCCCGGCGCAAATGCGCCTGCAGTTTACGGCGCAACCCGGGATCCACGGTGACATTGTCCGGCAGGATCAATACCCGGTAACCGGACAAGTCCCCCGCCCCATCGCAGAGGTCGAATTGATACTTCAACTCATTCAACAAGCGCGCCGCGCCGCGCAGGTGCTGCATGCTGTAAAAATTCTGCGGGAATTCCGCCAGCATCGGGCAGACCAGCGCCATGTCCGCCAGGGGCGCGGCGCCCGCCACCCACGGCTCGATCTTTTTAACCTCGTCATACACCTCGCCAATCCGGCGATACACCGCCGGCTCCAGCCGCGCGCGCGGATGGGCGTGATCGCCCACGCTGCAGGCGCTGCCCAGCGACAGCGCCTGCTGGCAATCGAACAGCAGCGAAGCCTTTGAGCGCAGCCCGCCGAAATCGCGCCAACTGCGATGAAAACGCCCGGTCATCGTCAGCACCGGCCGGCCCAACGAACGGGCATAGCGCACCATGAAGGGAATCGCGTCGTAGCCATATTCCGGCGCCGTGGGAATGACTTCCACCTCGATATGCGTGGGCTGCCCGCGCCAGGGCATGCCGTTGAAAAACAACAGCAAATCCTTTTTGCCATGGGTGCGCGCCAGTTTTTCCACATCACCCTGGAATTTACGCATTACCTCCAGCGAAAATTGTTTCACCTGCGCCTCGTCCAAAATGTCCAACCCGGCCGCCCGCATGCCGTCCAGGCACTCCACGCCGTAACAGGGCGCGGGGCCCAGCCCGTCGAAGAACAAGCCGTCCACCGGATAGCGCGCCAGCACCTCCCGCACCATGCCCAGCATATAATCGCGGTAGCCGGTGTTCAGGCAGGGCCGGCGGAACCAGTGATTCATCTTCGCCATGTCATAAATCTTGCCGTCCTTGTCCACCTTGCACCATTCCCGCCGCCGCAGGACGTGTTCGTGGTCCAAGCCGGCCTGGAAATAAGCGGCCACCCGGATGCCGCGCGCATGGCAGGCGCGCACCATCCCGCCCAGCAGGTCGGGATGCTTCAATCCCGGATGCGGCTGGCCGATTTTGGTGGGGTAATAAGCAAATCCCAGGTTACACTTGGCAAACACCGTGATGTAATCTACGCCGGCATCGGCCAGGGTCCGCCCGAAAGCCGCCGGATCAAATTGCGCGCCGACATCGTAAATGCCGGGCATGGTATGAAAATCCATGTGGACCGCGCGGTGCGGGCAGTTTTTACTTGTTTTTCTGGCGCTCATCTTGATTCCCCGTGATCATTGCCCCGGTGGGCTTGCTCATCATTAAGGCTCACTCCGCTCATTACGGCTCAGTCATGAATTCATTTTCGCGCATGCGGCGCGGGATGGCCGCCGGGGCCATGCCCGGGCAGGTTATAGGTTCTGGCCAACGGCACGAAAGTGGATTTTATGCCGGCATCCGACACATCATATTTTAAAAACCCGAGCGCCGTGTCGCCATCCGGCCAACGACCGGCCCATTGCCCGAATGCCGTGGCCGGGGCATATTCAAAGCGGATGCCTTCGGCGTATGTGACCTTATGGCAGTGGATATGCCCGCTGATCACCAAATCCGCGCCCGTGGCCTGGAAGAGCCCGAAAAGCCGGACGCGTCCGGGTTGATCAACGCAGAAATACCAATCCATATAATGTTCGTTGATTTTCCAGTCCGGCTCATCCGGCGTCTCAATAAAAAGCGCATAATGCATGATCCACACATGATGTTCAGCCGGCGGCCGCCGCTTTTGCCGTTCCGCCCACGCCCAAAAATCACGCTCCTCCGGCAAACCGGAGTTCACAACCATATCGGTCAAACCGGAGAAACGGACGCCCTTGTGATCAAAACTCCACCACAGCGGCCCGAAAACTTCCGCAAATTGCCGGAGTTGGGCGGAGGTCACATTCAAATCCAGATCCGTGCATTGATCCGGACCGCGATGCAAACCATTGACCGCGGTATGCTTGTTGCCGGTGTCCATATTGCCGGGGACAACATGCACGGGAAAAGGCAATTGATCGAAATCCGCCTTGATTTCCTGCAATTCCCAGGCATTGATATTGCCGTCGCGGGTGACATCGCCGCCGACCAGCAGCAGGTCGGGCTTGATTTCCAAAATTTGCCGCCGGGCCTGCTCCCAGTTTTTAACCCAGGACGGATTATAGCGATATGACCGGGACGAACCGGGCTGAATGTCAGCCACATGCACAAATGTCCAGGCATCCATTGCTTATTCCTCAAACACCGCCACCGCCCATCCCCGCAAACGTGGAATACGGACCATAGCGTAGTTGCCAGCCAGGCGCAAATCCAAATTCTCCAGGCTGGGCGCCAGATAGGCCTTTTTCGGGACGCGCCCATCCAGCCGCAGGCACACCTCGAAATCGCGCAGTTCCAAAGGCTCTTCGATCATGTTGACTCCCGCGCCGCGCGCTTCAGGCAGGTAGGCCGTCACATACACCATGCGCCGGCCCGGCTGGGCGGTGACGGTCACGCGGCTGTAGGATGGCGCGCCCGGGGCGCGGATCAACGGCTCCGGCAGGAACCGCGCCAGCAGGTTGGCGATAATCTGGCGCATGGGCAAGGCGCCGCTGGTGTAATAGGTGTTGAAGATCGGATGGCTGATATACGCGACGCGCTGGTTGACGACGATCGCCGGCCGGCCGGTGGCTTTATCCGGCGGGGTATATCTGTTTCCATGCCGCCCGTCCCATTCATCGTTGTAATACGGGGCGGTGATGGTTGCCATGACTTTTACGCCGGGCCGGGCCGTGACGGATAGCCCGCGTTCGTAAAGCGTCACGGGCATGTCCGGCATACCGGCGGCAAATTCCTTGGCGAACTCAATATACGCCGGGTGGCACGGATCGGCGCCCTGGTAAACCGCTCCCCACTCATCCATCGCGAACTTGCTTTTTTCCGCATTCAGCCCCGACTGATACGAAGCAATGATGGCGCCGCCGTTTTGCAGATGCTTTTGCAGACGCGCGGCGATCTCCGAGGTAACCGCCACGTCATCCGGCAGCACCAGGACTTTGTATTTGTCCCACTCGGCCGCCAGGGTCACGTTGTCAAATTGCATTTTCAGCTCGCTCAGGATGCGGGTGGCGGATTTGATCACCTGGCGATGATGATTTTTGAAATCTTGCCGGCCGCCACCAATGTCTTTGTAGTCGGGGTAGCCGCATGACATGACATTGGCCATTTCCACCACCGGCACGGCGCCGTCAATCCACGGTTGCAACGGCTGCAGCTTTTGGTAAACGGTTTTGTCCAGTTCCATCACCGCCCGGTTCAAGTCGCCGCGCGGATGGAAATGATCGCCAATGCTGGGCGGCAGCCCGTTGGCGATACCGAGGATGCAATCGTATTCCACGCTGGCCGGCGTGCGTACGCCGCCGAAATCGCCCCAGCTCTTCTGAAACCGGCCGGTCATGTTCAGCACCGGCTTGCCCAGCGTGCGCATGTAACGCCCGATGGTCGGCAGCAGTTCGTACCCCCACCCGCCCTGCGGGAGGCATTCCAATTCCAGGTAATTGCCGAATTCCGCCTGGGCTTCGTAATCAATGCCATTGAAATACAGCAGCAAATCCGGATTAACGGCGCGCGCGCCTTCCGCCAGCCGCCGGCCCATGGCCAGCATCTTGCGGTAATTGAAATCGTTGAGTTGGATCGGATCGCGCCAATCCACGCCTTCGGCTTTCATCTTTTCCATGCACTCCCGTCCGATACAGGCATGGGTGTGGAAGCAATCGAAAAATAAGCCGTCCACCTTGTACCAATCAACAACTTCCTTCACCATACCAACCACATGTTCCGCATACCCGGTGTTGTAGCACATCTGCCGGCAGAACGAGTTGTTGAAATTTTCGTCATACATCCGGCCATCGGCCCGCAGCACCGTCCAATCGCGCCGGCGGTAGGCTTCCTCATGGCTCAAGCCCACGTTGATGTAGGCCGAAATAGCGATTCCCCTGGCATGGCAGGCTTGGACCAGGTCGCCGAACAGATCGCGTTGCATGGCTGCGTGCGGAATCCCCAGCTTGGTGGGGTAATAGGCCGTGCCCAGGTTGCAGCGCGCGGGGAAAACGACAAAATCCGCGCCGCACTCCTTGAACCAGCCGGTGATGGCTTCCATGTCGAATTTTTTGCCCACATCCGGGTTGGCCGGCATGGTGTGAAAATCGAAAAACAGCGCCCATTT
>CAZYXU010000059.1:4829-19464 GCA_964650945.1 uncultured Verrucomicrobiota bacterium | reverse complement strand
TACGGGCGCTTGGGCCAGGCCCGAATCATGCTCACCAGCGGCGCAAGCATGCGCGCGCGATTGTGCGGACTGATCAGGTAGATGCCATCCAACTGGCCCGCCAGGGTACTCAACAACTGCTGCGCCATTTCCAATCCGGCTTTTTCCTGGTCCTCCCTGGCCGGAAGACTTTCCAGCCGGTTTAAAACCGGCGCGGGAATGCGCATGCCCGGCACCTCGTTGTGCAGGTAAAGCGCGGTGCGCGCGGAAAGTAGGGGGAAAAAACCTAAAAAGACGCGGACACCCTTTGACCGTGTCAGATCGAGCACGCGGGCGGCCTGCTCCGTGTCAAATACCGGCTGGGTCATGACAAACCGGGCGCCTTCGGCGATTTTTTTATCAAGCCGCTGGGCCTCGCCATTCAGATTGCGCGCGGCGGAATTAAACGCGACCCCAATGGAAAAATCCGTCTCGCCCTTCAGGTTGCTTCCCGCGTGGCTGGCGCCGCGGTTCATCCCGGCCAGCAGGCGGACCAGCGTGAAGGAGTTGAACTCGAATACAGCCCGGCCGGCGCCAACGGAGCGGCCCAGCGGATCGCCGGTAATGGCGAGTATGCCGCGGATGCCCAGCGCGTGCGCGCCCATCAACGCCGATTGCAGTCCGAGCGCGTTCCGGTCGCGGCAGGTGATGTGGCAGATGGTTTGAATGCCGCATTCCTGCTGGAGCATGCCGGCGACGGCGATATTGCTCATCTTGAGTGAAGCCAGGGGATTATCCGCCAGGCTGATGGCATCCGCGCCAGCTTCGACAACACAGCGGGCATCTTCCAACATGCTCCTGACCTGCAGATGGCCGGGCGGGTCAATTTCCGCTATGATCGGGACGACATCCGCGCGCAGAACCGCCAGGAACCCGCCCGGCTTATCAGGCTTGATGGCAGCTTCCTGCGCCATAGCCCGGGCGGGGACGGCGGGACTTGCCGTTTTTGGCAACGCCGCCAGGCGTGGCTTGGGGCGGATTGTGCCCAGGCTCAGCGTCATGGCCCGGATGACTTCCGGCGTAGCGCCGCAGCATCCGCCCAGCAAGCGGACCCCGGCCCGGGCGAGTTGCATGGCGGCTTCCGCCATGTAAGCCGGACTCGCCATGTAAACGAGCCGGCCTTCGGACGTTTCGGGATAGCCGGCATTGAGATAGGCCGAAACCGGTGTGGCGCCGGCGCCGGCCAGGAGCGCCTTCGCGGCATGCACGGTGGTTGAAAGACTGCGCCCGCAATTGGCGCCGATAATATCCGCGCCGGCTTGCGCCAGCGCTTGGGCGATCCGGGCCGCTTCCTCGCCGCTTTCGACACGCGCGCCGTCAAGGAAAGTCATCTGCGCTATGATTGGCACGTCCCGGCCCGCCAGGCTTTTGGCTTGTTTCACCGCGAACAACAGTTCGGCCAGGTTGGTGAAGAATGCCAACTGAATCAGGTGGACCCCGGCCTCCAGCAGAATCTCCATCTGCCCGCGGTAAGCGCTGGCCAGCGTGTCCAGGTCCCAATCCTCCTCTAGCGTCAGTTCCAGGGGGCCGACCGACCCCGCCACGCAGGCCGTGCGGCCGGCGCTGGCCAGCGCCAGTCGGGCGCCGGCCAGATTAATCTCGCGCAGCTTGGATTCCAGACCGCAGCGCCGCAGACAGACGGCGTTGGCCGCCGTGGTGTTGGTCGCCATCAAGGCCGCGCCGGCATCGGCGTATTCTTCATAGATGCGCTTGACCAGGTCGGGATGCGTGAGATTGAGAATTTCCGGGCCGCCGCGCTGATTGCCGCGGACTTCGTCAAGCCGGCTGTCATGCGCCCCGCAGCCCACCTGATACTCGCTTTGCAGACAATCCAGCCATTCACGGCCTTTGCTCACGGAGTCACTCCCATAATTCACCCGATTAATAAGCAAGCTCTTTTCGACCAATGCGAAATTGCTCAGGAAGACGGCGCTTGGTCGTTACCTGATAGTCAGGATGCCGGATCGGGACGGAAACGTCAAGCACGGAGCAACCCCCGCCACCTGATCGCTGAATTTCCAACCTGGGATCATCAAGCTTTCCCAGCCAGATCCAACAGGAATGCATACAGCCATGCCAGTTCCCGCAAACGCTCGATCCGCCCGGAAAGCCCGGCGTGTCCGGCGGCCAGATCGGTTTTCAGGATGATTTGGGCGCCGGCGGTGTCGTGCGCACGCAGCCGGGCCGCCCACTTGGCCGGTTCCCAGCAGGGCACTTGCGAGTCATGGACGGCCGCCGTGATCAGCATGTGGGGATAGGCTTGCCGGGCAATATTGTCATAGGGCGAATACGATCGCATGTATTCATATTCATCGCGGCGCCGCGGATTGCCCAACTCGTCGTACTCGAAACTGGTCAACGGCAATGACGGATCGGACATGGTGTTCAAAAGGTCCACAAACGGCCGGCAGGCGTAAATTCCGCGGAACAGATCCGGACGCATATTGACGGTTGCGCCAAGCAACAGCCCGCCGGAACTCAGGCTTTCGGCATAAAGCTGACAGCGCTTTGCCAGGCCCGCCGCCACCAGGCATTCCGCGCAGGCGATGAAATCGGTGAAGGTGTTTTTTTTGCGCAGCCGCTGGCCGTCCGCATGCCAGCCGCTGCCGAGTTCGCTGCCCCCGCGCACGTGCGCCATGGCGTAGATGAATCCCCGGTTCAGCAAGGCCAGCCGCGATTGGTCGAAATACACGGGAATGTTCGTGCCGTATTCCCCGTAGCCGAACAACAAGAGCGGCGCCGGCCCGTTCCGGATGGCGTCTTTGCGGTACACGACCGATATCGGCACGCGCTGCCCGTCGTGCGCGGTGGCCCAACGGCATTCCGTCACATAGCGTTCAGCCTCATAACCGGGCACTTCCTCGCGCCGCACCACGGATAATGTCCGGGATTGCATATCATAATCGTAGAAAGTCACGGGGGTTTTCAACGAGGTGTATCCGATCCGGACGCTGGCGGAGGCGACGGATGGATTTTCCTCGAGCCAGACATGGCAAACCGGCTCGGGCAGTTCCGCTTCGTACAATTCGCCGCCAGGCCTTTCCAGGATAAACAGCTTTTGCAGCCCGTCGCGGAAGCCGGTCAGGGCGACAAAATCACGGAATACGGCGATGTGTTCCAGCAGCCGCCCCGGGCGCCCGCCCAGGATTTCCCGCCACTCATCCGGCGAGGATCCCGGCCGGACGGGCGCTTCGCAAAGCCGGTAGTCCGGGGCGCGCCAGTTGGTCCTGATGATCAACCGTTCGCCGTCATCCGCCACTTCATATTGATGCCCGGCGCGGCGGGGGCAGAAGACCGTGAAATCATCCTCCGGCCGGTGCGCATCCAGGAACAGGATTTCCTCGGCATTATTGGAATAAGCATTCAGCAGCACAAAACGCCGCGTCCGCGTCGGCAGCAGCAGGCAGCGGAAAGTCGCGTCCCTTTCTTCGTAAACAACGCGGTCGCCCGCCGGGTCGGTTCCCAGGACATGGCGGAGAATCCGGGAAGGACGGTAAGTGTTTTTTTCCAGCAGGATGTAAAACAGCGTGCGGTTGTCGTTGGCCCAAACGCAATGTGAGTCGGCGCCGGGGATGGATTCGGGGAAATAATCGCCGGTTGCCAGATTTTTAAACCGGAGCGTGTAGGCGCAATCGCCGGCGGTATCCACGGCCAACACCAGCCGGTCGTGCCGGGGCGATATCTGCACGCCCTCGCAAACAAACAACGGACATCCTTCCGCCAGCGCATTTTCGTCAAGCAGAATCTCCTCCGGGCCGGAAGGGTCAACCCGCCGGCGTACGAACAAGGGGTGTTCGCGACCGCGTTCGAAGCGCGTGCGATACCAGTAATTCCCGCTGACGTATCCGGCGGAACCTTCGTCCGGCGGGGTCAGGGCTTGCATTTCCGCGAACAGGCGATTGTGCAAGGATCGCAACGGCGCCATTACCGCCTCGGCATGCGCGTTGTTGGCCTTCAGGAAAGACTGCATGCGGGGCACGTCCAGCGCGTGCATCCAGCGGTATTCGTCCTGCCGGGTTTGGCCATGTTCCGTCAAGACCAGCGGCTGACTCCATGCCGCGGGCGCCGCCAAATTTTGTTGTTCGATTTTACTGGTCATGGGCGCACCGAACACTGAACACTGAACACCGAACACTTCCCACGCCCTCCACCAGAAGGCACGGTTATGTGTTAGATCTACCCCTGCCCGGCTGAATATGGCGACCGCCCGGGGCATCGTCCGCGACAATCGCATTATGGCATAAACCCGTGATTTGACAACCATTCTTACGTTCGCCGGCGCAATTTATCGCCGCGCGCATTTGGGGGCGCATTGCGGATTTGACGGCCGGCGCGCTTTCCGCTATATTGCCTGCCGTTTGTTTCACCCCCTAAATCATATTGCTCACTCGAGGAAATGCATGAATGCCATTGAACTGATCTGGGAACGCGCGCGCAAGCATCCGCAGCATGTCGTCCTGCCCGAGGGGCTCGACCCGCGGACGGTCAAGGCGGCGGAAAAAATCGTCCGGGAAGGCTTGGGCAAGGTCACCGTCCTGGGGCCGCGCGACAAGGTTGCCGCTCTCTGCCGGGAGCAGGGCGTGAAAACGGATGGGTTTGCGATTGAGGATCCTGCCCGGTCGCCGCTGCTGGAGGAATTCATCGCCGCTTACGTCGAAATGCGCAAGGGCAAAAAGCCCGTGACACCCGACGAAGCGCGCCGTACGCTGCTCGAGGATATCGCTTTCGGCGCGATGATGGAGCATACCGGCCGGGTGGATGGGTTCGTGTCCGGCGCGATCCACGCCACGGCGGATATCTGCCGGGCCGTCTTCCGGATCATCGGCACATCCCGGGACGTCAAAATCGCCTCCAGTTTCAGCCTGATGCAACTGCCCACGGAAGAATTCGGCTGCCACGGCGCGTTGATTTACGCCGATACCGGCGCGGCGATCGATCCCAATGCCGAGGAATTGGCGGATATCGCCGTGGCCTCCGCCCGCACCGCCTGGGCCTTGCTGGATACGCGTCCAAAAATCGCCATGATCTCGTTTTCCACCAAGGGCAGCGCCAAGCACCCCGTGCTGGACAAGATTATCAAGGCGACGGAACTGGCCGCCAAGCGCATGCGCGAAATCGGGCTGGAAGCCGATATTGACGGCGAATTGCAGGCGGACGCGGCATTGATCCCGGCGATTTGCGCCAAGAAGGCGCCGGGCAGCCCGGTGGCCGGGCAGGCCAACGTGCTGGTCTTCCCGGATTTGAACGTCGGGAACACCTGCTACAAACTCACCGAGCGCCTGGCGCATGCCTCCGCTTACGGCCCGGTGTTCCAGGGATTGAAAAAACCGGCCAGCGATCTCTCGCGCGGCTGCTCGGCCGACGATATTGTCGGCATCGCCGCCATCATCGCCTGCCAGGCCATGGCGCAGAAAGCCTGAAACAAAGCATCAAGGAAATCGCCATGCAAGTCGGACTGAGTTCTTACAGCCTCTCAAAAGCCATCCGCGCCGGCGAGATGGATATCCTGGCCGCCATCCGCTGGGTGGCGGAAAACGGCGGTGAACATATCGAGCTTTCGCCCTCGGGTTACTCCCTCACCAATAATCCCGCGCTGGTGGAGGCGGTGCTCAAGGAAACGGCCAAATGCGGGATCGCCATTTCCAGTTATACGGTTCGCGCTAATTTCATCAAACCGACGGAAGCCGAATACCGCGCCGAGATCGAGCAGATCAAGGCCGAGGTGGACATCGGCCGCGACCTGGGGGTCAAGCGCATGCGCCATGACGCCGGCAGCCGCCCGCGCGAAGAGGCCACCGTCGCCAATTTCGAGCAGGACCTGCCGAAGTTGATCGCCGCCTGCCGTGAAATCGCCGACCATGCGGCCCGGTATGGCATCACCACCAGCGTGGAAAACCACGGGTTCCACGTCCAGGGCAGCGAGCGCGTGCAACGCCTGATCCTCGGGGTGGATCGGCCCAATTTCCGGACCACGATTGACATCGGCAATTTCCTCTGCGCCGATGAAGACCCGGTGGCGGCGGTAAAAAACAACATCGCCTTCGCCTCGCACGTGCATATGAAGGATTTTTACGTCCGCTTGAGCGATCCGGGCGAAGGGTTTTTCCGGTCCCGCCACCACCTGTACCTGCGCGGCGCGATTGTGGGACAGGGGGATGTGGCGGTCCAGGAAATCATCAAGATCATCCGGGATTCCGGTTATAACGGATTCATTTCCATCGAGTTTGAAGGCCTGGAAGATTGCCGGGTGGGCTCGCGGATCGGCATGCAGAATGTCCGGCGCCTCTGGGACGCGGCAAAATAACCTTGTCAATTCCCGCCGGTCTGCTACCATGGCGCGGTTGAAATAACGGAACAGGGTGCGATTCCCTGGCGGGCCCGCCGCTGTAACCGGGTACTTTCGCCTCAAGCATGTCACTGCGCCGGCCGGGCGCGGGAAGACGGGGCGACGGGAGCATCCGGAAGCCAGAAGACGATTTCAATCTCAAGGACCTCGGTAAACGCCGGGCGGCATGTTTTTGCCGGCCGGTTGGCAGGTCGCGGCAGACCATCGTCCTTGCACAGACGCGCGGCGGGCCCGGATGTTTTTACGAACAGACGGACCATGACGCCAACACGCAAAGTTTTTCCCGTCGGATTATTGCTGGAAGGCCGTCAATGCCTGGTGCTGGGCGGCGGCAAGATCGCCGCGCGCAAAACCCGCCTGCTGCTGGACGGCGGGGCGCGGGTGACGGTGACGGCCCCGGAAGCCGCCCCGGAAATTGCCGCGCTGGCGCTCCAGGGCGCTGTCCAATGGCAGCCCCGCGTCTTCACGCCGGACGACCTGGCCGGCGCCGACCTGGTCTATGCCGCCACCAATGACCCGGACGTCAACCGGGAAATCATCCGCCTCTGCCGCGCCCGCCGCATCCTGTGCTGCGCCGTGGACGCCGCCTGGCCGGGCGGGGATTTCGTCACCCCGGCGGTCCTGCGCACGGACGGACTGACGGTGGCGGTGAATACCGCCGGCCGCGCCTGCCGCCGGTCGCGCCTGGTGAAGGAATCGCTGGCGCGCCATGTCGCCTCGGTCAGCGGCGCCCGGCCGTTTGTCCTGGGCGCCAGTCATGCCGAATTGGACGTGGTCGCGCGCGGTCAATTGCATTTAACCGGCGACCGCCGGGCGCGCGCCGGCCGGATGCTGCGGAATTTACTGGGACTCCACGAATTCCTGATCTTGAGCACCTGTAACCGCATCGAATTGCACGCCGTGGGCGCACTGGACGATGCCGGCATGGACCTGATCAAGCAGATCCTGGGATTCGCGCGTCTGGCGCCGGATCAATTTTATCTCCGGCACGACCTGGCGGCGTTTGAACACACCGGCGCGCTTTGCGCGGGACTGCTCTCCCAACTGCCCGGCGAGAATCATATCGTGGCCCAGATGAAGGATGCGCTGGGGCTGGCCGTGGACGCCGGCTGGGCCGGCGGGCTGATGCAGGAATGGATGTCCGCCACGCTGCATGTCTCCAAGGATGTGCGCCAGGCGACGGCCCCGCACCTCCATGGCCGCGAAATCGAGGACCTGGCGGCCGACTACCTTTGCGCCGAAGGCGCCGGCGCCGGCCGGCTGCTGGTGCTGGGCACCGGAAAAATCGGCGCCGGCTTCCTCCAAAAAGCCCTGGCCGGCAGACCGGATTTACGCGCCGACTGGTGTTACCACTGCCACCGGCCTACCCCGCCGCCCGACCTGGCCGGCCGGATTGACCTGCACGATTTGCGCGAGTTGCCGGCGCTCCTGCCGCGGGCTGATATCATCGTCACCGCCCTGAGCGCGGACAATTACATCCTGACCGCAGCCCATGCCGCTGCCTTCCAAACCGGCCGGCCGGTGGTGGTCTTGGACCTCGCCATGCCCCGGAATACCGACCCGGCACTGGCCGCGGCGGCCGCCAGTCTGCAAGTCGTGGATTTGGATGGCTTGAAATGCTGGCACCGGCGCGAACAGGCTGACCTGGCGCACCTGCAGGAACTCAGCCGGCAAATCGTGCGGGAACACCGGGATTACTATGACAAATTCACCGCCAGTTTTCAGAGTCGGCACGCGCAACAGTAAATTGGCGTTGATCCAGACGGATGCCGCCGTCCGCCGGTTTGCCGGATTGTGGCCGGATGCGCGATTTATCGTAACGCCTTGCTCCTCGCCCGGCGACCGCGATCAAACCGCCGACTTGCGCGCCAGCCCGCCGGATTTCTTCACCCGCGACCTGGACGACGCGCTGCGCGCGCAAAAAATTGACCTGGCGGTGCATAGCGCCAAGGATTTGCCCGAGCCTATGCCGGCGGACATTGATTGGTGCTGGCTGCCCGGGCGGGAAGACCCGCGCGATGTCCTGGTGTTGCCACCGGGGCGCACCCTGGCAGACCTTCCCCCGGCGCCGCGCATCGGCGTCAGCAGCGACCGCCGCGCGGCCTGGTGCCGGCAGCGGTTCCCGGCCGGCGTCTGCCTGCCCGTGCGCGGTGTGATCGAGGCGCGCTTGCAGCAGCTTGACGCCGGCCGGTTTGACCTGCTGGTCATGGCGGCGGCGGCGTTGATCCGCCTGAATCTCGCCCAGCGCATCACCGCCTGGATTCCCCTGGCGGAACTGGAAGCGCCAGCCGGCCAGGGCGCGCTGGCCATCACCTTCCGCCTGGGAGACTGCCGGCTGCAAGCCCTGCGCAACCTGCTGGTAAAACCGGTGGTCATCGCCGGCGCCGGCGTGGGACGCGCCTCCGCCGCCACGCTCGAAACCGCGACCGCGCTGGAAAGCGCGGAAGTTTGCCTGCACGACGCCCTGATGGACCAGAGCCTGCTCGACCGCTTGCCGGACCATGCCATGCGGATTGACGTCGGCAAGCGTTGCGGCACACACCGCGCCGACCAGCCGGAAATCAACCGGCTGCTGACGCTGTACTCCCGGCGCGGCGCGCGGGTGGTGCGCCTGAAAGGCGGCGACCCGGGTATTTTCGGACGGCTGGCCGAGGAAGCCGCCGCACTCGGCGCGCTGCGCCTGCCGGCCCGGGTGCTGCCGGGCATCAGCAGCTTGCAAGCCGCCACCACGGGTACGGGCATGCTGCTCACGCGCCGCGGCGCCGCCCGCGGGTTCACCGTCATGACCCCGCGGATGGAAGGCGGCGGCGTGGGCGCGGTGGATGCCGCCGCGCGCCGGGATTTGCCGCTGGTGTTTTTCATGGGCGTCAGCGTGCTCCCAAAAATCGTCGCGCAACTCACGGCCGATGGCCGGCCGCCGGACACCCCGGCTGCCGTGGTTTTTGACGCCGGCGCAGCCAATGAAACTATCATCCGCGGCCGGTTGGACAAGATTGCCGGACGCCTCCCGGATGCCGACCGGCCGGGCCTCATCATCATCGGCGCCCCGGCGGCGGACGCCTGGCCGGACATTGCCGGCCCATTGCAGGGCCGGCGCGTGCTGTTGACGTGCAGCGCCGCCTTGCAGCCGGCCGCCGTGCAAGCCGTCCTGGATTTCGGCGGCCGGCCGATTTCCCTGCCGCTGATCGCAACGCGGCTTGATCCGGCGGCGCTGCCGGCGCTAGCCGCCATCCATGAATTTCACTGGGTGGCGGTCAGTTCGCCGGCGACGGCGCAGATGCTGCTCCCGGCGCTGCAAACGGCCGGGGTGGATTTGCGCCGTCTGCCCCAAATCCTGGCCGCCGGCCCGGGTACGGCCGCCGTCCTGCAAAAATACGGCCTCATCCCGGAGGCCGTTCCGGATGCGGACTTTGGCGCAGCGGGCATGGTGGCCGCGGCCCGCCAGGCCATCCCGGCCGGCGCGCGCATCCTGCGCCTGCGATCGCAACTTGCCGGCGGGGAACTGACCCGGTCTTTGAACAATGCCGGTTTCCTAGCGCAGGATTGTGTCCTTTACACCAACACTTTTCTGCAACCCGAAATCGTGCCTGATTTTGACGCCGTATTCTTCGCCAGCGCTTCGGCGGTGGCGGCCTGGCTGGCCATCCGGCCGGCGGAGGCGTTGCGCGGCAAAATTGTCATGGCCATCGGCCAGCCCACCCGCGCGGCGCTGGCAAAACACGGAATCGCCGCCGCGCGGCAACCGCCGGAAGCCACCACGCATTCCGCCATTGAAACCCTGGCCGGCATGCTGGCCTGGGAACGGTTGGCCGCGCAGGCGGCTTCCTCTTGTGGTGAAGGCTTCCAGCCTTCGCTTCCGGGCGCGGGCGGCCTGCAGTAAAAAACAATTCAAGCCAAATGGAGACATACATGCACACTTATCCCGACATGCGCTTGCGGCGGCTGCGCCGCACGCCGGCTATCCGCCGGCTGTTTGACGAATCTCTGCCCGGCCCGGAAAAATTCATCTGGCCGGTCTTTGTCGCGCCCGGCGCCGGCCGCCGCGAGCCGATTGAGGCCATGCCCGGCCAATTCCGCTATGGCACGGACATGCTGCTGCGCGACCTGGCCGAACCGGTCCGCACCGGCATCGGCGGCATCTTGATTTTCGGCGTGCCGGACCCCGGCGCCGACAAGGATAATGCCGGCTCCGCCGCCGCCGCGCCGGATGGCGTAGTGCAGCAGGCCATCCGCGCGGTAAAACAAGCCTATCCCGCCTTGCCGGTCTTCACGGATGTCTGCCTCTGCGCCTACACCGATCATGGACACTGCGGGCCATTGCGGCCAGACGGCCAGGTGGACAACGATGCCGCCTGCGCCATGCTGGCGCAAACCGCCGTCTCGCACGCCGCCGCCGGCGCCGATGCCGTGGCGCCCAGCGCCATGATGGACGGCCAGGTTGGCGCCATCCGCGCGGCGCTGACCAAGGCCGGGCTGGCCGACACCATTTTGATGAGTTATTCCACCAAATTCGCCTCGGCCATGTATGGCCCGTTCCGTGAAGCCGAGGCCTCGGCCCCGCAATCCGGCGATCGCCAGGGCTATCAGTCCTCCTCCCGCAATGCCCGCCTGGCATTGCGCGAGTCGGCATTGGATGAGGAAGAAGGCGCGGATATCCTGATGGTCAAGCCGGCGCTCTTTTACCTGGACATCCTTGCGCGGCTGCGGGAACGAACGGACCTGCCCATCGCCGCTTATAACGTCAGCGGCGAATACTCCATGCTGATCGCCGCCGCCGATCGCGGCCTGGGCGATTTGCGCGCCATGGCGCGCGAAGCGCTCTTCGCCATCCGCCGCGCCGGCGCGGATGTGATCATCTCTTACTGGGCCAACCGGTATGCGGAAATATTCGGGGATTGATGGCCGTGAATTTCCGATCGTGGATCAGGGATTAAAACTATGAAAAAAATACGCCAGGCAAAACTTACGCCGATCAATGCGCCCGCGCGGGCGCCATCCGCTTCCGCCTTATTGTTCCAACGCGCCGGCCGGGTCATTCCCGGCGGCGTTAACAGCCCCGTGCGGGCGTTTCACTCCGTGGGCGGCACCCCGGTTTACATGACCGCCGGCCGCGGCGCGCGCCTGATCACGGCCGATGGCCGCGAGTTGGTGGATTTTTGCGGCTCGTGGGGCCCGCTGATCCTGGGGCACGCGCATCCGGAAGTGGTGGCCGCCGTCCAGCAAGCCGTGGCTGCCGGCACGAGTTTTGGCGCCAACCATCCGGGCGAGGTGGAGTTGGCCGAATTGCTCTGCCGGCTGGCGCCGGCCATCGAGCGCGTGCGGCTGGTGAGTTCCGGCACCGAGGCGGTCATGACCGCCTTGCGCCTGGCGCGGGGCTTTACCGGCCGGCGCCGGCTGCTGAAATTCGATGGGGGGTACCACGGCCATAGCGACAGCATGCTGGTCTCCGCCGGCAGCGGATTGCTGTCCGGCGGCGCCGGATCGTCCGCCGGCGTATCTCCGGCCACGGCGGATGAGGTGTTTGTCGCGCCCTACAACGATCTGGCCGCCGTCAATGCCATTGTGGACGCGCACGGCGACGACCTGGCCGCCATGATTGTCGAGCCGGTGGCCGCCAATATGGGGCTGGTCATGCCGGCGCCGGATTTCCTGCCGGGCTTGCGCGCCGCCTGCGACCGCTGCGGCGCGCTGCTGATCCTGGATGAAGTCATCACCGGCTTCCGGTTCGGTCCCACCACTTACGGCCAACTGGCGGGGATCCGGCCGGATTTGACCACGCTGGGCAAGATCATCGGCGGCGGCCTGCCCATCGCCGCCATTGGCGGACGGGCCGACGTCATGGAAAAACTCGCGCCGCTGGGCCCGGTCTATCAAGCCGGCACGCTTTCCGGCAACCCGGCGGCCGTGGCCGCCGGGCTGGCCACGCTGCGGATTCTGGAGCGTGACAATCCCTACGCGCGCATGGCGGAGCTGGCCGCGCAACTGGCGGAAGGCGTCAACGCCGCCGCGCAGGCCGCCGGGCGCGCTGTTTTTTGCGCGCAGGCCGCCTCGCTTTTCACCATCTATTTCCGCGGCCGTCCCGCGCCGCGCAACCTGGCGGAAACCAAGCAGGCCGATGCCAAACAATTCGCGGCGTTTTTCCATGCCATGCTGGACGCGGGATATTACCTGCCGCCATCCCAGTTCGAAGTCGGGTTCGTCTGCGCCGCGCACACCCTCCGCGATATCGAAGATTTTGTCGCCGCCGCCCGCAAATCCCTTGTAAATCCCGCTTGACACTGGTTTATATTTTATTCACACTGCCACAATTGACGTAGCGCTGGGGCGTCTGGCGGCGCCTTAAAATAATTCAAACCCGCAACCAAAAGGAGGAGAGTATGCGTAAAGTTTTAGCCGTGATGCTGGGCGCAGTCTTGTTGACCGGATCCGTTAACGCCGCCGTCCAGGGACACTATGTCAACGGGGTGGAGGGCATCAAGGCGGCAACGTTGCCGCCGCCGGGCGTTTACTGGCGCATGTATAACGTCTATTATTACGCGGATATTCTGCGCGACGACGCCGGCGACAAGCTGGACGTGGATTTCAAGCTGAAAATATTTGCCAACGTCAACCGGGTGATCTGGATGACGCCGCTGGAAGTGCTGGGCGGCAACTTCTTCATGGACGCCCTCGTTCCCATCCAATACACCGACATTAAAATCGGCGCCGCCGGCGTCAAGGACGACAAACTCGGTATCGGCGACCCCTGCGTCGAACCGCTGGGGATTTCCTGGCACGGCCGGCAATACGATGCGGCCATTGGCGCCGCCGTTTTCCTGCCGGTGGGCGAATACGACAAGGACGACGACGCATCGCCGGGCCTGGACATGTGGACTTTGATGCTGACGGCCGGCGGCACCTACTACGTGGACCCGGAGAAGACCTGGGCGGCCTCCATCCTCGGCCGCTTTGAAACCCACACCTACAAAAACGACCTGGATATCCGCCCCGGCAATGACTTCCATTTCGAATACGGCCTGAGTAAGACCGTCATGCAGACGCTGGACATCGGCTTGGCGGGATATTGCCACTGGCAGGTCAGCGACGATAAGGGCGGCGACGTGACCTGGGACGGCAGCGACCGCGACCGTGTGTTTGCCATCGGCCCGGAACTGAATTACTTCATTCCCCGGCATGTCCTGTTCGTATCGCTCCGCGGCGAAATGGAATTCGAAGCCCGGAACCGCACGGAAGGCTGGCTGGGGGCGTTGACCCTGACCAAGGGCTTCTAGCATGACACACACAGCCGCCGGCCGGGAACAACCCCGCGTGACGGTGCTCACGACCGGCGGCACCATCGCGGGCGCCGCGGCGGCGCGTTCCCAATCCGGTTACGATGCGGGAAAGATTTCCGGGGAACAGTTGATCGCCGCGGCGCCCGGCATCGAAAAAGCGGCCGCGCTGACCTTGGAGCAGGTGTCCAATATCGGCTCACAGGACATGCAGGACGCGGTCTGGTTCAAACTCGCCCGGCGCATTGATGAAATCTTCGCCGCGGATGCCGCGGACGGCATGGTCATCACCCACGGCACGGACACCATGGAGGAAACCGCCTTCTTCCTGGAACAGACGCTGGCGCACAGCCGGCCGGTAGTCCTGACGGGCGCCATGCGTCCGGCGGACGCCATCGCCGCGGACGGCCCGGCCAATCTTTACCAGGCCGTGCAGGTGGCTGCCAGTGCGTCCGCCCGGGGCCGGGGTGTCCTGCTGGTCATGCACGCCACCATTCATGCCCCGCGGCATGTGACCAAGATGCATACCGCCGCCATTAATGCTTTTGAATCTCCCAATACCGGACCGCTGGGACTCGTTGAGGATCAGGCGCTGTTTTTTCACCCGCCGGCGCCGGTACAGCGCCCGCGCTTCCGCCTCCCCGGCCAGGCGCCCTTGCCCAGGGTTGACATTGTTTACGCGCATGCCGGCATGGGCGCCGAACAGATTGCCGCCGCGCTGGCCGGCGGCGCCCGGAGCATTGTGCTGGCGGGCGTGGGCAACGGCAATGCCGCGGCGCCGGCATTGGACGCGCTGGCCAACGCCAGCGCGCGGGGCGTCCTGGTGGTGCGCGCTTCGCGCACACCCGGCGGATGCACCAGACGCAACATCGAAGTGGATGACGACCGGCGCGGCTTCGTCGCGGCGCTGGATCTGAATCCGGCCAAGGCCCGCATCCTCGCCCAACTGCTGATTGCCAATGGCGTCACCGACCCCGGCCGGGCTCAGGCAGCCTTTGAA
>CAZYXU010000059.1:0-4729 GCA_964650945.1 uncultured Verrucomicrobiota bacterium | reverse complement strand
TCCGGGCGCGGGCAGGATGCCCGCGCTACAATCACGGCGCCGAAAACGCATAGGGACCGTAACGCCGGTAATTGGCGGATGACAGCCAGGCGTACCAGCCGCTGCAATAGCCGGCGCCGGTTGAAATATACATGGCCGGATCGGCCTTGCCGTCACCGTCGAAATCCGCCGCCAGGGGATGTGCTTCCGCCGGCGTTTCCAGGGTATATGGCCCCTGCATTTGATAATTGGCGGAAGACATCCAGACCCGCCAGTCGTTCCCATCCACTTTCGCCGGATCGGCCAAACCATCGCCGTCAAAATCCGCCGCCAGGGGTGTGCCGGCACACAGCGCGCCCAGACGCACATCGCCGCTGTCGGCGTAATTCATGCTGGACCGCCAGACGCGCCAGATGTTATTGACGCTGTCGTCGTTGTTAATCCCAGGATCGGCCTTGCCGTCGCCATCGAAATCCGCCAGCACCGGCGCCATGCCGGATGCGCCCAGGTACGTCGGCCCCGCGCCGGCGTAATTCTGGCTCGAACGCCAGGCATACCAGGCATTCTGCCACGCGCCGGACACGTAGGCTTCCCACCACAGGACCGGATCGCCCAGCCGGTCGCCATCCAGATCCCCCGCCAGCGGCACGGTCTGCAACGCGCCCTCCAGCACCGGCCCCAGCCGCGCGTAACTCACGCTTGAGCGCCAAATATACCAGGATCCGTGGTCAGTCCCGGGCGGGATGACATACATCGCCGGATCGGCCTTGCCGTCGCCATCGAAATCCGCCGCCGCAATCAGCGGCTCCACCGTGATGTTGACGGGGACGGCGGACGTGCCGGCGATCCCCCACTGGTCGTAGGCCACGGCGGTCACCGCGTACTGGCCTTCATAAACCGGCGCCCAGATGACCTTGTATGGCGCGGCGGCGGCCGCGCCGATGCGCGCGCCATTGGCAAAATACACCACCTGGGTGACAGCCAGCCCGGTATCGGCCTGCGCCTCCGCCTGCAATTCAATGGAAGCCGCGCTCTGCCGCCAATGGTCCATCTCCGGCGCGGGGTTGGTAATGGCCACCCGGGGAAGCGCATGGGTCAGCGCGGCAAATCCCTGTTGCAGCACGCCGGCCACGCGCAGAAAATTGCCGAACATGAAAACATACGGGGCTTGGCTTTGGAAGCCGTAAACCGCGCCATCGGGCATGGGCGTCCAATTAGTGTCCACCACGCCGGTATCCAACGCGATACGGCCGGCATTGGTAATGGGATATCCGCCCAGCTCATCGAAATTGCCGCCCACGTAAACATATTGGTTGTCCGCCTGCATGGTGAAGACGTACAGGGAACCGCCGGGATTCCATGCCGGGTCCGGCCGGCCGGATGATTTGCTTAACTTCGCCAACGTGTTGCGCGCCACACCGCCAATGTTGGTAAAGTCGCCGCCGACATATACCGCCGCCGGCGTCACCGCCATGCCTGAGATCCGGGCATCGGCGCCATTGGTCCAGGCGGGGTCCGGCGCGCCAGTCGCCGGATTAACCCGGGTGACGCGCCCGCAAGCGGCGGCATTGATTTGCGTGAAGGCGCCGCAGACATAGAGCTGTCCGCCATCCGGAACCACTTCGGTTACATAATCGTCCGCATCGGCGGTAAACGCCGGATCATACGCGCCCGTCGTCGGACTTAATTTAGCCAGGCATTTGCGGGCGCCGCCCCCAATTACGGCAAACGTTCCGCCGGCATACAGCGCGCCCCCCGACCAGGCCAGTGCGAGAACATTACCATTGGCGCCGGCGGTAAAGGCGGGGTCGGCGGCGCCGGTATCCAGCCGCAATTTGGCAAGATTAGTCCGGCTTTGCCCGGCAATTTGCGTGAATTCGCCGCCCACGTAAAGATTGACGCCATCGGACGCCAGCGCGCTGACAATGGCATCAGGCCGGGGCGCCCAATTGGTGCGCAAGGTTCCGTCCGCGTTGAAACGCGCCAGGTATGGCATATCCACGCCGCGCACCAACTTGAAATCCCCGCCGACAATCCAGCCGCCATCGGCCATTTGCACGGCGGCTTTGACTTGCCCGCCCTCCGTCACGCGGGATGTAAACGCCGGATCATGCGCGCCGGTCGCCGCATCAAACACCGCGACCCCGCCGGCCGGCTGCCCGTTGACCTGCGTGAAATCGCCAACCGCGGCAATGTCGCCATTCGGCAGCGCCGCCAAGCCCAGGATGGCATTGTTGACTTGCGCGGTAAAGGCGGGAACCAGCGCGCCATCGGTTGCGTTAATTTTGGCGATACACTGTTTGGCTGCGCCGGCATAGTTGGAAAAATCCCCGCCGACAAACACGGCGCCGGGCGTCACCGCGCAATCCCAGATCAAGCCCTCAGCCGGATTGGTGAAGCCGCAAGTGAAATTCGTGTCGGCGTTCCCGGAATTGCGATGCAGCCGCGCGAAACTCGAACGCAGCGCCCCGCCGATTTCCTCGAAATAGCCGCAGGCATAGACATAATTCCCCGTGGCATACAGGTGATGCACAAGATTATCCGCGCCATTGGTGAAAACGCCCGGAATGGCATTGCCGCTGTTGACGGACACCTTGGCAAAAAACGGGCGGGTTTCCCCCCCAATGTCAAAGAAAACCCCGCCGGGATAGAGGCCGGTTTCATCGAGCGCCAGCGTGTAAACCTGGCCAAATGCCGGCCCGTTGGTGAATCCGGGAACCGCCGCGCCCGTGGCGGGTTCCAATCTGGCCATCATCGGCCGGTTCTGCCCGCCGATATTGGTAAAACTGCCGCCGGCATAAAGCGCATTGCCGCGCATGGCCAGGGCTGTCACCGGTTCATCGGGCGCGGGATTGAATGCCGGAATCAACGCCCCGGTCGCCCGGTTAACCTTGGCCAGGAAAAACCACGGGGTGTCGGCAATCCGCTCGAAGTTGCCGGCCAGGTAAACGCCATCGGCCGCCGGCAAAGCCTTGGCAATCATGCCCGCGGGATTGGGACGCCAGGCGGGGTCCACGGAACCATCCGGCCGGAGCCGGGCAACGTTAGGGAAAAGCCGGCCATCAACCAATTCAAACCCTCCGTAAATCAAAAAACTGCCATTGGTTTCCGCTGCCACGCCATCAACACAGCCCGGCGTCTCCACCCCGAAATTCGCGCTGACCACGCTGACCCCGCCCGCCGCCGGCATCGCCGCCGGCAGCCCCGCCAGCAACACAACTGCAACCCGCCGTAATTTTAGTTGCATACCCGCCTCGCTATATGATTTGGAACAGGAATACCCTACAACTATGCTTACCTTAGCGACAATATAACAAAGCTTATGCGCAAAACAAATTTAAAATTTACCGCCTGGCAATTGAACTTGTGAACAAGCTATATGATATGGTAATTTTAAATCTGGGTTTTGCACCGCAAGACGCCAGCGGCCGGCAACAACGGAGCAGCTATGTCACAAATCATTGATGGGAAAC
Organism: uncultured Verrucomicrobiota bacterium; assembly: GCA_964650945.1. Lineage (GTDB taxonomy): Bacteria > Verrucomicrobiota > Kiritimatiellia > JAAZAB01 > JAAZAB01 > JAXGPF01. The sequence goes on along the minus strand of CAZYXU010000059.1, from coordinate 1,277 downwards.
AGATCGCCGCGTCTATTCGCGCCGATCTCCGGGCAAAAGTTCAAAATCTCCAGCAAAAGAATATCACCCCCGGGTTGGCCGTGGTGCTGGTCGGCAGCGATCCGGCCTCGCAATCTTACGTCACCGCCAAGGAGCGCGCCTGCGCGGAAATCGGCATCTTCTCGCTCGACCACCGCCTGCCGGCCGACACCCCGCAAACCGCCCTGCTGGAGTTGATTGCCAGACTGAATGCCGATCCCCGGGTGCATGGCATCCTGGTGCAACTACCCCTGCCCCGTCAGATTGACGAAGCCGCCATCCTGCTGGCGGTTGACCCGGCCAAGGATGTGGATGGGTTCCACCCGGTCAGCGTGGGGCGGATGCTGCTGGGGCAACCGACTTTCCTGCCTTGCACCCCGCACGCGGTGATGCAGATGCTGGCGCGCTCCGGGGTGGAACTGCCCGGGAAACACGCCGTGGTGATCGGCCGCAGCAACATCGTGGGCAAGCCGCTTGCCAACCTGCTGATGCGTAAAAGCCCGCAGGCCAATGCCACGGTCACGGTTTGCCATACCGCCACCCCGGATATCGCCCCGTTCACCCGGCAGGCGGATGTGGTCATTGCCGCCGCCGGCCGGCCCAACACCCTGACCGCCGACATGGTGCGGGACGGCGTGGTGGTGATTGATGTGGGCGTCAATCGCGTGCCGGACGCCACTAAAAAATCCGGTTACCGGCTGGTAGGCGACGTAGATTTCGAGCCCGTGAGCCGCAAGGCCAGCCTGATCACGCCCGTGCCCGGCGGCGTCGGTCCCATGACCATCACCATGCTGCTGTTCAACACCGTCCAAGCGGCGGAACAGCACAGCCGGATATAACCTGGCGGACGAATACAACGGCATGGCAGCCGCTTTCGGGAACGCTAGAAGGGGCATACCAGATCGGCCAGCGGGTCTGACCCGGGCGCGCAAAATCCCAGGTGGTGATGCCGACGCCAGCCTTCGGCGTAGGCGTACCCCCCGGACATGGCGCCCACTTCACTGGCAAAATCCTGCATCGCCTTTAGATATGAATCCATTCCCTGGCTGACATCCAGCCATTCCTTCTGGCTGCGGTGGCAGGCCAGCATGGCGGTCTTCTCTTTCATGATCCCGCTGATGTCAACGAATTGCGCCGGCCGCACAACCTGCCCCAACTGGTCGCGGTTGCCATACGGCTGGGCGTGGTAAACCGTCACCGGCGAAAACACCGGCGCCCGCGGCGGAATCGTGGAATAGTTCCGGATATTGCGAAAAAAA
>CAZYXU010000058.1:0-19910 GCA_964650945.1 uncultured Verrucomicrobiota bacterium | reverse complement strand
AATTCACTGGTCAATTATTTCCGAAATGGCTGGTCATTTTCCTCCGAAATCCGCATTCTGACTCCTGCATTCTGAATTCTTTCAAAACGTTAGTTTTGAAATTGGCTCTTGTGTACACGCTTATCATGACACCTATGACCGTCCTTTCATCTGCATCGTCCAATGTGCAGGCCAGCGCTGCCGTATAGCGGCAGTCGCTGAGCCGGCTGGCACGGTTTTCCCGGCATAAAATTACCGGCCGGTCGCAACTGTCAGACACTCCGGTTTTCACGCTCAGGCGTGATCCGCGGGCAACTCTTGCCGGATTATTTTACGTCAAGGCGCCGTGATCGCCGAGGATATTTTATCCGATTCTCACCCGTCGCATCGCGGATAATTGCGCGCACCATTCATCCGAGTATCCAATCTGCATCCGCAAGGACTTTGTCCGCCGAAATGGGTTGCTGTCTGCCACCATCTTTGTATACCGCGTACCGAAGCTCAGCCTCAGCCACCCATGCGGCATCGATATCGCTCAGCGCCTCGTCCCCCAGAGAACTCAGTAAACGGTCAGCCAAAAATGCGCGTTCCTATCTGGAAAGGTCGAGCGCCTCTTTTTCCACCTTGTCGAGAATTGCTGTCATTATAAATCGCCTCGCCTCAATCATGTGAGACGCTACCACACACCCCGTTCCGGATCAAGCGCGAACGCCACGAACGCCCTGTCACATTTTGCCTTACCAGCGGCAATGCCATGCCTGCTGATGGACGGCGCGCAGCGCAGACCAAGCATGCGCCGGCGAAAGAGCCGCGCGTAGTTCGGAGCTATTTCGCCTTTCCCGTGCGAAACACCAGCAGATAGGGTACCGCCGGGTTGTTGTCCGTGTCCCTGAAGCTATTGAATTTTCCGCGGTTGAACCACAACACGTAGGTCTTCTCCGGTTCCAGGGCCACCGGAACAACACATGTGCGTTTGTCGTTCAAGTAGTGAATATTTTTACCCGTTTTCGGAAAGGTCTCATTAGAGATCTGACAGATGGCCCTGCGGTCGGTCAGCATTTCCTTGCTGAAGGTAACGCTGATTTCCTTGATGGACGGATCCACTTCCGTGTCACCCGCCTGTGGCACGGTCTGGATGACCGACGGGGGCATACTCTTGACGGTGATTTCCGCCTGCTCCTGAGCCCCGGCAGCCGCCACCACCATCGCCGCCAACATCGACACCGTAATGCGCTTCATCATCCTTCCCTCCCTTTCTTGCGTTGATCGTTAATTATCAGCGGTGGCGATTTGACGCCATCCGATAGAAACCACAAGATAACATGACCCAATTTTCCTGGCCGGCTCATTCAGGCTTCCCTTACATCATCCGCCACACTGCCCGCAAGCCCGTCCTTCATTCGGCCCACAATAACGACCACCTTTCGTATTCCCAAACCAGCGGCATCCTTTGTTGTGCCTGACACCTGACGACTTGTTGAGCCAAAACGACTTTTCTATCGTCTGCGTCTGATTTGTCGAGAGAGCCTCCGGGACAAGCGGCATTGATCGCGCCGGCGGCTGTGGGGTTGCTGCGGGCTGGCGGTGATAATGATACACGCCCGTCTTCCGGTTGTAGTGTCCGCCGTTCGCATCTAGCCCGCCGGGATGCGCTAGCGCGATTATCGTCCCCACTGCGAGCGCCAGCATTGCCACGACTATCCTTCTCATCTCCCATCTCCTGCTTGCTTTCTGGCCGAATGTCGGCGTTGACCAACGCCGGAACGGCTACACACTGCGTATGGACGGGACGGCACCATGTGGTTCGAGTGTTTATGCCATTGCTAGTTGAGACAGAGCCTTGAGATATTCCCATGATACCGCCATGAAAATGTCCGCGTCACCTGCCTCTTTCGTTGGACTATCACTTAGAACCCCAACAACGTGATCTGGTTTGGATGTGTCGACGATTGGAGAACCACTGAAGCCTCCAACGACTGTTCCTGTGATTCGTATCTTCTTCTTTCCTGATGTTGGAGTGAACGCGGCACCGACGACACCTTCGGCATAGGTGGGGAGATGTTTTTCGTCAAGAAGTTGATTCCCCAAAGGGAAGCCTGCATAGGCTACTTTCATGCCGACATCTGGATAATTGTCGGCTAGCAACAATCCAGAATTAGCTTCCTGTTGAATTATTTCAGGTGGTGCAATCAGGTGAAGGATTGCAAGGTCATGTTCCAGATCGACTATTCCTATCGTAGCGCGTTGGTAGTTTCCTTGATTGCCAACAACCAACAATCCCGATATTTCAATTGGAGCCTCTACTAGTCCCTTGAGCACATGTGCGCACGTGACGAGAACCTTTTGGTCCTTCAACCAAAACGCCGTTCCACGAACACTAAGCTCATCTGCGAATACTTTACCAGCGACTGGTCTTGATTGGAATTTTGGCCGCAGGACACCTACAGCTCTTACTGCTGTATAGATAGGTGGCATCATTATTGTCTCCTTAATTGAACGGTGGCACTGGCCGGCGCGTTGTTCGGCGCTATTTCGCCTTTCCCGTGCGAAACACCAGCAGATAGGGTACCGCCGGGTTGTTGTCCGTGTCCCTGAAGCTATTGAATTTTCCGCGGTTGAACCACAACACGTAGGTCTTCTCCGGTTCCAGGGCCACCGGAACAACACATGTGCGTTTGTCGTTCAAGTAGTGAATATTTTTACCCGTTTTCGGAAAGGTCTCATTAGAGATCTGACAGATGGCCCTGCGGTCGGTCAGCATTTCCTTGCTGAAGGTAACGCTGATTTCCTTGATGGACGGATCCACTTCCGTGTCACCCGCCTGTGGCACGGTCTGGATGACCGACGGGGGCATACTCTTGACGGTGATTTCCGCCTGCTCCTGAGCCCCGGCAGCCGCCACCACCATCGCCGCCAACATCGACACCGTAATGCGCTTCATCATCCTTCCCTCCCTTTCTTGCGTTGATCGTTAATTATCAGCGGTGGCGATTTGGCGCCATCCGATAGAAAACCTCGTTCGGATGTTTTCCCAATTTGCCGGACTTGTCCGGCGTGTCCGGCGCAATTCAGACAATATGCAATTTCGCAATCAAAACGCAATCTTTTAATCATGGGGCTTTGTGGTTTTGAGGGTATGATGGATATTACAAGAAAACTTGACTGCCCCATTTTGTTGCCCTTTTAAACCACGGCAAATCCTTGCAGGAGTACAACCGCCAAGACGCCAAGGACGCCAAGATGATCGAATTTGAGCGTGGGACCGGAGGAGCGGCAGCCAGGGCACAGCCCGGCATGGCCAGGGAAAATTTCGAGGGATTGCCGGCGGGATGCCGCCGTTAAGCACGCAGCATACATCCCGGGCGCAAAGGTGGTGGGCGATAGAGGACTCGAACCTCCGACCCCTACCATGTCAAGGTAGTGCTCTAACCAACTGAGCTAATCGCCCCTGAAAAACCCCAACATGCTACAAGTTCGCCGCGTTAAAGTCAATTTTTTATCTGATTTTGACGCACCCCCGAGCGTAGGACGGGTTTTTAGGGTAAGCCCGAAGGGGCGCGCCGCGCGCCAGACGCCCCAAAGACTGCCCGTGCGCCTCGCACTCGCCGCCGACTATCCGTGTCCGCCAAAGCCTTGGCGGCGGCGGAAAACGGAATGCACCACGCACGTCAACAAACATCGCCACATCAAAGAATTTGTCTTACACCCAGCACCCCCTGCCAGGCGCCGACGATGTTTGTATTGTATCGGCCGGTATTTTGCGCTATATTGAACCGGTATGAACATGCTGTTAAACGCTTGCCGCGCCGCCGGTTTTCCGTTCCGCTGGGCCGACGCCGAACGCGCCGGGAGGCGCGGCCGGATGCCGTGCCCAACCCCGGCCGGGCGCCCGGGCGCGGATTCCCGCCCGGGGCAACGGGCCTTCACCCTCCTGGAACTGCTGGTGGCCCTGGCGATTCTGGCCACCGCCATGGCCATCACCATGAGCACCTTTTACAGCATCACCCGCGCCTGGCAACGCGGCACGGCGATGGCGGACAATCTTAACCGCGGTGAATTCATGATGGAGCAAATCGCCGCCGGTTTGCGCTCGGCATTCTTCCCGATGTCCGCCACCAATACCCAGTCTACCGAATTCGGATTCTGGCTGGAGGACAACGGCGATGGGGCGCAAGCCCAGGACATTATCAGTTGGGTTAAAACCGGCCTGGAACTTCTGCCGCCGGATAACACAAATTTCCAGCACGGTGTGCATCGCGTGCAACTCTCAGTGGAGGAGGATGAGGATGGGCGGATGGCGCTGGCGGCGCGCAGTTGGCGGCCTTATACCAGCCTGCTGGATGATTTCGATCCGGCGGACGAAGTGCCGTTCTACATTTCCGCCAAGGTCGTCGGTATGGACTGCCGCGTCTCCACCAATATCGGCGACGATGGCTGGGAGTGGGCGGAGGAATGGAAGGACGCGGCGACCAACACCCTGCCGCTGGCGGTGGAAATCTCGCTGTACCTCACCCCGCTGGAGCCGGGCGAAGAGCCGGTACAAATGCGGCGAACCGTGGTCGTCCCCCTCGCCCCGCTCTCCCAGAAGCAAAGGGGCGGCGGGCCATGAAAACAAAAATGAGAATCTTAGCCGGATTGACGCATATGGCGCCAAAGATACAGATGGAACACGGACGGAACCACGCGCACCGACACGCCCCCGGCGCCGACCGCGCCGGCTCGGCGCTGGTGGTGGTTTTGTGGGTGGTCGGCCTGCTTTCGATGTTCGTCCTGGCGTTCGCCTTTGACATGCATATCGAAGCGCGCATCACCTCTACCTGGCGGCGCAAGCTGCAGGCGGAATACCTGGCGCGCTCCGGGATCGAACTGGCGCGCATGGCCATGCTCTCCACCGATGACCCGGCCTTGAAAAACACCGACGCGGAACTTTACGTGTCCATGGGCAAAGATGAAACCATGCGCGCGGCCACCCTGGCAATCTACAACGGCGCCAGCGCCGAATTGCAGCGCGACCTGGGCAGCGGCAGCATCAACGTCAGCATCCGCCCGGAAAACGGGAAAATCGACCTGATCAAGCTGATCCAGGAACTCAGTAATCCCGACCCGGCGGTTTACCAGCCGGCGGCAGAAAGGATGGCCTCCATCCTCGAACAGGCCGGCGTACCCTGGGATATGGGATACGTGCTGGTGGACACGCTACTGGACTGGGTGGATCAGGACGAATCCACGCACCTCAACGGCGCGGAATCGGATTATTACGAGCGCCTCGAGCCGCCCTACAAGTCCAAGAACCGCATGATTGACACCGTGGACGAGTTGATCCTGATCAAGGGGTTTGATGAAATCATCCCCGACACGGAGACCACGGTGTATGACGCCATCGCCGGGTTCTTCACAACCTATTCCGGGGACGGGAAACTCAACATCAACGATGCCGACCTGGAAACCATCATGGCCGCTTTAAATATTGACTCCCTGCTGGCCCAGCAGATCATTGATTCGCGCGCCGGGCCGGACGGCATCATGGGCACGGCGGACGATGTGCCTTATAAAGACAGCGATATGAGTGAATTGCAGGCGCTGCTTAATGCAAGCGATTCCAGCGCCATCACCGTCAAGCACGGCGGTTTGTTTACCTTGCAATCTCGCGGCCAGGTGCAGGATGTCGTCTGCCAGATCAATTGCGTGGTTGAACTCTCAGGCAAAAATCTCAAAATCCTGAAATGGACCGAAGGCGCCACCGAATGAGCCGCCAGGGCGCATAGCGCCGCTCCCACGGGAGAGGGTGTGTGGGTGTGGTGGTGTGGGGGAAGGATACGGGGGACGAGATGCGGGATGCGGGGAGCGAAATCGCGTCCCACGGAAGGGAGTGTTCGGTATCCAACTGGTAGGAGCGGCCCTATGCGCCGCGATTCTGCCTCCGGCGAGCTGGCCGGATCGCGGCGTGTAACGCCGCTCCCACGAGAGAGGGCTGTGGCTATATGCGGTTTTGTGCGGCAAAATAATATCGCAATCGCTGTCGGGATCGGGGACGATAGGACAAAACGTGCGATAGGAATTGACAGAATCCTGTCAATCATAGACAATGTCAGGATATGCGCATTGGCAAAAAACTGATTACCGGGCTGTGCCGGCGCGGTAAAACCTTCTACTGGACCGCCGTCACCGCAGGTCCGGATGGGGCCGTGACCGCGCCGGCTGCCAGCCGCACGCTGGAGGTAGACGACGCCCTGCTCGCGGACGCCCCAGCTCTCGGCGCGCAGTTGCGTTTGCAATGCCCGGAACTCTCCGGCCCGGTCTCCTTCGCCCTGCCCTCGGAACGCATGCTGTTGCGCGTCATGGAGTTACCGGCCTGCGAGGCGGCGGAAATGGACAGCATGATCCAATTGCAGATGGATAAATTTTCGCCATTCCCCGACGACCACATGGCGGTGGCTTACGAGGTGTTGCATGCCGATGAAAACCGGCGGCGCGTGCTGATGGCCGGCGTACAGAAGGAATCGGTGGATTTCATCGGCGCGCTCTGCGCCGGCGCCGGCCTGGAATTGCGCCGGATGGACGCCGAGCCGGCCGTCTGGTGGCACACCATCCGCGCCCATGCCGCCATGCCGGCGGCCGCCGGCGGGCGGAGCATACTGGGAATCATCGAGTCCAACCAGACCCTGTTGATCACTTTGCAGGACGCCCAGCCGCTGGCATTTAACCTCCTCTACATCACCGATGATTTGCCGCCGGACGAATACGCCGCCGAGTTGGTGCATGAAATCCATAACTTAACCCTGGCGCTGGATATCGAACAAGGCGCCGCGCCGCTGGCCAGCCTGCGATTCTGGACAGCCGGCGCCGGGGTCCCGGCCGGCGCCGGCACGGCGCCCTGGCGCGCCGCCTTGGCGGAAAACTTTCAATGCGTTATTGAACAATTCCCCCTGCATGCGCTGCCGCCCTTGAGTTCCGGCATTGTGCAACGCATGCTCACCCCGCCTTTTCAACCCAAGACCACCCCCCAGGGCGCGCAGGCAGTCATAGACTTTACCCCAACCGCCTGGCGCGCGACGGCGGCGGCGCGGCAACTGAAACGCAAACTGCTGCTGGCCACCGCGCTCATCCTGGCGGCATGGATGATGGGCATGGCGATCTTTTTCGGCGGCTACCGGCTGGCGCAAATCCGCGCACAACGGCTCGATGCACGGATGCAGACGCTCAAGGTACCGGCTGATGAAGTGCGGATGCTGCAGCGCAAGTTGCGCTCTTTCGAACAATCCATGGAACGCAACCGCCTGTCGCTGGAAGCGCTGCGGGAAGTCAGCCGCCTGCTGCCGCCCGGCGCCAACATCTCCTCGTTTCAATTCAAACGGGGCCGGAGCGTGATTTTGCGCGGCGAGGCCGAGACGGTCGAGCCCATCTACGACTTCAAGCAAGCGCTGGACGATTCGCCCTTGTTCGACAAGATTGACATGGGCAGCATCCAGCCCGGTAAACGCCGGAATGTGACGGTGCAAACGTTCCAGATGAACGCCCAATTCCCGGAGGCATCCAAGTGAAAATCTCCCAGCGCGAATTGGTCCTGGCTTGGGGCACCGGGTTGGCGTTATTGTTGGCGCTCACCTACTGGGTGATTCACCCCCGCCTGGCCGCCTGGAGCGAACTGCGCAACTACCAAAAGGCCGTTGCCGAACAAATCGCCTATGCCCAGCGGCTGGTTGACCAGCGTCCGGAATGGGTGGAACGCATGGATAAACTCCGGGCCGGCGTTGACCGCCATCCCGCCGACCGCGATGTGACAGCCGATTACCTGCGCCAACTCGAACGCCTGGCGGGCGAGAGCAAGCTGACTTTGATCAAACGCAATGCGCAAAAGGAAAAAACCTTCGGCGATTTGCTGGAATTGGTGATTGATTGCACCTGGGAAGGCGATCTGGAAGCGCTGTTGCGGTTTATTTACGCCATGGAACAGCAGCCGACCATCATGGATATGGAAGAATTAAGCGTCTCACTGATTTCCGGCAAGGATGGACAATTAAAGGGCAATTTCGCCATCGTCTGCCTTTACAGCCGGATGCCGCCGGACGCCGCCACCAACCGCCCGGCATTGCATCCCGCCCCGACAAATGCCGCGGCTAAAATGGCCGCCAATCCGCCGGCCATGGCGCCGGTCAAGCCATCCGAGTAAATTTATTGCCCTTTGCCTGGTTTTTTGGAATACTCTACCGCATCAATCAACAGTTTGTGCCGGGTTGAACGTGAACATGCATATTAAATTTTTACAATCCATGCCGGTCATCGCCGCCATGGCGGCCATCCTGGCCGCCGGCGCCAGCCTCCAAGCAGCGGGTGATGACGCCGCCGATACCGGGACGGCGCAAACCGCGAAGGCGCCATTTGCCGGCCTGGCCGACACAACCAACATCCCCGCGCGGCCGCCGGTCTTCGGTTTCGGTCCGAATGCCACCAACCCGCCGAACTTCTTTAAACCGATTACACGCACCAATGCCCCAGTATTTTTCGGCTTAACCAATACCGATGCCCGGACGCCGGCGCCGGCCGCAATTACAAAGCCAGCCGCAACTGCCGCTCCAACCAATGCCATCCTTTCCGGCACGGACAAAGAAGCCCGTCCGGCCCCGGACGCCAGTCCGGCCTCGGACGCCAGTCCGGCCTCGGACGCCAGTCCGGCCTCGGACGCCAGTCCGGCCTCGGACGCCAGTCCGGCCCCGGATGCCAGTCCGGCCCCGGATGCCAGTCCGGCTCGGGCCACGCCGTTGAGAACATTTTTGCCTGGCCAAAACGCTCCGGAAGGGAAACCGGTTTCCAGCCCAACGGCCGCCGGACCATTCATCGGGTTTACGCCGGTGGCCCAGACAGGCGCATCCTCCCCCGCCGAAGCGGACGACACTGATGACGACCTGGTGGCGGACGTTACTTCAACCAACTGGAACGACATGCCGGTCAGGCTGAAATATGAAAACATGGATTTGGATGAGGTGTTGAAACAATACAGCGAATGGACCGGCCTGGCGTTGATGAAAGCGCCGGACGTCCCGGCGGTGAAGATTACGCTGAAATGCCCACGCCGCATTCCCCGGCGCGAAGCCCTGCTGGCCATTGAAGGCATCCTGGGCATGCATGGCGTCGCGTTGGTGCCGCTGGGCGACAAATTCTTGAAAGTCGTCCCCATCGGCATTGCCCGCCAGGCCGGCATGTCCACCCTCACCGGCCCGCTGGACGAAAAAGTCAGCGACACCGGTCACCTGATCAGCCGCATCATGGAATTGAAGCACATTGAAATCGCCGAGGCGCAGGGTACGCTCCAGAATCTGGTCAGCCCCAACGGCAAGATCATTACGCTGGATCGCATCAACTGCCTGCTGATCACCGACTCGGCCGTCAACCTCAAGCGGATTGCCGAGGTTCTGGAATTGATTGACCTGCCCATCGGCTCGCGCGAGGAATTGCGGATTTTTCCGATCCGCCACGCGAAGGCCTCGGAAATCCAGGCGAAGATCGAGTCCATCATCGCCGACACTCAAACCACCGACAACCGCGCCAACCTGCTGCGCCAGCAGTTGCTGGCGGCGCGCATGCCCCTCCAGCCCCGCCGGCCCGGCCAGCCGCCGACCGCGATCCAGCCCGGGGCAACCACCACCGCCGGCTCCACGGACCGCAGCCTGATTCAAGGCAAGGTGAAAATCGTGGCCGACGACCGCACCAACATCCTGATTATCATTACCCGCCCGGACCAATTCGCTTTCTTTGACGACATCATTGCCGCCCTCGACAAGCAGGTTGAACCGGACGTCGCCATCAAAGTCATCCGCCTGGAATATGCCGACTCCGAAAAGGTGGTGGCCGTCCTGAACAGCCTGGTGGGCGCCTCCGGCTCATCCACCGCCAAAACTCCCGCCGCCAAAAAGCAGGATAGCGGCAAAACCGCGCCGCTGCCGCCGTCTTTTCCCCAGCCCGGGCAAGAGCAGCCCGCCGCCCGCGAGAGCGGACAGGGCGGCGAAATCACCATTGAAGGCCGTTTATCCGCCGACGTTAAAATCATCGCCGACCCCCGCATCAACGCGCTGCTGATCATGGCCAGCAAAACCGACATGGCGGTGATCGAGGACGTCCTGACCAAGGTGGACATCATGCTCTCCCAAGTCCTGATTGAAGTGGTCATCATCGAGGTCAACCTGGACGACACCACGCGCATGGGCGTGGACTGGCTGCAGCGCTCGATGATCGCCTACAACGAGAAACAGGGAGGCGGCCGCCGGGCGTTCCTGGGCTTCTCCGGCGCGAGCCGCGTGGCCACCGAGGGCGCCCTCCGCAATGCCGCCACCATCAACACCATCGCCGACAGCGCCGCCGGCGCCGGGTCCGGCCTGACATATTATTTCACGCTGTTCGACTTCAACATTGACGCCGTCCTGAACATGCTGGCCACTTCATCCGACGCCCGCATCCTTTCCACCCCCATCATCCTCACCACCGACAACACCGAGGCTAAAATCCTGGTGGGCGAAAAACGGCCGATCGTCACCTCCACCAGTTTATCCTCCGGCGGCGTCCAGCAATCGGCTTACCAATACACCGACATCGGCATCGAACTGGTGGTGACGCCGCGCATCAACAAAAAAGGCTTTGTGGTCATGGAAATCGCGCAAACGATCGACAACACCGGCGGCGATGTGACCATTGACCAGAACAAGGTGCCGATCATCACCACCCGCGAATTGAACGCCTCCGTCGCCATCAGCGACGGCCGCACCATTGTCCTGGGCGGGCTGGTCAGCACGGAGCAGGCCACCGGCAATTCCGGCATTCCGTTTTTGCGCAAAATCCCCCTGCTGGGCATGCTGTTCCGGTCCGACACCGACGAAAAAGCCCGGCGCGAGTTGCTGGTGATGATCACCCCTTACGTTCTGGACACCCCCGAACGCGCTTTGCAGGAAACCGCCCGGCGGCATGCCGCCATGGGCGATGCCACGAACATGTGGCTGAAAGGCTGGACCGCCAGCGACCTGGCCAAGCCCAATCCCGATCAGGACGAAACCAACGGGCCGGCGCGCCGGCCGGCGCCGGAATTCCACGAGGTACCCGCGCCGGCGAACGGCAACGCGGACGCTCAGCCGTAGGAGACGCTCGCCATGATTTCCATCCGCCAGATCAAGCCATCCGATAACGACCAGGTGCGCGAGTTGATTGAAGAAATCATGCGCGATGAATTCGTCTCCGCGCAGGGCGCCTATGCCCGGCATGACCTGGAAAACCCGGCCGCCTATTACAGCGGCCCCAAGGATACCTTCCTGGTGGCGGAAAAAGAAGGCCGGATCGTCGGCACGGTTGCCATCAAGGAGGATTCGCCCACCACCGCCCTGCTGCGCCGGGTGTTCGTGCGCAAGGAATTCCGCGGCCGCGGCTACGGCGACATGCTGTTGCGCAAAGCCCTGGAATTCTGCTTCGACCGGCATTACCAGAATGTCAACTTCCGCGGCACCGACAAAATGCAGCAGGCGTTGAAACTCTGCCTCCACCAGGGATTCCACGAGGAAGATGTCGTCGCCACCGACGCCTTCAAGATGTTCGTCCTGACCAAGAAGCTGGCGGACCCGTCCGACAGTCAATCCGCCTGAAGCGCCCGGTAAAATCCCGCGCATGAAGCCCTGTCCTCCAAATCCCGGCGCCGGCCAACCCGGCCGCGCCGCCGCCACCCGGCCGCCTGCCCCGGCGGCCTTGCCCGACCGCCTGCTCAGTCCGGCGGATTTCCGCAAACTGCAAAAGGCCTACCTGGAACTGACCGGCTTCCCCCTGGTCTGCGTCACGCCCGCGGGCGCGATATTTTACGGACGCCCTGCCTGCCGGCGCTGCGCGCCGGACGCCGCATGTTGCGCCATCCGGCGCGACGCCGTGGCGGAAGCGTTGCGCTGGGGGGAACCGTGCCTGGGGATATGTCCGGCCGGCTTTTTATTATGGGCCGTGCCGCTGATGCTGAACGACCTGCTGCTGGGCGGGCTGGTGGTGGTGGGCGTGGCCCCGGAAACCCCGGCCGGCCAGACGCTGCCGTCGGCGCGCATCCGCGCCGCCATCGCCGCCCTCCAGGAACTGGCGGAGCGCCGCAATCTCCTGAACGGCGCCCGGATGCTGCAACAACGCCTGGCGGCCCGGCGCGAGCGCGACAAGGCCGAAGCCATTCACACGGCAAAAAACTGGCGGCAGCCGGATGCGCGGCTGGTATATCTGCGCGAGGAACCGGCCCTGCTGACCGCGGTGCGGGATGGCGATGCGGCCCGGGCGCGCAGCATCACCTGCCGCATCCTGGCGGGCATGCCGCCGGATGAAATGGCGCGCGCCCGGAACATTGCCATGGAACTGGCGGTCATGTGCTACCGCGCCGCATTGGAGGCCGGCGGCGACCCGGCGCCGCTGGCCGGCGCGCTGCATCGGGCCCTGACGCGGCTGCCCGCGCTCCGCGACCAGGCGGAGGCGCAAAAATGGGTGGATGACGTGCTGGCGCAACTGACGTCCGGCGCCCGGCGCCAATACAATCCGCACGCGCACACCCTGGAGCGCGCGCTGGAATACCTGCGGCAGCACCTTGACGGGGACGTGACCCGCAATTCCGCCGCGCGGGCCGTGGGCATGTCGCCCAGCCATTTTTCACATATGCTCACCGCGCATACCGGACAATCTTTCACCAAAATCCTGACGCACTTGCGGGTAGACCGCGCGCGCGAGCTGCTCGCCCGCACCGACAAAAGCCTGGTGCACATCGCCTTCGAGTGCGGCTTTTCCGATCAGAGCTACTTTTCCCGCGTCTTCCGCAAAACCACCGGCGCCACCCCCGCCGATTACCGGCGCCGGCATTGCGCGCCCTAGGATCACAGCCCGTATTCCGCCAGCCGGCAGCGTTGCGCATCCACCAACGGCAGCATCTGGGCGATGAAGTCATCCTCCCGCCCCGGCAACTCCGCCAGGGCCTCGCGCATCCGCGCCAGCCAGGGCTGCTCGCGCGGGCTGATGCACACCGTCCCCGCCCGCCCGCCTTCTTCCAGCAGGCTGACGGTTTTTTCCGCCGCCGCGCGCGCGGCCTGGTAATGGCCGGGCGCCGCCACGATCGCCCGGGCAATGGCCAGGACATTTTCCGGCGCCAGGATGAAGGCCTGGGGGTCCAGGCGCGCATCGCTTTTGACCAGCCAGTCGCGCAGTTGGCGGGCGGCGGCAGGGCCATCCGCGGCGGCGGTGTTCATCAGGCGGCAATCGTAGATCAATTGTTCCATGAAACAGGTAGGGGCCATCCCGCTCAAAAGCTTGATATCCTGCACCGACTCGTTGCTCCAGAGGTCGCAGGCCGCCGCGGCGATATTGCCGACGGCGCTCAAATGCGCGCAGGCGGCCGTCTTGCCCTCCATGGACATGGGACAGCCGGTGATGGCTTTGAGAAACACATTTTCGTACCCGCAATCCTTGCCCGGCCCCACCGCCCCGCACTCGTAGGCCACCAGCGACCGCACGGCGCTGACCGCCCGCACCACCGCCGCGAACACGCGCGGAATCATGCCGCGGTCGGCCAGCACCATGGCGGTGTTGGCGAAACCGCAGGCGGTATCGCCCGCGCAAATCACGCCATGCCGGTCGGCGATATCCTTCAACCTGGTCCACAGGAAATCCATGTCCCGGACGCCCAGCACCGCCTGCGAAAAAATCACTCCCGGCAGGTCGCAATTGGTCAGGGCTTCGTCATGCAGTTCCTTGCCGCCCACCGATTCGATGCTGAGCATTTCCGCGCCCAGGCGCGCCGTGCCTTCAAACACCTGGAGCATGCCTTCCAACCAAGGCCCCTGCCGCAGCCGCGGCGGGCGCTCCATTTCGCGCGTGTCGTTCGGCGTGATGCGCAACGCGCTGATCAGTCCATGGCTTTGACGCAGCTTTTCCAACTCTTCCAGCAGGATGCCCGTCAGCTCAATCCCCCACACCGGATTTTCCACCATGGGCGGCAGCGTCTCGAACTCCACCACCAGCCCGGGCGCGGCCAGGGCCGCGGCGCGTTCGCCGGCGCTCCGGATGATGGCGCGATATTGCCGGCGGATGGCCGGCATGCTGGCGGCTTCAATGGAAACCGGCGGCAGGGTGAAATTCAATTCCGGATAGACCGTGCCGCCGCCGATGACCAACCCCTGCCGGGTGCGCACCGGGTGCGGCGCGCGGCCGAACAGCAATTCCGCCGGATTCTCGATCGCCAGACTTGTGAATGTTTTACTCGTTTTCATTTTTTACCGTCCTCCCGATGATTGCCAAAATCATGCCGCCTGCCTGCCAAGCCGGCGCCATGGATCGACACCCACCATACCATGCAGCTGGAATTAATCTTGTAATCCGGTGCTTTTTTTTGGTGATTTGGTGCGCGGATGCTGTTATAACCCGAATATGATCTTGTTATACGTCAACATCGGCCGCGGCCATCCGTTTTACCTGGATGGCATCCGCGCCTGCCTGCCCCCGGATGCCGCGGCGGTCGCGGATGTGATGGAACTGGCCGCCGGCCCGGCCCGCGCGGCCTGGCGGCTGGCCGCCGGACTTTACCGGCATGGCTCATCACTGGGCGGCGGGGCAACCTGGTATGACCGCATCCGCCGGCGCGCCGATTGCCGGCGCGACACCCTGCCGCTGCGCATCCTGGGCCAGCCGGCGCGCCGCGCCGCCGCGCGCCTGGCCAGCCCCATCGTGGTCTCGCATCCCCTGCTGGCCGCCAGCCTGCGCAACCACCCGGGCATGGTTTACCAGCACGGCGAACTCGTCCTGCCCGCCGAAACCATGATCAATTGCGCGGGGCATTTCATTGTCCCGCTCGCTTCACAGGCGGACGAGCTGCGGCGGCATGGTTTCCCCGCCCGGCGCATCCTGGTGTCCGGCCTTTGTGTCGAACCCCAGCTCGCCGCGCAGGCCGAGGCGATGACGGACGCCCGCCGGCGGCGTTACCAGGCGGGGGCGCCGTTGACCGGCGCTTTCTTCTCGTCCGGCGCGGAGCCGGCGCCGCACGTGGAATTGCTGACGCGCGCGGCCATTTCCGCCGCAAGCGCGGGCGGCCGGGTCGTGATTTTCGCGCGGGCGGGCGGACGCCTGGCGCGGCGCGCCGCCGCGGCGTTACGGGACAGCCAGGCGGACATTCAACCCGCCGTCCTGGAATATCGGACACGCGCCGAATTGGACGAGTTGACCGCCGGCCGATTCGGCGAATTCGATTACTTTGCCGCGCCGGCGCATGAGCGCGCCAACTGGGCGCTGGGGCTGTCCCTGCCGATGTTCATCGCGGCGCCCTGCATCGGCACATTCGCTCCGCTGAACCGCGATTTACTGCTGCGCCATGGCGCCGCGGAACTCATCGCGGACACGGAGCAAGCCCGGGATTTCGGCGCGCGCCTGGCGGCCTTGCGCCGGGATGGCGGCTTAACCGCCATGTTGTTGCGCAATCGGGGAAATTTTGATATTAACGGCTTTCAAACCATCGCCGCATGGCTGACAAAAGAATTGAGGATTTTGGATCGCTGATTGTGGATTTAAATGGAACGGGGTAACCGTCTTCAGCCTATGGTCTATAACCTGAGCATCCTGAGGGATGCTGCTGCAATCAATTCATCATTTATCCTTCATCATTCATATTTTTTAAGCCATGTCCCCCGAAAACACACCACCACCCCCGCCCACGCCGGCCGACCCGCTCATGGAGCGATTCTGGTTGTATCTGACCGGTGAACGCAACGCCTCCAGCCACACCATCGCCGGCTACCGGCTGGATTTACTCCAGTTCGCGTCCTTGCAATGGGGGCCCGCACAAGCCCCGCCCTGGACCTGGGAAGCGATTGACAAGTACTCCGCCCGGCGGTTCATCGTCAACCTCCAGAAACAGAACCTTACTCCCGCCAGCATTTGCCGTAAAATCTCCAGCCTGCGGGCGTTTTTCCGGTTTTTAACCCGCGAAGACTGCGTGCCGCGCAATCCTTTCGCCGGCTTGCTCATGCCCAAGCGCCATAAATATCTGCCCAACGTCCTCACCATCAATGAAGTGGAGCGCCTGCTGGCCGCGCCGCGGCAGGTGGGTGAAAAACTGCTGGCCGCGGCCCCGCCGGCCGAGCGGCCCTGGCTTGAATTTTGCATCGCCCGCGACACCGCCATCCTGGAAGTGTTGTATTCCGCCGGCCTGCGCGTCAGTGAACTTACCGCGATTGACACCAACCTGCTGGATTTGCTCTCCGGCGTGGTCGTCGTGCGCGGCAAGGGCAAGAAAGAGCGGCTCTGCCCGCTGGGCATGCCGGCAGTCAAAACTCTGCAGGCCTTGCTGGCGCAACCGGTGGCGGCGGAAATAACGCCGGGCGGACGCAAGGGCGCGCGGCCGGTGTTTTTGAACCGCCATGGCGGCCGGCTGACATCGCGTTCGGTGGAGCGCCTTTTGAAACGTTACCTGGCGGCGGTGGATTTAAGCCCGGAGATTTCACCGCATGCGCTGCGGCATTCCTTTGCCACGCACATGCTGGATGCCGGCGCGGACTTGCGCGGTGTGCAGGAGCTGCTGGGCCATGCGAGTCTTTCCACCACCCAGATTTACACCCACGTCAGCGCCGAAAGCATGAAAAAAGCCTACAACGCCGCCCATCCCCGGCCGTGACCCGGCTGATTGCGCCACGCCTGCCGCAGCCCGGCGAAGGCGGGCCTCCGTCCTGAATCGTTCCCGTTCACAGCGCAGCGGTTCCCGTTCCCGTTCACGATCCGCCAGTTCGGGAACGTGAACGGGAATGTAAACGTGAACGAAGGATCGACAGGACATCCGGATTGCGCCTTCCCGCGGATCAGACATCCTGAAATTGCTCCAACAGACCCGGCAGGCGGCAATCGGCGCAATGCGCGCGGGTTTCCAGGCAGAAGTCGGCGCCGATTTGTAACAGCCCCTGCTGGCGCAATCCCGCGCGGTAAAGTTTCGGGCCGTGCGCCGCGCCCAGCAGCGCCCGCGCCACACGCCTTGCCACGGCATTGCTTTCCTCCGGCGGTATCTGATTCAAAAAACCCGGCGCATACCCGCGCCCCTGCGCGGCCATGAAGGGCACAACCACGTTCAGGAAAACCGCCGCCAAACGCGCCCCGCCCAGCAGCCGCACCGCCCGCGGCCGCGGCGCGCCCCGCAACGCGATCCGGTTGTGCCAGTAATACTTTTCCTCACCCGGCGGCAAATCCAGCGCCGCCGCCATCATCCGCAAGGCGGCGCGCGGCGCGCCGGCGCCGGCCAGCCGCTCCCAGAGCGCCGGCAGGTCCGCAGTCCCGCCAAACAGCCAGGCGGCGGCCATCAGCCGCCGCAGGGGATGATTCGGCGGCCGCACCCCGCTCAGCCGCCAGGCGGCCGGGACCATGATACAATGTTCCCAGGCATCGCGGAATTTCCACCAGTAATCCCAAAGCCCGCGGATAAACCGGCGCGTCGGCGGATCGCCATCCGCAATATCGGCCGGTAAAATCCCGGCCACCCCGGCCAGCAAGGCATAAGCGGCCAGCACGTTGCCGGCGGCGGTTTCCTGCAGCGCGGCCAACGGCAGCCGCGCGGCCAGCTCGCGAAACGGCTGCCGGTTGTGCTTATAGCCCAGGGCGCCTGAAAATTCCTCGTAAAATACCTGCGCGGCGCCCCGCGCGGAGATGGCCGCCGCCAGCCGCCCGGTCTTGCGCCGCAAGCGTTCCTCGCCGGCGGATTCGAGCAACAACCCGATGCGGTCCGCATCCCATTCCTGCAGCCGGCGGCCGCAGGGCGGCGCCAGGTCCGGGAGCGCAGCGGGATAGCCCATGACGTCCAACTGCTCAAACGCAAACCCCGGGGCCCGGGCCAGCAGCGGCTGGAGGGCGATTTGCACCGTGCCGGGCGGCAGTTCGCCGGCCGGCAGGTAGCCGGGGAAATAAGTCACATGGGCTGCCATCCGCCCATAGGCCGGGTTGGCGGCATGCCCGTGATGGCGCCAGTCCGCCGGCCGGATATGGATTTCTACATCCCCGGTCACCCGGCGTTTTTCCGGCCCCACCAGCAGCACGGCATCCAGAAAATCCGGGCCGGC
This sequence comes from uncultured Verrucomicrobiota bacterium, assembly GCA_964650945.1. Taxonomy (GTDB): domain Bacteria; phylum Verrucomicrobiota; class Kiritimatiellia; order JAAZAB01; family JAAZAB01; genus JAXGPF01. Next base: position 1,857 of record CAZYXU010000058.1, on the reverse strand, counting down.
CTCGAGATTCCATTGCCCCGGGTTGAGCACCGTCACCGGTTCGCGCCGCGCCGTCCGCAGCTCCGGCGGACGCAGACGCGGATCGAACCAGACGCATTTCAGGTGGCGTTCGGTGAAGGGGAAATCCGGGGGCGCTTCCCGCACCATGCCCGGACCGGGTTGCAGCAATGCCCGGTATAAGCCGGCCCGCTGATATGCCAACAGCGGGATTGCTCCGGACGCGGCGTCCTTCATCGCCTTTGCCCCCATCGTGGTTATGTTTTCACGGCGACGCTCCCGCTCCCGGATCTCCGGAAGTCGGGCCGCCCTGGCAAAAAACAGTCCCAAACGGTATAGCGGCCAGTGCCGCCGGCACGGCGCGCAAGGGCCTGCGCGCCCTACCACGGAACGGAGATCAATCACCTCAACCCGAACAGCGAGCCGGATGGGATGTATTCGTAGCAACCGATGTCCGGCATCCCGGAAAACCGGTCAATCCGGCGGTGGCGGTCCAAATCCCGCGCGCCCTCCAGCCAATCCAGTTGACTGGCGCCAGCATTGACGCACGGGGAAGCGGGCGTCAGCCGGAAATTGCCGGCAGCGTAATCCACAAATCCAATGTAGCCCGGATTATTGGTGGTCACGATCGTGTTGTTCCACTCGCCAATGGCCGGCAATGTCGGCAGACAATTGTTGTAGCCGGTAACCGTCGTGCCAGCACTGACGATCATGTCTTCAATGATGTTGTTTTGCATGTCGCCGTTAACTACGCTGTTGCCGAATTGGAACCTGTTGCTCACAAACGTGCAGTTGTACACCGGTGCGACGGTAGTGGAATAAATGAACAGGCCGGAACCCGACGGGGCGGAATTGTGGGTGACCAGGCAATTGCGCAAATCCATGGAGACGCCGCGCTGGTAAATCCCTCCGCCGCTGATAATCGCCGTGTTACTCACAACCACACAACGATCCACCACGCTCATTGGGACGTTCAGGTAGATGCCACCTCCCACGTTTTCAGTTTCATTCTCGGTAAAGGTGCAATCCACAACCAAGCCCAGCGCACGGAACCATAATCCGCCGCCGCCCGCCACACTGGTCAGCGAACTAAGGTTGAATGAGCGGTTCCCCTGCACCAGGCAATTGGAAATCACCGGGCTGAAACCTACGGAGTTGTAGGAAAAAATGCCGCCGCCGCCAGCGTAAGCGTACTCGGTGGCCTTGCCTATGACGTTGCCGGAAATGACGCAATTCTGCACAATGCCCGTTCCGGCAGCATAGCCGTAGATCTGGATGCCGCCGCCGCGGATGTAGGAGTAGCCGTTGGTCAAGGTAAATCCGTCCAGCACGGCCGGTCCGAAAGCGCAACTAGCCGCGGCGACATTGATATCCACACACCGATTCGAGCCGCCGCCATTGATGATAGCCGCCGCGGGACCATTGATGCTGCGCAAGGTTATGGCGTTGGTGATAGACACCACGTTCGTACCCAGGTTGACCGTAGCTTGGGGCGGCGTGAAATACTCGCCGTCATCCACCCAGACCACCGCGCCGTCGACGGCGGCATTGACGGCATCCTGGATATTGCTGGCCGCCGTGGTCATATTTGTAAAAGGCCATTCCGGCTGCTGCCCGTTTTGGGCCACGTAATGGTCGGCGCGCAGTCCGGCCGCACCGCATAACAGCAACGTGATCAACATCTTGTTCGGGTTTTGCATGTTTTCATCCCTTGGTTTGACAATCTGACAATCTGGCCGTGTCCGTGTTTGCTTCTAATCCTACACTATAGCACAGGCCGGTCCTGACTTCAAGCATGAAAACGTAGTTTGTCGTGTAGTTTTCAAAACAGGAATATTTTGTAGTTTTCAAAACAGGAAT
>CAZYXU010000057.1:0-19958 GCA_964650945.1 uncultured Verrucomicrobiota bacterium | reverse complement strand
CGTGGTGGAGGCGCGTGCCGGCGACATCATTGCCATGCCCAAGTTGAAAAACACCATGTTGAACGACAGCCTGTGTGCCACTGGGAAGAAAATCGAATTCGCCCCGGTGGTTTTCCGCAACCCGGTGGTTTTCAGCGCGGTCTTCGCCAAGGACGGCGAGGATGACAAACTCGGCATTGCCATGCATCGCGTGATCGAGGACGATCCCACGCTGAAAATGGAGCGCAATCCCGACACCAACGAAATGATCCTCTCCGGCATGGGGGACGCCCACCTGGAACTCGTGCGCGCGATGGTGAAAAAACGCGCTAACCTTGCCATGGAATACAAGGTGCCCAAAGTGTCGTACCGCGAGACGGTGACCAGCCTCGGCGACGGGCACTACAAGCATAAGAAACAATCCGGCGGCCGGGGTCAATATGCGGAAGTGTACGCCAAGGTCCAACCGCTGGCCGGCGAAGCGGAATGGTTTGATGACGCCGTCGTCGGCGGGGTCATTCCCCGTAATTTCATCCCCGCTTGCGAAAAGGGTTTCCATGAAGCCATGCGGCAGGGAGTCTTGGCGGGCTGCCCGGTGGTCAACGTCAAGGTGACGGTCTATGACGGATCCTACCATGACGTGGATTCGTCGGAAATCGCCTTTAAGATCGCCGCTTCCCGGGCCTTCAAGGAAGCCATGAGCAAGGCCAAGCCCGTGTTGCTTGAGCCGATTATGAGCGTCAAGGTGATGGTGCCTGATCAATATATGGGCGATATCAACGGCGACTTGAACCATCGCCGCGGGCGGATACTGGGTGTGGATATGCAGGACGGATTACAGGTGATCACGGCGGATGTGCCGCAGGTGGAAGTGTTCCGTTATTGCTCGGAGTTGCGCAGCATCACCGGCGGACGCGGGTCTTTTGAAATGCAGTTTGCGCGGTACGACATTGTGCCGTCCAATATCGCCCAGAAGATCATAGCGGAATCTGAAAAAGTCAAGGAAACCGAGGAATAATCCGACCATTCCAGGCCGGCTGCCAGACGATGGATGCGGATGTATGCGAGTTATGCCCGCGGCGTTGCCGGGCGCGGCGCGCGGCGGGGCAACGCGGATATTGCCGGGCCGGCGCCGCCCCGCGGGTTTACCGTTACGGTCCGCATGACGGCGAAGAGCCACCGCTCTCCGGAACGCGGGGATCTGGCGCGGTTTTTTTCAGCCACTGCACGTTGCGCTGCCTGTACTGCCAGAATTATCCCTGGAGTCAGTCGGGCGCCGGGCGGGATTATGACATCGCCGGGCTGGCGGGGATTTTGAAGGATTTGCAGGCGGCCGGCTGCCATAACTGGAATCTGGTCAGCCCGACCCCGTGGCTGCCGCAGATCAGGGAAGCCCTGGCACAGGCGCGGTCCGGCGGCGCGGACCTGCCGGTGGTGTACAACACCAGCGGTTACGAGCGTGTGGAAACGCTGCGCGCCCTGGCAGGGCAGGTAGCGGTATATCTGGCGGATTTGCGGTATGCGGAAGCGGCGACGGCGCGGGCCGGATCGGATGCGCCGGACTATGTCGAACAGGCGCGCCGGGCGATCCTGGAAATGTGGCGCCAGGTTGGTCCGTTGCGGATGGATGCGGAGGGCATTGCCAGGTCGGGTTTGATTTGCCGGGTGCTGGTGTTGCCCGGGCGCGCGCCGGAGGCCTGCGCCAGCCTGGAATGGCTGGCGGACCATATCGGCGCGGCCGCGGCGGTCAGCGTCATGGGCCAATATGTGCCGGCCCACCGCGCGCCGCGCTGCGCCGGCTGGGACCGCCGGATTACCGCGGCGGAATATGCGGTCGTCTGCCGGCGGATGGAAGCAATGGGATTCGCCGTCGGCTGGCAGCAGGAATGCGGCGCGGCGGCTGCGGCGGAATTGCTCGGTTTTAACATGCCGCCGGATGCGGCGGTTTTGCCTCCGGATGGAGGTTGAGTCAAAGCGAATATGGAACTTGTGAACCACGGAGGAGCAGATGAGCGGTCATAGCAAATGGAAAACCATTCAACACAAAAAGGGCGCGGCGGACGCCAAGCGCGGCCAGATTTTCAGCCGGTTGAGCAAGGAACTGACCCTCGCGGCGCGGACGGGGGGCGGCAATCCGGAAATGAACTCGTCCCTGCGCACCATCATCAACAAGGCGCGCGCGGCCAACATGCCGGCCGATAATGTGGAACGCGCCATCAAAAAAGGGACCGGCGAGATTGCCGGCGCCCAGTTGGAGGAAATCGTTTACGAGGGGTATGCCGGCGGCGGCGTGGCCTTGATCGTCAAGGCGCTGACCGACAATAAAAACCGCGCCGCTTCGGAAATCCGCCATATCTTCACCCGGTTCGGCAGCAATCTGGCCGGACCGGGCTCGGTCTTGCGCAATTTCAAGCGCAAGGGCCAGATCCTGGTGGACGCCGGCGCCGTGGAAGAAGAAAAATTGATGAACATCGTCCTGGAAGCCGGCGCCGACGACATGCAGTTGGATGACGGTGTTTATGAAATCGTCACCGATCCCGCGGCCTACCAGGCGGTCATGGATGCCCTGGAGAAGGCCGGCGTCAAAACCTCCTCGGCGGAAATCACGCTGATCCCCGACAGTTACATGTCCGTCACCGACAAAAGCGTTGCCAGCCATGTCCTGAAATTCATCGAGGCGCTGGAAGAAAACGACGATGTCCAGAACGTCTATTCCAACCTGGACGTGGATGACGCGCTGCTGGCGGAATTGGAATCGAAATGAAGGCCCCCGCCGGGCAGCAAGCCCCCAGGCGGGTGATGGGCGTGGACACCTCGCTGCGCTCTTCCGGGGTGGCGGTGGTGCAGGCGCGCGGCGCGGTGTTGGAAACTGTTGAATATTGCGTGATCAAAAATCCGCCCGCCCGCCCGGTTTCCCGGAGCTTGCACCATTTGGCGGAGTCGCTGGCCGAGATCATCCGGCGCTTACAGCCGGACGCGGCGGCGGTGGAAGGCGTTTTCTTCTGCAAAAACGTCAAAACGGCGCTGGCGCTGGGCCAGGCGCGCGGCGTGGTGCTCGCGGCCTGCGCCGGCGCGGGCATTTCCGTTTTCGAATACCCCCCGCGCCGGGTCAAGCAAGCCGTGGCCGGCTATGGCGCCGCCGGCAAGGAACAAGTCCGGCGGATGATCATGGCCTTGCTGCGCCTGCGGGATACCCCGCATGAAGACGCCGCCGATGCCCTGGCGATCGCCGTTTGCCATTTGCACGGCGTCATCCGCTGGGCCGGCGCCGGGCTGTTAACCAAGGAAATCTGACGATGATTGACTTTCTGGATGGCATCCTCGCGGAAAAAAAGCCCACGCGCATCGTGCTCGAAATTGCCGGGGTGGGGTACGAGGTGTTCGTTTCCCTGAATGGCTACGCGCGCCTGCCCGCTGTCGGCCAGCGCTGCCGCGTGTGGACACATGACCACATCCGCGAAGACCAGCATCTTTTGTACGGTTTTGTCACCCAGGCGGAGCGCCGGATGTTCGGCTTGCTGCTGGGGGTTACCGGGATCGGCCCCCGGATCGCCATGAGCGCCTTGAGCGGACTGGCCGTGTCGGAACTGGCCGCCGCCATCGCCGCCGGCGACACAACCCGCTTAAGCTCCATTTCCGGCATCGGCCGCAAAATCGCCGAACGGCTGGCGGTGGAATTGCGCGATAAAATGGATCAAACCGAATTCCCGGGCGGCGCGCTCGCTCCCGGCGACCAGCGCGCGCAGGATGCCGCGCAAGCCTTGGTGGCATTGGGCTACAAGCCAGCGGAAGCGCAAAAAATGGCGGCGGCGGTGTGTGCCCGCCTGCCGGAGGGTGGGAGCGTCGAAGATATTATCCGCCAGGCTTTGCGCCGGTGAACTATGCGTTGCCCAGGTCATAAATTCAAGGTTGCCGGCGCGGGTGAACTCTTGTGGGACAGGCTGCCGGCCGGGCGTCAGCCCGGGGGGGCTCCCGCCAATTTTGCCTATCACGCCGGCGCGCTGGGCGCCCAGGCCATGGTGGTCAGCGCGGTGGGCGCGGATGCAGATGGCGCGGCTTTGCGCGCCGCCATCCGCGCCCTCGGCCTGGACGATACGGGCGTGAGCGCAGATCCGGCGCATCCCACCGGTGTGGTGGATGTTACCCTGGACGCCGCCGGCAAACCCGCTTACTGTATTGCCCCGGACCGCGCCTGGGATCACTGGCAGTTGACGCCGGCCTTGGCGGACATGGCCGCCGGACTGGATGCGATCTGTTTCGGCACGCTGGGCCAGCGTCATCCGACGGCGCGCGCCGCCATCCGCGGGCTGGTGCATGCCACCGCGCCGGCCTGCTTGCGGGTGTTCGACGTCAATCTGCGCGGCCGGTTTTTTGACCGGTCGGTCATCCATGCCTCGCTGCAGATGGCCAATGTCCTGAAGGTCAGCGATGAGGAACTGCCCGTGGCGGCGCGCCTGCTCGATCTGCCCGATGCGCTGGAAGCGCAGTTGGCCGGACTGTTCGCGCGTTATCCGCTGCAAATGTTGGTTTTGACGCGCGGCGCCCGCGGCAGTCTTTTGCTGGACCGCGCCGGCCGCGACGAGCATCCCGGCGCGCCGGCAGTGGTGGCGGACACGGTCGGCGCAGGCGACGCCTTTGCCGCGGCGGTGGTGATGGGGCGGTTACGGGGCTGGGCTCTGCCGGAAATCAACCGCCATGCCAACCGTCTGGCGGCGTATGTCTGCGCCTGCCATGGGGCCACGCCGCCCCATCCGCGCGGTTCGTTAAAGTAGCGCCGCCGGCGGTCCGGCGGCGCCGGCGGCCGGGTCACGCCGGCCGGCAATCGTCAACCCTGGAAAATATCAAGGCCTGCCATGGAAGAAAAAATACTGCCCGATTTGCAATTCAGCGTGGTTTGCGACGATGTGCGCCAGGAGCGCAACGGCAAGTTCATTTTGATCGGGCTGTTTGACCTGATTTCCGGCCCGGAACTGCCCATCAAATTTCCCAGGATTTGCGTGGTCAACCGCTGGTGCGGGGGCGACGGCGTTTTCAATCAACTGACGCGGATCGTCAAGCCGGACCAGTCGACGATCCTGACCGCCGGCCGCGCCATTCCCATCAAACTTGACAGCATCGAGGCCACGATGACCAATATTGAATTCTTCGGCAACCTGGTTTTCCCGGAGCCCGGCGCTTATTGGGTGGAAATCCTGCTGGAAGGCGAACTCCGGCTGCGTTATCCCTTGCGCGTGGTGCAGGCGCTGCCGGCCGGCCCCCACAATCCCCCCGCGCCGTCCGCCCCATGACCATGAAAGTCGCTTTCGCCAGATGCGCCGATTACCAGTGCGCCGCGCTTGAGGCGGCCTTGACGCGCGCGCTGGCCTGCCTGGATGCGCCGCAATTGCGGGGCGGCAAACCGCTCCAGGTGTTGATCAAACCGAACTTGCTGACCGACCGCCCGCCCGCCGCCGCCGCCACCACGCACCCGGAAGTAGTGCGGGCCATTATCCGCATCCTGCGCCGGCATGGGCACCAGCCGGTCGTGGCCGACAGCGCGGCCAGCCCCCATAAAATGGAACGGGTCTGGGCCGTTACGGGCTTCGCCGGGATGTGCGCCGAGGAAAATGTGCCGTTATTGAACCTGGAGCAGGGCGGCGCCCGGATGTTTGAATACCATGGGGTGCCGTTCAGCATCGCCCGGCCGGTGCTGGAGGCGGATTTGGTCGTCAATGTGCCGAAATTGAAAACCCATTTGCTGACCATCATGACCGGCGCCGTGAAAAATATTTATGGCGTCATCCCCGGCGCCCAGAAAACCGCTCTCCACCGGGCTTTCCCCAGCCCGGCGCTTCTGGGCGGATTCCTGGCACACCTTTACAGCCTGGTGCGGCCCGGCTTGACGGTCTGCGACGCAGTGCTCGCCATGGATGGCAACGGGCCGGCCGCCGGCCGGCCCGTGCGGCTTGGTTTTCTGGCCGCCGCCGATGATGGCGTGGCGCTCGAACTCGCCGTTTGCCGGCTCTTGCGCATACGCCCCGCCGATTTGCCGTATCTCACCACGCCGCTCGTGGCTCAGAATTCCATGGACGCGCCCGAATCGTTCAGTATAATAGGGGATTTTACCGCCGCAACGCGCCTGCCGGAGTTTGAACTGCCGGTGACGTTTGTGCGCCGGCTGATCCCCGCGCGCCTGGTGCGCAAATTGCGGCGCTGGTTGTGGAGCCGGCCGGTGTTTGGCCCCAGCTGCATCCGCTGCGGACGTTGCGTCGCGGCCTGCCCGGTGCCGGCAATTGCCTTGCCGGATGCCGGCCCGCCGCGGTTGGAATGGGGCGCCTGCATCGAATGCGGCTGTTGCAGCGAGGTCTGCCCGGTCAATGCCATCGCCATCCGGCAATCCTGGCTCCTGCGGGCGGTGCAGTTTGCCCGGCTGGTAGTGGGAAAAATACTGGCGGAAAAAAATGAACCTGCGCCATAAACCCAAGCATTATTTTGAATACCTCGCCTTGCGCGGTGTCAGCGCGCTGGTGGGGATGCTGCCGTACCATGGCGCGCTGGCGCTGGGCTGGCTGATGGCATGGCTGGCTTTCTATCCGGGGCGCTTCCGGGTAAAAACCGCGGAAATGCGCATCCGCGAAATCTTCGGCCCCGCGTTGGCGCCCCGCCATGTCCGCAGCATCGCCTGGCGGTCGTGGCGGAATTTCGTTTTCAGTTGCGTTGACCTGATGCGCATCCCCGTGATGCGACCGGAGTGGATCCTATCCGTGGTCAAGGATGAAGGCGTCTCCAAACTGCGGGAACACGCGCAGACCGGTCAGGGCGCCATTATTGCCACCATCCACATGGGCGCCTGGGAAATGGCGGCGCTGGCCTGCCTGGCTTACAAGCTGCCGCTGTTTTCCATCGCCGCCCGCCAAAAAAACCTGTTGGCGGACGATTATATGAACCGGCTGCGGGCGCAAACCGGGTTTGAAACCATCCTGCGCGACGCCCACGTGGCCAAGGGCATCATCCGCCGCATCCGTGACGGCAAAGTGCTGGCCATTCTCCCGGATGTGCGTTCGCCCATCCCGGCCCTCGCGGTGCGTTTCCTTGGCAAAACCGCCAACGTGGCCGGCGGCATGGGGTTCATCGCCCGCCAGACCAATGCGCCGATCTTTCCCTGCGTGATCACCCGCATCGGCTGGGGCCGGCATCGCTACCGCGTGTTTGACCCGGTGCGTCCGGACCCCGCGCGGGATAAACAAACCGACGCCTTGCGGATGACGCAGGCGGTGTTTGATGTGTTCGACCGCTGTGTGCGCGATGCGCCCGAGCAATGGTTCTGGTTCAATAAACGCTGGCTCTTTGAACCGTTGCGTGATCCGGCGCCGCCGCCGGATCCCGCGGCCGCGCCTGCATCCGCCCCGTGATTTCCGGCCCGGCGACGCGGTTGCTCAAGGCGGCAGGAAAAACCTTGCCGAAAGCGCCGGCATTGGTGTATCCTGTTGCGCAAATCTGAATTACGAATAATGGAGCTGCGGCGGATTTTGCCGCGTGTTTCAGGATTGTCAAGGAGCTGTAAAATGCGAGGAATGCATGCAGGAGTTAAGTTGGCCGTCGTCTGCCTGATCGGCGCCGGTTGTCTCTGGACGGCCGGCTGCCGCAAACAGGATATGCGCACGGTGACGGTGAAGGTGCCCGGCTTGAAAAACCAGGAATGCGCGCGGATCATCCAGGACGCCTTCATCCGTTATCCGGGCATCAAGACCGTCCAGCCGGATGTGGCCGCCCGCGAGGTGCGCGTCACCTATAATTCCATGGTCATTGCCATCAAAAACGTCGAGTTCATCATCGCCAATGCGGGGTTTGACGCCAACGACATCCCCGCCAATACCAACGCGGCGGCCGCTTTGCCGCCGGACGCCCGCTGAAATGTCCTTGCCCATCGCATGCAGACCTTGATCGAGCAGTTTTTGGATTATGTCAGCCTGGAGCGCGGGTTGAGCCCGAATACCCGCGCGGCTTACGCCGCCGACCTGCAAAAGTTCACGCGTTTTCTGGAACGGCGCCGGCTGGCGGTGCTGAACAGCGTGACGCGGCCGGTGATCCTGGAATTTCTAATGGCGGAACGCGAGCGCGGACTGGGGCTGAATTCCATCTCGCGGGAATTTGTCAGCATCCGCATCTGGTTCCGCTTCCTGCACGCGGAAGGGCTGCTGGCGCGCGATGTGGTCGAAGCGATGGATTCGCCCCGGCTTTGGAAGGTGCTGCCGACCAGCCTCTCGCTGCGGGAGGTCGAACAATTGCTGCGGGCGCCAGCGGGCGGCGCCCCCTGCCGGCAGCGGGACCGCGTTATCCTGGAAACATTGTACGCCACCGGTTTGCGGGTGTCGGAAATTTGCCGGCTGCGGCTGGACGACCTGCATTTCGACGCCGGATTTTTAAGGTGCCTGGGCAAGGGTCAAAAGGAGCGGCTGGTGCCATTTTCGGACAATTGCGCGCGCCTGTTGCGCGCCTACCTGGCGGAAGCCCGTCCCCGCCTGCTGGGAGAGCGGTCGGCCCGCGAGGTTTTCGTTTCGCGCCGCGGCGCGGCCCTGAGCCGCAAGACCGTCTGGCGCCTGGTGAAGGATTACGCCCGCAAGGCCGGCATCGAAAAAAACATTTCCCCGCATACCCTGCGGCATTCTTTTGCCACGCACCTGCTGTACAACGGGGCGCCCTTGCGCATCATCCAGGAGATGCTCGGGCATGCCGATATCGCCACCACCCAGGTTTACACTCACATGGATCAATCCCGGCTGAAAAGCCTGCACACTAAATTCCATCCGCGCGCATGAATATTTTTAAAATCGGCAAAAATCCCTACCGGCAACTGGAAAAGAAACTGGGCTATGCCTTCCGCCGCCGCCGCCGGCTGGTGACGGCCCTCTCGCATCCATCCTACCGTTTTGAAACGGATGAGGTCCAGGATGACAATCAGCGCCTGGAATACCTCGGCGACGCGGCCCTGGGCCTGGTGGTCGGCCATTTCCTTTTCGAAAAGTATCCCGATTTACAGGAAGGCGCCCTGACCACGCTGCGCAGCCGCTATACCAGCGGCGAGGCCCTGGCGCAGGTCGGGCACGCCATCGGCCTGGGCGAGTTCCTGTTGCTGGGCAAGGGAGAGCGCATGTCGGGCGGCCACCGGCGTGATTCCAATGTGCTGGACGCCATGGAGGCCATCCTGGGCGCGGCCTACCTGGACGGCGGACTGAAGGCGGTCGCGCGCATTTTTAAAAAGGTGGTGCTGCCGGCCATTTCCATCGATCCCCACGACTTCTGGGCGGATAATCCCAAAGGCCAGTTGCAGGCGCTGGCGCAGAAACGCTGGAAAACCGGGCCGAAATACGAGGTGGTTGACCGCCATGGACCGTCACATGCCATCCAGTTTCGCGTGCGCGCATCCATCGGCCGGCATGCCTCGGCCATCGGCGAGGGACCCAACAAGCGCGAGGCGGAACGCCATGCCGCCGCGCGCCTGCTCGCCGACTTGGACGGGCATCCGCGCCATGGAAGCGATGATCGCTAGGCCGTCGCCCCGCAATCAAAATGTTTTGGATGGTCCGTCACCCGTGCGCCTGGCGCACGGTCGGCTCCTCAACGAGGTTATAAAAACATGAAACACATCGAGTATGCGTTGCGGATCGGTTATGAACATTTCGAGACGCCGGCCAAGCTGCGGGAAATGATTAAATTTTGCCGCCGGGCCGGCATCCGCGAAGTCCAGTTGGTGCCGGTGAATCTAAAGCGTGACCTCTCGGTCTTCCCGCCGCGCGCCGCCATCCCGCCGCGCTGCCGCCGGCTGGCGCCGATCATCCGCGGCCTGACGGCGGCCGGCATCCGCGCCGGCTACTGCGTAGTGCGCACTTTCATGGCGACCTCCGCCACCCGGCGGGATTTCATCGGATTCAAGCAGCCGCGGGTGGATATGTCCGGCAAGGCGCAGGCGATTCAGCCCTGTCCGCTGGACCATGTTTACCTGGATTACATCAAGGATTATTACGCCGCGCTGGCCCGGACCGGGCCCGCCCTCATGTTCGTTGACGACGATTTCCGCTATGAATACATTGCGGGCATGGGGCCGACCTGTTTCTGCCCGCTGCACCTCGGCGAATTCCGCCGGCGCTACGGGCAGCGCCTGAGCCGGACAGCGCTCGCGGAGATTCTCGCCAGCCCGGATGCCAGCCAGGTCAAAAACGACTGGATGGAATTTAAACGGCGGCTGCTGGTGGAATTGGCGCGGGACCTGCGCGCAACCGTGCATCAAGTCAATCCGCGTATCCGGCTGGGGCTGATGCTGACTTGCGTGGAGATTTCCTCCCTCGAAGGCCGGGATGTCCGGGAGCTGGTGGAAGCCTTCGCCGGCGATCACCCGCCGCTGGTGCGGCCGGGGCAGGGGTGTTACGCCGATGTCAACCGCCTGTCGCTGATCCAGGGGTTGACCGAAACGGTTTACCAGACGCACTGCATGCCGCCCGATGCCGAAATCCAGGCGGAAGTCGATTTTTACCCGCATTCCCTGTTCAACAAGTCGGCGGAATTCGGTTTCGATTTCCAGATCAAGGCCAACCTGGCGTGCGGCCTGCGCAAAATCAATCTCTGGCCGTTTGGCGCAAATCATACCGTCACCGCCAACCATCCCTTTGCCGGAATCATGGCGCGCAAGAATAAAATCTTCAACCGCATCCTGCAAACCATTCCCCAGCCGGCCCGGATGACCGGCATCCAGGTGGTTTACAGCCCCAAGGCGGCGCAGTTGCGCCGGCAACGCGCCCAGGATGTCCGGATGTACCTGGGCCCGGCGCCCCAAGTGCTCTGGCGGCTGGGGCTGCCCTGGACGTTTGCCGCCAGCCCCGTGGCGATGTTGAATAAGGACAGTTTCCCCATGTCGCGGGAGCAGGCCTTGGGCATTTTTGAGCGTCAAAATGTGTTCATGGATTCCCAGGCTTTGGAACAGGCGCTGAAGCTGAATCTGCCGCAATTGGCGGGATTACGCCTCCGCGGGCAGGTGGAGCCGACGGATTGCATGCGCGAAATGGTGCTTGCGGACGCCCGCAACGCCGCGGCCGCCGGCGGTGTGGTTCCGCGCCGGACCGGACAAGTCGCGTGCTTCGCGGCCGGGGCGCGCGGGCCTTGGCGGCCGCTGACGCGTTTCATCACACTGGCCGGCCGGCCGGGCGCTTGCGGCATGCTGGCCCTGGAACGGCGCCCCCGGCGTTACGTGGTCTGCGCCGCCCCGCTGGGCGAGAACGGGTTCTGGTTGAATGAAGTCCGGCAGGTGCAATTGCAGGGAATCTTCCAATGGTTGTACGGCGGCGTGCTGCCGGCGGCGGTCCGCGGCGCGCCGGATGTTTGCCCGGTGCTATTGGCGGACGCGGATGAGCGGACGCGGGTGCTGGGGTTGATCAATGTTTCCACCGGCTGCGCGGACGGCATTGGGGTCGAACTGGCGGCGCCCTTGTCATGGCGCCGGTGCCAGGCGGGGTGGATCGCCGATGACGGCCGTTACTTTGAAATCGCGGGGCGCGATCTGCGCCGGCGCCGCGGGCGCTTGGTGGTCACAATCCGCGGCGCCGCGAAAATTTACCCGTACCAAGTGCGTTTCCTGGTCATACGTCCTGCCTGATAATCGTGTCTGAATGCCGCAACCCATTGCCGGACCGGAGGAGCGATGAACAATCCTTTGATTTTCGATTGTTGGACGTCTTATGGAGTTTTTCCGAAAATAGACCGGGAGGAGCGCTGGACCCGGGCGCATTTGCTCGATGACCTGGCGCATTTCGGCCTGGCCGGCGCGCTGGTGCAACATGCGCAGGCATCCTTTTATGACCCGATGTTCTGCAACCGGCGCTTGCTGGCGGACCTGGCGGATTGCCGCCAGAAGCTTTTCCCGTGCTGGGCGGCGCTGCCGGACCAGGATGGCGGGTTTCCGGCGGCCCCGGAATTGCTGCGCGAGGCGGAGGCCGGGGGCGTCCGGGCATTCTGCATTCGCCCCAAGACGCACGGCCTGCCGCTGGATTACCCCGGCTGGCAGCCCTTGGCGCGCGCTTTGAATGAGCGGCGGTCTTTGATCCTGGTCCCGCTGGCGGAGTTGGGCGACGACTATGCCCAGGCGCGGCGGTTTTGCGGCATTTTCGCCGATTGCCCGGTAGTGCTGGCGGGCGCCTCCTGGGGACAATGGCGCCTGGCCGCCGCCTTGATGGAAGCCTGCCCCAATCTGCACATGGAGTTCCACCTCTTCCAGGCCAATCGCGCCGTGGAATATTTTGCCGGGCGTTTCGGCGCCCGCCGGCTCCTGTTCGGCTCCGGCCTGCCGCGCCACTCCGCCGGGGCGGCGCGCGGGTTCGTGGATTGGTCGCTGCTGCCGGATGGCGCGCTGGCGGATTTCGCCGGCGGCAATCTGCGGCGCCTGCTGGGGGAGGGGCCGGCGGCGGCGCCGAACGTGCCCGCGGAAACGGATGACCTGGCGCGGGCGGCGCGCGCCGGCTGCGCCGTGCCGGCGCTCGTGCTGGACGCGCATGCGCATGTCTTGCACCCGGGCCTGCACTCCGCCGGCAAGCAATACGTCATGCGGCAGGGCGACTGGCCCGGCATGCGGGAACTGACGGCGCGGATGGGCGTGCGCTTGACGGCCTTGATGAGCTGGAATGGAACCGTGTGCATGGACGTGGATTCCGGGAACGCCTTGATTGAGGAACTGGCGGCGGCGCACCCGGAGGAAGTCGTCGGCTTATCCACCTGCAATCCGGCCATCCAGAACGCGGACGCTATCCGCGCACTGTGCGCGCAGATGCATCTGCGCGCCGGGTGCCGCGGCATGAAACCCTATCACACCGCGGGAATTCCGTATGACGATCCGGGCTATGCGCCCTGGTGGGAGTTCTGCAATGCGCATCGCCTTTACGGTTTGCTGCACGTGGCGGGTGACGCGGGCGGCTATGCCGCGGTGGAAAGACTGGCGCAACGCTATCCTGCGGCCACGTTTTTAATCGCGCATGCCGCCGGCAGTTGGCCGGCGGCGCGCGCGGCGGCCGGGGTGATGCGCCAATACGCCAATGTCATGGCGGAAATCACTCTGACCCCCGTCTGCAACGGGACGATCGAATGGCTTTGCCGCAATGCCGGCGCCGACCGGGTCTTGTTCGGCACGGATGCGCCCATGCGCGATCCGCGCCCGCAACTCGGATGGTGCGTCCATTCCCGGTTGAGTCTGAACGAAAAGATACAGGTGCTGGGCGGTAATTTCCGGCGGATTTTGCGCCAGGGAATGTTGCCGGGGCACGCCTTGCCGGCATGCCTGGCGGGCGAGATATAAAAACCTGTCAGGGGGCTTCGTGCGGCGCGTTTTGCAGGATGGCGATGGCCAGCATGAGGTATTCCATCCGGACCCCAGCGCCATCCGGCCGCGCCAGCTCCGGCCGGCATGCATCCAGAGCCAAGCGCGCCGCGGCGGGCAGTTGGCGGTCGGGGATGCGTTGCAACAGCAGCTCGAGGCGGGACGCGGCCTGATTAAAATCCCCGGCTTGCAGGGCCTGGACGCATTCGTGCCACGCCCCGGGCGGCTGGTCTGGCGGCGGATGGATGCCGGCGAACAACCGCCCGGCCTGTTGCAAAGCCGCGGCGCAGGCGGCGCCGGGTTCATGGCGGGCGGCGCGCCATAGCCGCGTGAACCGCTGGTCGCAGGACAAAATGCGGGCCGCCGCCAGCGTGGTTTCATTGCGCAGCGGGGCGCGCGCTAGTTTGCGCAGCAATTCCAGGATGTCCGGCAGGGCGGCTGCGACGCGCAGGCTGCCCAAAGCCGTGGCGTAGGCTACCTTGATGGCATCATGCTGCTCAACCCGCATGGCCTGCAGCATGGCCGGGGCGCTGGCTTGATCGCCCAGGATGGCCAGCGAGCGGGCGGCGCGGGAACGGAGCAGGGCGTATTCGGATTGCATGGTTTCCTGCAATGCCGGGATGGCGCGCGGATCGCCCAGGCGGCCCAGCGCCCAGCCGGCGGCCACGCTTAAATCCGGTTCCTGGCCGCGCAGCACCCCGACCAGCGCCTCCGTCAATTGCGCGGTCGCCGGCAACCGCGCGATGGCGAGGATGGCCTCGTAGCGCACGTTAAAGCTGGGATCCTGGAGCGATTCCAGCAGTTCATCCGCGCTGGCCGTGTTTTTGGCCCGGCCCAGCCGTTCCGTGGTGGTGATGCGTTCATCTTCGTTCCAGGCAAACTGGTAACGCAAAATCGAGCCGAAAGCCAGTAACGGGTTGCCCTGGATCAGCATCGAGAGAAACTTGCCGGTGGGCATGGCGTCAACGCTGCGCAGCCGCCGGCAGATGGCGGCGGCGGCGCCAAACAATGCGGCGGACAACAACAACATCGGCGTGAAAGGGGTGATGGTGAAAAACCCCCACTGCTGCCGCAACGGCGCGCAGCAATCCAGCAGATAACCCGCCAGCAATGGGCCCGCGGCCGTGCAAATGCCGGCGGCGGCGTAATGGATCGAGTAATATCCGGCGCCGGCGCGCGCGGGCACGGCATCCGCGTACAGGTAACGGGTCAGCCCCACCAGGTAGCCCTGGATGGCCATGCCGTAAAGGCCGTAAAGCGCGGCTAACAGGATGATGAGCGGTTGGAATCCGCCGGGTAAAAAGCATAATGACAGCGGAAAGACCAGGACCATCAGAATGCCGGTGATCGCCACCGGCCGCCCCCCGAACCGGTCCGCGCTCCAACCCCAGAAATAGCTGGTCAGTAAAATGCCGCCGCGCACCGACATGTCCATGATCATCACCTTGTCCGCCGGCAGGCCGAGTTGGATTTGCAGATACAGCGGCAAAAACGGGAATACCCCGCACGCCAGCACAAACAGGCCGTTGCCCAGCAGAAACCGGCGGAAATTGCGGTCGCGCAGCGGCGCCGTTAAATCTTCCAGCATGGGGCGGGGCCGCGTGACGGGCGGGGCCGGTTGGCCGCCGGGAATGGAGCGCAAGCCCCAGACGGAAACCAGGCTGAAGGCAATGCCGGTCAGAATCAGCAGTTGATAGCCGGCCACCCCCGGCAGCCGGCGCAGGATCAGCGCCGCCGCCAGCGAGGTGCATAAGGCGGTGATTCCGCAGATGATGCCGTTGACGGCATAAACCTTGCCGCGAATCCGGTCGGGGATGAATTCCTTTTCCCACGGCAAATAGCCGGTTTCCGCCATGGCGCGGCAAAAGGCGAACGCGGCAATGATGCCGGCCACCGCCATGAATGTTTGCGAGGGAGTCAGCCATGACCGGGCCAGGGGCACGGCCAGCAACCCGGCGATGATGATCGAACGCATCGTGTTCATGACGATGAAAATGCGCTTGGGGCCGCGCCGGATAACGAACCCCGTGATCAGCAAAGCCATGAGGGTGAAGAGATGCGGGATGGCCAGGAGTCCGCCGATTTGCGATTTGCTCAATCCCGCCTCGTGCATAAACAGCGGGAAAACCGGCCCGAAAATGGTCAGCAGGACAAACACCGTGTTGGATGCCTGGAAGGTGTAATACCATGGCAGGGCGCGGGTTTTATCGGTGTGGCTCAGGATTTTGGCGGATGTGGGCCCGGCTTGCATGGCGGCCTTCAAGGGTGTTTTTTGATCGAGTGTCCCGGGCCCTGGCCCAGGGGCCGGCCCAGTTGTTCCAGGCGCCGCAGGACGCATTGGGCGCAGGCCGGCCCGTCCTCGTGCAGGCAGGGCTTGCCGGGGTAAATCTGATAATCCAGGCGATAAGGGGCGGGGGTATCGTTGGGCATGAAAACATTGGCGCCGCGCTGCAATGCCAGGTTGCGGCCTTCGCCCGGGAAAACGGCGTCAAAAGCGGTGGTGGCGGGAATATGGGCGCGCGGGTTGCAGATGCGCAGCGCGGCCAGCGCCCGGAAAAATATTTCCGGGTCCGCCTGATAGGCATTGACCGACCGCCCCAGCGGGGTGTCCGGGTGGGGAATGAACGGGCCGATGCCGATCATGTCCAAATCCATTTCCCGGCAGAGCAGAATGTTGTCCGCCAAAATACCCAGGTCTTCGCCCGGGAGGCCGATCATGAACCCCCCGCCGGTCTGGACGCCCAGCGCGCGCAAGTCATGCAGGCAGCGTAACCGCTCCGCCAGACTGCAATCCGGGTGCAGCCTTGCGAAAAGCGCCGGCTGGCTGGTTTCAAAGCGCAGCAGGTAGCGGTCCATGCCGCAATCCCGCCAGTAAGCGTAGACAGCGCGCGCGCGGTTGCCGGCCGAGATGGTCACCGCCAGGCTGGTTTCCGCCTTGATTTGCCGGATCAACGCGCCCAGTTCGCGGTCGCCGAACGCCGGGGCTTCGCCGGATTGCAGGACGACGGTGGTTTGCCGGCTGGCCTCCAGCCGGCGCGCGGTAGCGAGGATTTCCGCGGCTGGCATGGTGTAACGGCGCACCCGGCGGTTGTCCGCCCGCAAACCGCAATACCAGCAATTATTGGCGCAATGGTTGGAAAACTCGATGATCCCGCGCACATAAACCGCATCGCCCATGTTGCGCCGGCGCACGGCGTCGGCGGCGCGGTAAAGCCGCGCGGCGGCGCCGGGCGCGGCGTCGGCCAGCAGACGCAACAGGCGTTCCTTGAGCGGCGATAAGGCGCGTTTCATGAATTTTCCAGGTGAACGATCGTGATGTCCCCGGCGCCCGGGGTTCAGGCGGGAGCAACGGCCTTTTTTTCATCCGTGAAGGTGATGATAAAGCGCGTGCCATGGCTTTTATCCAGCGTGATGGCGCCGCCCAGTTGCGCGACGAAGGTCATGACCAATTGCATCCCCAGTGTGGCGGTATTGCGGAAATCGATGCCGTCGGGAATGCCGCAGCCGCTGTCGGCCACCTCCAGGATATATTTGGCGCCGGCAGCTTGGAGTTTGATGGAAATCGCCCCGGCCTTGGTCCTGGCAAAGGCGTATTTGAGTGAATTTGAGACCAATTCGTTGATCAGCAGGCTGCAGGGGATGGCCTTGTCAATCCCCAGCGCGACGTCGCCGGCGTCAATCTCGATGCTGATGGATTCCGGGTCAACCAGGAAGGTGCGGAAAAGGTGCTTGGTCAGGCTTTGAATGTATTCCCCGACGTTGATTTCGGCCAGGTTGGGGGCCTGGTAGAGTTTCTCATGCACAATCGCAATGGACTTGATCCGGTTCTGGCACTCGCGGATTACCTGCCGGGCCTGGATATCGTCCACGTGCGCAATCTGCAATTTCAGCAGGCTGGAAATCACCTGGAGGTTGTTTTTGACGCGGTGGTGGATTTCCTTCAGCAGGATTTCCTTGTCGCGGTTGGCGGCCATCAAATTCCGCTCGCTGGACTTGAGCTGGTCATTGGCGGCGCAGAGTTCCTGGTTAATCGCGCGCAATTGCTCCTCGCGCGATTTCAAACGCTGGTTGGCCGCCGCCAAAGCCTGCTCCGCCAGTTTGCGGTTGGTGATATCCACGATGATGGCCATCGTCGCCGGGCCGTCGGCGAAATTAACGGCGCGGACATGCAGGGCCACCCACTTGGTGGCGCCGGACTGGGCGATAAAACGGCAGTCGTAAACCTTCCGATCCCCGGCGGTCAAGGCCTGCTCGTTCTGCAGGTGCTCCATGAAAAACTGCTGATCGTCCGGATGGATTATCCGGATGAAATCGCGGTCCGTCCAGGATTCAATCTCATGGCGGGTATAGCCGGTAATTTCCGTCCAGCCTTCATTGACGAAAAGCAGCCGGCCGTCCTTGATGATTTGCACCCCCACCAGCGATTGTTCGGTCATGGTGCGGTAGCGGTTTTCGCTTTCCCGCAGCGCGAGTTCCGAACTCGTCTTGGCCAGGGCGGTGCCGATCTGGCGGGCGATGGAAAGCAGCACATCCTTTTCCGCCGCGGTGAAAGGGTGGGGCAGGGGATGGGCGAGCATCAGCATCCCGATGATCTTTTCCTGCGAAATCAGCGGCAAACGCGCCAGGGCGGCAATCTTCCACTTGCGCGCAAAATCCGGTTCCGTCTTCTGGCAGTCGTCGGCAAACGCGGCCCGGCCTTCGACGAACAGGCTGTCATATTGGCGATCGCGCAAATCCAGGCGGGCCAGTTCGGCAATAAAATCGGCCGGGCAGCCGTTAACGCAACGCATCTCCGCCGTGCGGCTGGCTTCATCCACGAGGTAAACGCAGCCGCCGCGGAATTGCAGCAAAGCGAGCGCGGATATCAAGGCTTCGTCCAGGATGTTGGCCAGCGTGGCGGCCTTGTTGACGGCCACGATGATGCGGTTGATGATTTCCAGCTTGCGCGCATGCTCGTTGATTTGCTCTTCGGCCATTTTGCGCTCGGTGATGTTGGAAACCAGGCCGTCGTAGGCCACCACCCGGCCCTGGCTGTCGCGGTGGATGACGGACGTATTCCGCACCCAGCAGATCTTGCCGGTCTTGTGGATGATGCGGTGCTCCAACGGCGGCGCGGGTTCGCCGGCGATCAGGCGGCGCGCCTGGTCCAGGACCTTGGCGCGGTCATCCGGGTGCACCATCTTGAACCACAAATCCGGGTCGGCTTCGTATTCCGCGGTGGAATAGCCGGTGACGGCGATGCATCCCTGCCCGTGAAATGTCGCAAGCACGCGCCCATCCTCGATTTTAACGGAATAAATATAGTCCGTGACCGAGGCCACCAGGCGTTTGTAGCGGGTTTCGCTCTCCTGCAGCGCCTGTTCCGCCTGCTTGCTTTCCGTGATGTCCGTGACGATCAGCATGCAGGATGGCGGCCGGTTTTCATTGGCGACGGCGGTGCAGGCGATGCGGAAGGTGCGGCCGTCATCCGGCCGGGTGGTTTCGCATTGCGCGCTGCGCCCGGCCGCCAGCGCGGCGCGCGGGCACCACGGGCAGGGATTGTCCCGCCGGAAGATGGCTTGATGGCACAATTCCCCGGTGGCATCGCGTTTGAGCTGGCGGACCATGGCGGGGTTGAGATATTCCAGGCGGTAGTCCGCGTCGCAGATGTAAACCTGGTCGGGCATGGCTTCCAGCATGGCGCGGTACTTGCGCTCGCTTTGCCGCAGGGCGTTCAAGGTCTGCTGGCGTTCCGTCACATCATGGCAGACCAGCGTGAAACCCATTAAGGCGCCATCCGGCCGCCGCATCGCTGTCACCCGGATTTTCATCCGGCGCTGCCGGCCGGCGGGCGTGGTCAAAATCATGGCCGCGGCATCGGGCGCATCGGCGGCGGACATGATGGCCGGCCAGGCCAGCGGGCCGGGCGCGGCGGTCTCGGCCGGCCGGAGCGTGCAACAATCCGGCAAGGCGAGTCCGCGGAGCTGTTCCGGCGGCTTTTCCAGGAGGGCGCCTGCCACCGTATTGACGAAATCGATCAGCCCGTCCGGGTTGGTCGTGATCACGGCGTCCGTCATGCTGGCCAGGGTCGCCGCCAGGCGCTCCTCGCTGGCGTGCAACTGCCGCTCAATGGCATGTTTATACAGCGCCATGCTGATGCCGGAGGACAGTTCCCGTTCGTCCAGCGGTTTGTGGATGAAGCCGAAAGGCTCGGCGATGCAGGCGCGTTCGATGGTTTTCCGGTCGGTGCAAGCCGTCAGGTAAATCACCGGCAGATGCAGTTCCTCACGGATGATGCGCGCCGTCTGAATGCCGTCCATCGGCCCGGCCAGCGTGATGTCCATCAACACCAGATCCGGCCGGTCAGCCCGGGCGCGGGCCAGGGCGTCCGCGCCGTTCGCCGCCATGCCGGTGACGGTGTAACCCAGATTTTCCAGTTTGAGTTTGATGTCGGCGGCGACGATGCTTTCGTCTTCCACCAACAGAATGCGTTCCCGATTCATCTTGGGCCTTTCGGGAAAATATTACCCTATATCCGGCAGATGGCAAGTTTGCTGTAGATGCGCGGCGGCAAGGGTGACGGCGTATTCGCATACTCCGAACCATTGCCAACAAAGCAGATGCAGCAAAATCGCCAACCCCTTCCGGGTTTGAAATTCAGGAA
>CAZYXU010000056.1:0-19965 GCA_964650945.1 uncultured Verrucomicrobiota bacterium | reverse complement strand
AGGGTGTCCTCCGATCCATGTCCGCATAGCGGACAGCGCGGCAGATTTCAACATCGCATACAACTCTATTACATCCATGCTCTTTCCTATACATGCGTATGCCCGCCGTAGCTTCAGGGAAGGCGGGCGTGCCCGCCGTATCTTCAGGGAAGGCGGGCGTGCCCGCCGTAGCTTTAGCGAAGGCGGGTGTGCCCACCGTAGCTTTGGCGAAGGCGGGTGGCTAACTGCTTATCCGGTTCCGTAATAAATAATCCCCATCTTCTTTGTGGCTTGGTGTCTTTGTGAGAAAATAAAGCGTCTTTCTATGGGATGCTACTGAATTCTTTCAAAACGTGACTTTTGAAATTGGCTCATTGGGAAAACAACATGGATAAACATAGAATACGGACGGGAGTGATCGGCGTGGGCAGCCTGGGACAGTGGCATGCCCGCATCTATTCCGAATTGCCGGCGGCGGAACTGGTGGGCGTTTACGACGCCAATTTCGAACGCGCCGCGGAGATCGCCGAACGCTACCATACCCGCCCGTTCAAAGACATGGCGGAACTGGCCGGGCAGATTGAAGCCGCCAGCATCGCCGTGCCGGCCGACCGCCACTGCGAAGTCGCCCGCACCCTGATCGCGCAAGGCGTCCACCTGCTGGTCGAAAAACCCATCGCCACGCGGACGGGTGACGCGGAAACCATGGTTAAGCTGGCGCATGACCGCAATGTGATCCTGCAAGTCGGCCATGTGGAACGGTTCAACCCTGTCTTGCGCTACCTGGAGCAAATCTTGGTCAACCCCCGCTTCATCGAAGCCCACCGCCTGGCGCCCTACCCGCCGCCGCGGCCGAACCAGCCGCCGCGCGGGACGGAAATCAGCGTGGTGCTTGACCTGATGATCCACGACCTGGAAGTCATCCTGCATATGGTGCGCTCGCCAGTCGCGACCATCCATGCCGTGGGTGTGCCGGTGCTCAGCGCCAGCGAGGACATCGCCAATGTGCGCCTGACCTTTGAAAACGGCTGCGTGGCCAATGTCACCACCAGCCGCATCAGCCCCGAGTTGATGCGTAAAATCCGCGTCTTCCAGGAAGACACTTATATCTCGCTCGACTACCAGAAACAGGCCGGCGAACTTTACCGCAAACAGGACGGGCGCATCGTGAAAAGCGCCGTGCCGATCGAAAAAGGCGAACCGCTGGCGGTGGAACTGGCGGCCTTCGTGGATTGCGTCCGCAACCGCGCCCAGCCGCTGGTCAGCGGCGAGCAGGGCGCGCAAGCCCTGCGCCTGGCTGCCGAAATCTGCCGGCAATTACGCCAACAGGGAGTATGCGCGAAAAATCCCTCATGATCATCGCCGGCGAAGTCTCCGGCGACATGCATGCCGCCGCCATCGTCCGCGCCATCCAGCGCCGGACGCCGGATATCCGCCTGTTCGGCATCGGCGGCGCGGCCCTGCGCCAGGCCGGCATGGAAATCATCTTCGATGCGCGCGAGATGGCCGTTCTGGGGCTGACGGAAGTGCTGCGCAAATATTTCTTCTTCCGGCGCGTGTTCAACACCATGCTCGAACTGGCCCGGCAGCGCCGGCCGGATGCGATCCTGCTGGTGGATTACCCCGGCTTCAACCTGCGGTTCGCCGCCGCCGCCAGGGCGGCGGAGCTGAAAATCATTTATTACGTCTGTCCCCAAGTCTGGGCCTGGAACCGCGGCCGCATCCCCGCCATGGCCCGGCGCATTGACCGCCTGCTGACCATCTTTCCCTTTGAGCCGCCTTTATTTGCGGGCACGGGCTTGCCGGTGGATTTCGTCGGCCACCCGCTGGTGTCCGCGACCGCCGCCGCGCGCCGGGCGCCCCCGGAACCCCTGCCCTGGCAGGCCGGCGAACCCCGCATCGCGCTGCTGCCCGGCAGCCGCCGCCATGAAATCCAGCGCCTCTTCCCCCTGATGTGGCAAACGGCCCGGCGCCTGGAACAAAAATACCCCAATGCCGCCTTCATCGCGGCGGCACCGGCGGCGGATGCGGCGCAATGGATCCAGGCGGAACTGGCGCAAATGCCAAAATCCGGCGCCGGCCCAAAGCGCTTCGCCATCACCACCGGGCAAACCCGCGAGGTATTGCGCCAGGCGTCCGCCGCCATCGTGGCTTCCGGCACCGCCACCCTGGAGACCGCCCTCATGCGCTGCCCGATGGTGATTGTCTACAAGGTGACGCCGGCCACCTACCTGGCCGGGCGCCTGTTGATCCGCGTGCCTTATTTGGGCATGGTCAACATCCTCTGGCAGCACCTGAATCCCGACCCCGCGCAAAATCCGCTGTGCCCGGAATTCATCCAGCACGCGGCCCAGCCGGCCCGTCTGGCCGCCGCCTTGGAGCCGCTGCTGTCGCCGACCCCGCGCCGCCAGGCCATGCTGGCCGGCCTGGACCGCGTCGGCGCGGCGCTGGGCGGCGGGGGCGCCGCCGACCGCGCCGCGGAAATCATTCTGAACGAAATAGGCGGCGCGGGCGGAACCAGTCCAGCCGCGGACGTTTGATCAAGCGGAACCAACCAAAATGCCAAGGATCTAAAAATCATGCCACAACCATTTGGATTCATGTTTTCCGAGTCATGCATGGCGCAACTGGCCGGAGTCGCGCTGCATGATACGCACTTTGACGCCGATGCGATTTTCAAGGTTTACGACCGCATCCGTCCGCTGGCGGACGAACTGGGCGTGCCCGCCCCCAAACCCAGGCTGGCCGGATTCGCTTACTCGCACCTGGCCGCATTGGGCGCGCGGATCGTCTTCGCCGAAGACGGCGAGCCGAATGTCGAACCGATGATCCATGCCCCGGAAGATATTGACCGGCTCCGGCCTCCTTCCGATTACCTGGCAGTCCCCCTCGTTAAAAACAGGCTGCGGCTGGCGGCGGAACTGGGCCGGCGCAACCCGGAAGCGCTGGGCACATACATTGGCCACTACAACGAAGGGCCGCTGACGACCGCCGGGTTGCTGATTGGCCCGGATTTCTTCACGCTGTTATACGACGATCCGGCGCGCGCCCATAAGCTCTTGCAATTCAGCACGGAAACCGCGCTGCAATTCGGCCGGGCGCTGCACCGGCATTGGTTCGGCGATGCCCCGGCAAAAACGCGCGGCCTGGCCGACGATTTCGCCGGCATGCTGCCGCCGGCCATGTTCAGCGAATTCGTTGTGCCATACTGGAACATGTATTATGAAGGCCAGCCGGCCGGGCCGCGGTCTCTGCACAGCGAGTTGCTGCGCGAAGACCACCTGCCCTACCTGGGCGCGGCGCAGATTGCGGCTTTCGACCCGGGCGCCGACCAGTACCTGGCGCCCGAACTGCTGCAAAGCAAATGCTCCTGCCCGTTCAAAATCCTGATCAAAACCTGGGAGGTCAACAACATGACCGCCGGCGAGTTGGAGCGGTTTTACCGCCGGATCGCCGCCTGCCGTCCCCAGCATATCCGGTTTGTTCTGGATGCGATGGAGCAGTTGGAAAAAATCAAGCGGCTGCTGCAAGTCGCCCGCGAACTGGCGGCGGCGTAAAAACCTGATTCATGCCGGCTCAGAGCCTACCGCAACGGGCGCATGCAGGCGTCCCAAGGTGCGCTTTTGTGCAGGCGCCGGTCCAGCACGCGGTAGACGTCCGGCAGGTCGAAATGGCGCAGAACGCCGCGTGGCATGGCCGAGAGCGGCCAGGTGAAATATTGGGCATCAACCAGCATCTGGAAACTGGGCAGGTAATCGTATAAGCGCACCCGCGGCTGGCGCGGATGCAGGAGCGCGGCAAAAGCCGCGGTGACCGACCCCAAGCCGCGGCCGGCCAGCTCAATTTCCGTTGCGCCTTCCGCGTATAACAAGTCCAAGGCCCCCAACAAGTCGTGCACGCGCGCGCCCAGGTAATTTTCGCCGAACATCTCATGCAGTGAGGCGTATAAATAATCGGCTTTGTACGGCGCGAAAAAATCGCGTTCGCCGCAGGTCAGCGGTTCGGACTGGCCGGTGCCGCGCGGGTCAATCGCCACCACCGTCCGCTTTCCGCGCAGCAAGGCGCGGGCCGCCGGGTCTGCGAGCAAATCCGCTTCCCCGGCGGTATGGCCGACGTAGGCGATCAGACGCCCGACCGGTAGATGCTGGGGATGATGCTCCGGGCCGCCGCAGGAAGTCAGCACGGTTAAAATGCCGGGCGCCGTCTCCGCCAGGAACTGCCCGCGCATTTTCAATTCCGGTCTGAACTTGAGGTAGCGCGGCGTCACGCGGTAATGCGGCGGCTTTGTTTCCAATGCAATTCCCAGCACCTTGAGGACGGCCTGTCCCAGACGCTTCCCTACCGGCCGGCCGCGCTTTTCCGCCAGGGCCGCGGCCCGTTCCCGGGTGAATTCGAAGACGCGCCGGCCGGGCAGCCGCGCAGTCTTGCGCCGCAGGACGGCCCAGGTATCGGCCTCCGTCAATGCCGCGATTTTCGGCTCCCGCGCGCGGCCGGACAAGCCGGCATGTTGCATAAAGAAGCGGTACATCGCTTCGCGGTTATGGATGGAATAACCGTGGGTCGTCGGGCCGATGAAGCATTGGGCGGTGTCCGGGCTGCCCAGCAGGGAATGCACGCGCCGGAGTTCACGGTAAGCTGCCTGCGTGTACCGACAGTCAAAAAAATCATAATACTGCCCCAGCACAATCGTTGGGCGCGGCGCATACGCAATCAACAGGTCCGCCTCGTCCAGCCCGTGGGCCAGGATGCCCGGCGGATTCTGCTCGGCATCGGCGGGAATCTCGTTCTCAACCTGCGCCAGCCAGGAGCAGATATAACACGACGGCGCCGCCATGGCCAGGCGCTGATCCAGGGCCGTGAGGTAAGCCGAAAGCGTGCCACCCCCGGAATTGCCGGTGACCCCGATACGCCGGAGGTTGACTTCCGGCCGGGTGAACAGGTAATCCAAGGCGCGGATGGCGTCGTAGACGCGCCAGGCGCCGAAGAAATCATCCGTCAGCACCATCTGGTTGCCCAGCAGGTTATGCGCGTGGCAGAGTCCCGGCATGGGCGCGCCCCGGGGCCGGTCATGCTGCCAGCGCTCACCCTGGCTGATCGGGTCCATCAGCAGGCACACAAAGCCCTTGGAAGCCAGGCCCTGCGCGAAACTGTAATAAGGCTCGGCTTGTTTGCCGTTCAGCGCGTGGCCGCACAGCCCAAGCACGGCCGGCGCCGGGGCGTCGAGTTTCAGCGGCAGGTAGAGATTGGCGGTGACATAGAAACCCGGCCGGCTCTGGAAAACGATTTTTTCCAGCGTGAAATTCGGGTAAGCGGCGCGGCCTGTAACGTGCGCGTCCAACGCGCATTTCGTTTTCGGGAAGAACGGCTGAAAGGATTGCGCGATCGAAGCGCGCACGGCGCGCACGTAATTTTGGGCATCCTGCCGGGTGCGCAGGCGAGCCAGGCGTTCGCGGCGGGCGGCCATGGCGGCGCGCACGCGCTGCACAAAGTTTTCATGCACCATCTGCGGATAACGATTGCTGTACAATGCCGGCGTCGCCATGACCGTATTCCTCCCTTTTTGATCAATCAAACCATAAGCGCACTGCATTTGTCAAAACAAGATTGCAATCCCTAATGCCGCGGCGGAGCGCATTGGCTTGACTTGCGCCGGCAGGCAGGATATCTTCCGCATACGCTTGCCTTCCGCATAGCAGCGGGGCGGCCTGAAGCTGGCCTGCTCCCGCGAAAAGCCGGGCGGACGCCGCGCAGGCATTCAATCAGCATCAGAGAGGAACCAAGCCATGTATTACGCCGGCAGTTGCAGCACTGATATCACCCCGCCCGTCGGGTACCTGCTCCAGGGACACGCCGCGCGCACCCAACCCGCCCAGATGGTGCACGACCCGCTCTACCTGAAGGCGCTGACCATCTCCGACGGCCAGGAGCGCGTGGCCCTGATCACGTCCGACCTGGTGTATTTTTCCAAGGAACACGCCGCCGCCATCAAGGCGGACATTACCCAGCGCACCGGCCTGACGCCGGAACGGGTCATGATCACCGCGGCGCACACCCATACCGGCCCGTTCACCTTTTCTGCGCGCGCCCGCGACGAACGCCTGCTGCCGGACTACCTTTCGCTGTTGCAGAAAAAAGCCGTCGGCGCGGTCATGGAAGCCATCCAGCGGGAAGCGCCAGCGGTCCTGCGCTGGGGCACGGGCCGAACGAACATCGGCGCCATCAACCGGCGCAGCAAGGATGAACGCGGCCGTTTTCAGATGGCGCCCAACCCCGACCGCCCGATCGATCCGCAGGTCGCGGTGTTCGCCGTCTGCGATCCCACCGGCCGGCCGCGGGTGATCCTCTGTAATTACGCCTGCCACCCCACGGTGCTGGCAACCACCATCTACCAGATTTCCGCCGATTACCCGGGCGTGGTGCAGCGGGTGCTGCAGCAGATGTATCCCGGCGCCATCGCCATGTTCACCAACGGCTGCTGCGGCGACGTGCGCCCGGCGATTATTGATCCGGCCACCGGCCAATTCAAGGGCGGTACCTTCGCTGATGCCGAACGCATGGGGCATATCCTGGCCGGCGCCGCCATCGCGGCCCTGGAGCAGGGCGAAGATTTGCCGCCCGGCGACGTCGCCGGGCGCCTGCAAATCCTGGAATTGCCGCTGGACAAGGACCTGCTGCCGGTGAATCCCGACCGCCTGGAAAGCGCCTGCGAAACGCATAAACAGAGCCAGACCGCGCACGACGGCGCCGGCCTGGACGCCTGGCGCGATTTCTGGAAAGAGCGGCTGGCCGCGGGCGCGCCCATCCCCGCCACCGTGCCGATGGACATCCAGGCATTGCACATCGGCCCGGCGCGGCTGGCCGGCATTGCCGGCGAAACCATGGTGGAGATCGGCCTGCGGATCAAGGCCGGCGCCGCGGAAAAGAAACACAAACTGCTGCTCTGCGGCGACGCCAACGGCGTCGTCGGCTATCTGCCCACCACCGCGGCCCTGACGGAAGGCGGGTACGAAACCAACAGTTTCATGCACAAGTTCTACGCCGCGCCCTACGCCCCGGGCATGGACGACGTCCTGGTAAAATCCATGCTCGCCCTGCTGGACTGAAAACCGCTTGCCGGGATGGCGGCGCGTGCGAACCCGCTCCGCCGGATAGTTTCCCGGCATGGATTTTCCTTTTCCAACGGGACCGGACGGGTTCAGCGGATATTGATCATCACGCCCCGCGCCAGATATTCATAGGCGCCCATGTCCACCGCGCGGCGGAATCCATCGATCCGCGCGCGGCCATCCAGGTCGGCGCCACCGCTCATCCAGGGCAGATTAGTGCCCGCGTCAATACAGGGGGAATCGGCCGTGAGCCGGTAATCGTAGGCGGCGCTATCCGCGAAAGCGGGGTAATTGGTGATGCACCCGGCGCTATTCGTCAGCTTGGGCGAACAACTGTAGGCCACATTCAGATTGGTCCGCACATGAAAGACATCCGGATCGGTTGAAACATTGACGGTGGTGTTGCTATAGACGATGCAATTGGTCATGTAATAATTGGTGGTCGTAAAATAAACGCCGCCGGAATTGGCCCGGTTGGCCCGGTTTTCGACGATGGTGCAGGAATCAACCAGCGCCCCGCTCGACCATGCCGCCCACTCGCCGCCATAAATGCCGCCGCCTTCCCGGGCGGTGGACGGCGCGGAATTCTTGCTGATCAGGCAATTCCGGATGACCGCATACGACAGGCGCGCCACGCCAATGGCAATGCCGCCGCCGGAATTGGCCGCGCAATAATTATAGCTAATCCGGCTGTTTTCAATGCGATTGCCCGCGGCGTATTCAATGTAGATGCCGCCGCCATAGCCGCCGCTCAGCGCATTGCTGACCACGTCGCAATGCGTGATCAGCGAGACGCCGTCCCCCATGTGAACCCCGCCGCCATAATTGGCGCCGGTATTTGTGGTGATGATGCAATTGCTTACCACCACCCCGGCAATCACCTGAATCCCGCCCCCGCCGTTCGGGCTGCGATTGCCTTTAATCAGGCAATTGTTAATGATGGCTGAATTCCGGCTAAAGACCCCACCCGCGTTTAAGATGGTGTTGGAATTACCGATAATTTGACAGTTATGCATCGTCGCTCCCTGCAACCACGCGCCGCCGCCATAACTGCCGGAAATATTCGACACAATCAGACAATTGGTAATTGCGCCCAGATAGCTGTAGATGCCGCCGCCCAGCGTTCCGGCGCGATTGACCGCCACCGTGCAATTTGCGACAATCCCCGCATTCCAGCAATAAATGCCGCCGCCTACGCCCGCGGCATAGTTGCTGGCAATATTGCAATTGCGGATAATCCCGTTGGTCAAATAAACGGCTCCGCCGTTGGTGTTCGCGCCGCTCGCAGCATACCCGTTGGTCAGGGTGAATCCGTCCACGACGGCATTCGAATGCCCGACATAGAAACAGCGTCCCTGCCAGTTGGCGTCTATAATTGTGCTGTCCGGACCGGCAAGGGAAACGACATGGACGGCTTTGGCGACAACTATATTGGTCGTCAGAACATACACCCCGTTTCCTACCAGTACCGTGTCGCCCGCCGCGGTTGCCTGGGCTACGCCGTTGCTGATGGTTAACCAGGGAGTGGCAAGCGAACCGTCGCCGGACGTGTCATTGCCATTCGTGGCCACATAATAAGTAGCCGAAAATCCCGTGTAAATCCCCGCCAACGCCACTAAACCGACCAAGCTGCTCTTCCGCACCCATGATTGCATACCGCCTCCTTGTTGCATGCTGTCTTCACTTGCCTATTATGCCTTACCGGCATGGTTTTGTCATCCCAAAATGTCTCCGCTCTACCCTCCCCGCAGGGCTGCGTCATACTCGGATAAAAAGACGGCTCGGCAGGGACGCCTCGCCCCACCATTTTGGCCATATTTGCCTTTGGTGGGGCGAACCGTCCCTGGTGATCCGCAAGAATGACGCAGCCGTGACCCTCACCCCGCAAACTGGGGGCAAAATCCTGTTTCCCTGATTTAGTCCGCCTTGAGTTTTGCCCCGCCCCGCAGCAGCCACAGATTTTGCTCGCGGCCGCGATGCGGATGGCCGAGGGGAAGGGATCGCACGAACCACAGGTTCCCTGCGCCATCCTCAGTTAATAAACGGCCACTGACCTCGCAGATGACGCGGGAACGGCCCGATTCAAGATTGAGCGCGAAAATGCCGCAGCGGGGGCCGTGGCCGATCCCGTAATACAGTCCGTTCGAGCCGAGAATCCCATCGGTCGCGTCATCCACGGGGAACTGGTAGTCGCGGAGTTCCCGCAGGTCGGGTAAAGAGAAGAGTTTCGGGGCGCTGGTCCGAACGCCAAGGTCCGGCCGGTGGACGACATCGAATGCGAAGAGGCGCCCGGGGCCGGCGGCAAAGAGCCCCCGCGCCGGATAGTCCAGTATCCGCATGACCTTTTGCTCCGCGATGCTCCACAAACACACCTGTTGGTGGGTGGTGAAGGCCAGGAAACCCGGACCGGCGCAGGCCAGACTCCAGACCTGATGTTGCGGGAGGCGGTGTTGTTCCAGGACGCGGTTGTCCGGGGAGAAGCGGATCAGGCCGCCCCCGGTAGCGCCCCAGTCCTCGATGCCGCCCAACCACAGGCAGCCTTCGGTGTCCACGCAATGCGCGAACGGCCGATACAGGCCCTTCGTCCGGCTGGAAAGCACGCACGGGTTGGAATCGGTTTGGCCGGGGCTGACGCGCCACTTTTGGGCGGGGTCATAACACAGCAGGCGCCCGCCCGGATATGACCCGATGTAGAGCTTGCCCCGATAGCCGAAAATGCTGCAGGGCTGTCCCGCGATCAGGGCGGCGTAGCCGAGGGCGCGCAGCTCCCGGCGTCGGGCGTCCGTGCGGCTGATCAGCTGCGACTGCAGGGAAGCGACATGGATCGCTCCGTCCGGCCCGACGCCCATCAGGGCAATGTTCATTCCCCGGTTGCGGCATTCGATCAGTTGGACCCGTTCGAGCCGGCGGCGGTCGCGGGAGAACCGGAGCAAATGGAACTGCGGCGTCATCCCCCACCGGAGGCCGGACGCCAGCCGCGGATGCCGGGCCAGCAATTCTTCCGTGACCTCGATCAGGGCGAGTTTCCTGGTTGTCGGATCGAAACAGGCCGCCCCCCGCTTGGTTACAAAATACGCGCAGCCGCCGTCCACGCCTATCCAGGCGCCCATCATCCAAGCACCCTGCGCGTTCACATCTTCGGGCGGCTCGATGGGCGGGATTTCGCAGAGGAATTTGCCCGTGCGGGCGTCGAAAACCAGGTAAGGGCCGACATGGGCAAAGAGGAAATCGCCGCTGACCTGGATCGCACCGGCACGGAAGTCATCGGGGTTCCGGCGATAGGGATCGGCGGGAAGGATCATTTCCGCCGTCCCGCTGGCGGGGTTGTATAGATAGATGCCGGTGTTGAAGATACCGGCGGCAAAGATCGCGCCGCCGGGGCCGGGAGCGAGATAGGCGAGATAGTTCGTGTCGGTGAACGGCCGGCCCAGATATTCGAACCGCTCCGCGCGGGGGAAGTAGCGGCCGAAATTCCCCTGGATGTCGCCAAAATACACGACGCCGTCAGCATTGACGGCGCAGGAGCGCAGGGTTTTAAGCCCGCCCCGGGCGGCGGTGGCGAAAGGGAAGCCATGGCTGCGAAAAGCGTCCTGCGCCGGCGAGTAGCTGTAGAGCCGCCCGGCGGCCGATCCGGACCAGAGTGTTCCGTCCGGCCCCCTGGCAATCCGGTTCAATTCGATGTCGCCCGGTTCGAGGTCAAAATAGCGGACCTGTTCCGTGGCGGTGTCGTAAATGCCGAAACTGCCGCCATACGCGGCAAAACAGCTAAAATAGATGATGAACTCGCCCGGAACGGCCGGATGCGGCTCGGCGATGGTTTCCTGCATCTGGCCGCCGCGCAGTCCCTCGCCGATCTGCCGGGGAACAAGTTTCCGGCGCAAGTTTTTTCCGGCTACGCTAGCGCGCTCCATATCCGACTTCCTCCAACTGGTTTTATGGTTTTCCGGCGCATTGCGCCACAGCCTTCTGAACCCGGGCGAGCATCTCGCGCCAGGCATTGCCGCCGGCCCCGGGCGGCTGCGGGCCGGGTTCGACACTGCGCATCAGCAGATCATCCATTTGCCCGGATACGGCCGCCAGGTTTTCCACGGCCGCCGCGAATTGGCCGGCGGCCATGTCTAACCGCGCCCGGCGCGCCGCTGCCGGCATGGCCGCAGACGCAGCCGCTTCAAAAATCTCGTTCAGACGTTGGATCGCGTCCATGAGCGTCAGCACCAGTTTGGTTTCCACGGCAAATGTCGGATCCTTATGCGATGCGACCAGCGCCAACGCTTGCCGGCAAGAGTTTTCCCGCTCTGCGAAGTCGGTGGTTGCGGCAAAAGGACGGAACAGCCCCGCGCCCAACGCCAGACGTTCCCCTTTTTCCAGTTGCCCGATCGCTGTTTTCCACGCGGAACCCGATGGAACAAAGGCATGAATATTTTCCAGGGAGCACTCAATCGGACCCATCAGCGCAATCCACCGGCCGATTTCATCAGGCGCTTCCAGGCCGCGGCGCGTGGCCCAGGCCGTACCCAGGGCGGCGGCATCCCGGCCGTTGACATTCCATGACCATTCGGCCAGGGCGCTGATATGGAAATTATATAATTCCCGTTCCCAGAGCCCCTTCACATGATCGTAGCCGCCTTTAACATCGGCGGGCGGTTTGACCGGCGCCCAGCTATAAACGCCGCTCCAATGATTCGTATAAAGGCGCTGCATGACCGCCGGTATGTCCTGCGCGCCCCAGAATCGCAAGGCAGCCTGCGGTGACAGGCGCGATCCGTTAAACGTCGCCACCCAGCGGCCGCTGGCGGCATATTCGTCGAACGCCGGGTTGAAGCCGTAAACTTTTTCGGCCTTGATTTCCGGCGGCAGCAATTTCAGACACGCGTAACTCTCGGCCAGATCGTTGGAGTACCCCGTCCAGCCCTGGGTGAATAAAATACGGCCTGACACTGCGGGATGCTTTTGACGGAGTTCCCGGAAAACCTCGCAGGCCACCTTCGTTTCCATCACAATTTGCGGGATGCCCGACTGCCGGCAGGCCGCGCATTCGCATTGAATGGGCGTCAACTCCGACAGCCAGATGCCGATTTCGCGCGCTCCCTGCCGCACCGCGTCTTCGGCCCATTCCAGCAGGATTTTACGGAAAAGCGGATTGGATGCACAGGGACAGATGCCCTGGTTCCGGTGATGGTAGGGACTTTTCGCCCTTTCGCCCTGGCCGACCAGTTCCGGATAAACATCCTGCATGCCATACCGGGCAAAGAAATCCAGATGGGGGCAGCGGTTTTCCAGATGGAATGGGCGGACGCTGGCCGCCGGATACGCGTTGGTTTGCATGCGCAGGCACTGGACAGGCTGGCCGGGTGCAAAGCCTATGCCGGCGGGCGCCAGCGAGTAATTGAGCTTCAGCGTTGCCAGCCACGGAATCTGCGACAGGCTGTTGTTCCAAAGGCCGCGTTCATCAAAGTCCGGCCAGTCCGCGACCCGCGCCAGCGGAATCAGGGCCTGGCCGGGCGTCAGCCTGGGTTCGAGAAGCTGGATCAGGGTCTGGACGCCGAAATAAACTCCCGCGGCGTTCCAGCCGCCGACCAGCAACCGGTTCGTGCCCGCGGGTTCGATAAGATATGCCTGATCCGGATTGGGCCGGGTTTTCAACGCCGCGGCCCCGCCGGCGCGCAGGGATTCCACGGCGCCGGCTTGATCGAAAACCCCGATCACGATCCGGAAGCGCGTGCCGGTCGGATCCATACCCGTGCGGGCCTTGAAAACCGCGCGCAGTTCGCCGAGCGCCTGCTGTTCGATTGCGCCGGCGCCGCGCGCCGGAAAGATGCCGATGTCCCGCGGGTTTCCCTGGAACGCATGACTGACGGTAATTTCATGGGGCAGCGGCAGCAGGTGGTTCCGCCACTCCGCTTGCGCCGCCGGGGTTAACGGCACGACCTGGGCCCATCCCGCGCAACCGATGCAACACATCATTAATAATCCCATCCGCCGCATACTCATTTCCTCCTTTAAGGCGGCCCTATGTTCAACTGATCCGCCAATCCCCCGCCGGCGGGGAAAACGATCCTGACGGCGCACCGGACTTCCGCGGCGTCGTTCGTCGCAGGGGTTAGAACCGGAATGATACTGACGTCATAGACATATCGAGAAACACGGTCATCCACAAACACCCCCTCTTCGCCTTCGATGATTTCCAGGCCCATCCGCTGCGGTCCCGCCAGGCCGGACCAGTGCATCTCCGCGGCGCGCCAGCCGTCGAAAAACTTGCGCCAGCTACGGTCCGCGCGGATGCTGGAAAACGGCGGCAGGAATATCCGCTCGACCTGGCCGGCGGCCCGGGTCACGCGCAACTGTGCCCCCTGGGTATCGTCCCGGCCATAAAAATATTCCGGGCTGAACTGCACTTGATAACGGACTTCGGGGTTTTTCCGGTATTCCGGCCGGACGTGGAGATTAAAACGCAATTCCAAACTGTTTGCGCCGAATGTGACCCGGCGCACCAGCTTGCCGGCCGGATCATCCGTGCGGATCTCGAACCAGTTTGTGCCAAGGCTGGTTTGCACGCCATTGTACCACCAGCCGAACCGCGGTTCAACGGCTTGCCCGCCGGACTGGAATGTATAGCGGTCCCGGACAACCAGTGGCCACTCATCCCGGTTGAGCCGCAGGCTGCCATACCACAAGCGCAGGCGGCAATCGTTAAAGGTCGCCGCAGTGACGCTTTGCGCCGCGGACGTTGCCGCGCCCGCGCCGCCGGACCATATCAGGCCGGCAACCATGCCGGCCAGCAACGCGCATCGCCGCCAGGTCATCGCCTTCATGGCCCCCCTTCCCCCGGCAAAGACTCACGGCCGGCCGGGCGCAGCGATGCGGCAATGCCCGCGCCGCGCGCCTTGAAATAAGCGATCGCGTCGGCGTTGCTGGTCCGGTTCAGGTCGTAAAAAGCCATGCGGAAACGGCTGGCGCCCTTCTTGAAATACAGGGCGGTCTGCGACACCCGGCTGCCGACATTGATATCCATCCAGTGAATATTTTCAGGATCGATGACCAGCGCACAGGGACCATCCGGGATCGTGCTGACGCCGGCCCGGATGATCTCGCGCGGAAAATCGTTTTTGCGGTCATAAAATAAAAACCAGTTTTCCTTTTCCAGATTCACGTACATATACGATCCGTGCGGCAATTCGCGCCCGCCCGTCATGACCCATTTATCCATTTCATCGTCCTGCCACTCGTTGGATGCGCCCACCGCCGGGGAACAAATGCAGGTCATGCGCATAGTATGCGGTTTAAGGCCGCGGGCCTGCACCGTGCCATCGAGCAATAAACCGCCGTCGGGGAGCATGGAAAAGACAATGGTCACGCCCGCATAATCGAGCGTCCAGTCGCATTGAATCGCCTGCGCGTTCGCGCCCAGTTCAATGACCTGCATCTCCGGGACGGCATTGCCCAAGGACATGCCGTTGACTTCAAGATTGAAAAATTCCGCGAACCAATTCAGCTTGGACGGCGACGTCATGCCGAACCCCGCCGAAGGCAGGCTGACGCTGTAAATATCGCCATGCTCATCGGCCGTCACCGCCCAGGGCAGGACATACATCAGCAAGGGGCTGGCAAGGCGCAGGGTCCGGCTCAGCTCCATCCGGTTGCCTTGATGGGGCTGGGCGCGTTTCACCAGAGGCGTCACGTCCGCCCGCACGGCGTATTCGGCCTTTACCAGTTCCCCCATGATTTTGTCGGCATTCCGGGCGTATTCCACCGGATCGTCCTTGTCGCAATCCAGGAGCACAAATTCCTGACGCGCAACCGTCGCTTGCCTGGCCGCGAGCATGCGCTCCAGCAAGGCATGCGCGGCGGGATATTCCTGCCGCAACCGCGCCATGGTCGCCGCGGTATCCGGCGTAAAAGCGCTGAGATCGTTATAGGCCAGACATATTCTCCTGAATTTCCGTTTCCACTCCTGGTAGACCGGCACGGCCTCCGGGCCAAACACGCGCGCGGCCAGGGCGGCATCGTATTCCGGCCAGGCTTCATTCGAGAAGGTCGCGGGGGACCAGGCATATTGCGCAAACACCAGTGTCGGTTGCAGCAGGTCGCGGCACAAGTAGGCGCCGCGCGCGCGTTGCGGCATGGTCTGCAGCCAGGCCATCTGTTCCGGCGAATAAACCTGCTCCACCGTCTGGGAGTTGATTGCGAGTTCGATCCCCCACGGCGCAAAGGGAGTGAACCCCGCAAAGAAGGCGTTGGCCCGGCCGAGCGGTTTGAACACGGATTTATACCGCGTATACCCCATGAAAAAGGAGGCATTGTTAAACCAGTGTATATAATTCGGCATACCCATCGATTTCAAGACGCCGGTCACAGCCGGATCGGGCATGCAATGGAATACATTGACCTCCTTGAATAAAGGCGTTTGCATGGCGCCCAGATATTCCTCCAAATATTGCCGGCCGTCGTAGATTAAATCCGGCGCAAAATATCCGTTGGTCCAGCTTGCGGGCGGGCCAAAATAAGTGTACGGGCAGGTTTGAATGGCGCGCCCGCCGTGCCGGTCCGCCGCCTCCTTGATGTGTTTGACCCACAACGCGTTATCCTGGCCCAACCCCATACCCGCCGTCCGGCACCGTTCGCAGGCGCGCCAGGCCGCGCTGTGTTCCTTCCTTAAATCGTCGAAATTGACGCGAAAACTGTCCACACCCGCCTGGCAATACTGCTCAATAAGCTTTTGAACCCACTGCGCGTTCCGCGGGTCGCTGGCGCACAAATGACCAGTATTAAAGGCCTTGCATAATCCCAGATAATAAAAGGGCATTTCGACCTGCAGGCCGCGCCGATGGCACTCCGGCAAAAAGATTTTCAAATCAGCCAGCTGCTGATCGTTTAACCCGTCTTTCTCCTGCTCCATGTCAAAAGTGATGTAGGGGCTATTGGGGCTGATCCGGTTGAAACGCAACCGCGCATAGACATCCAGAAAACTCCACAAGGACTGCTTGGCGGGAAACGATGTGATGGCCCGGACGGGGAATCCGGGATAATCCTCGATTTGCACCTGCGGCATCCGGAGGACGCCGGCGCTGCGCCGCGGCAACTGGGCCAGCGTGAAGGAGCCGTAGAGCGCGCCGGCATCATCCGCGCCGGCAACCACGCCATACGTACCGCGGGTAAAGAGCTGAAAACCCTCCGGACGCATTGATTGCGCGTCCGGCAACTCGCCGATCCGGTCCAACGCCGCCTTGACATGGGGCGCGCCATGGCGGCCGATGACCAGCACTGTCGCGCCGGTTGCCGGCGCGTCGTTGAAATTTGTGACACAAACCGAAGTCACGCGCAAATAACGGTATAGATCGTTGGTCAATTGCCCCACGGCATATTGCGCTTGCGCGCCGGGCGTCTGGCCCTGAACAACGACCACCCGCTCCGGAATTACGGCATCTGCCGCTGTTACGACCGTCTTTTGCGGCACGGGATAAAGCAACAAACTCCCATCCGCGATCGCGCCCCAGACGCCGCAAAAACCGCCCAGCGTTATAAATAACAAGCGCTTGCGCATGGCAATCCTCCTGTTTTCGTGATTTGCGAGTTGCCGGCAATGACCCCTAAATTTTAACAAAAGGCCGGTTGGCCTTGAATAACTCGTCCGCCATATCCCGGATTTGCGCCGGTTTCAGCCCGGCGCATTGGGGATCGCGGTATAACGCCTGCAGCAGCAGGTTCCGCTCACTTTGCAAGACGCCGGCGACGACCCATTTCTGGCAAAGCGCCGGCGGCCGCATGACTTCCAGCAGGTGTTCGGGAATATGCTCCACCATGAGCGCCCGCACCCCCATCCCATCCACCACGCCGAGCGTCTCCACGCAGGCCCCGGCCGGCAGGCCGGGTATCTGCCCCGTGTTGATTTTATTCACCGCGTCCGTGAACGGCTGGTTCTCGAGGAAGGCCCGGATCATTTCCGCCCCCGTTTCCCGGGTTTTTTGCGGCATGGCTTTCGCGCCGGAAATCCAGCCCGCGATGTTCCGATCTCTCTGGCGCAGGCCCTGGCGCCGGTGGAATATTTCCGTCCGCCGGATGTCGCAGTATTTGATCACATCGTATTTTTCAGCCGCCGCTTGCAAGTTGTAGCGCGCAGGATTGTTCGCCAGGGCAAAGGACAGGAATTCGCAGGTATGCCGGTCGCCGGGATACGGCAGGTAGCCGAACGTTTCGTAGAGTTCGGCGCAGAGCAGATGGCCGGACGAGAATCCGATTTCATCCGCGCTCTTCCGCGGCAGGATGTCCGCCAGTTTTTTCCGTTTCAACTTGGCCCGCAGCAGCCGGTACCCGTCGTCCCGGCCGATCTTGAAGTCCACCACCCAGGTGAAATGGTTAACGCCGGCGATGGCCAGTGAAATCCGGCGCCAGTTTTCCAGTCCGAAAATCTTCTGAATGACGTCCTTGGTTTCAAAATAGGCATGACAGAGCCCGACGGACGGGTTGCCGCAACACTGCTGGAGAGTCGCCGTCAACGCCGCCATCGGGTTGGTGTAATTGGCGATGAAGGCGTTGGGGCAATACCGCTGGAAGTCTTCCGCGAATTCCCGGAAGACCGGGATATTGCGAATGGCCCGGGACCAACCGCCGGGGCCGCTGGTATCGCCCACGGTCGCAAAGATTCCATATCGTTCCGGAATTTTCAGGTCATGCGCCATGGCGTCCAGGCCGCCGGTGGCGATGGTGATAATCACGGCGTCCGCGCCGCGCAGCGCCTTTTTCCGGTCCGTGAACTTCAGATATTTATCCTTGCGCCGGTGATGTTTGTTGGCGGTCCGGCCCCATGCCGCGCAGGCGTCCAGGGCTTGCGGGGCAATATCCACCAAGCGTATTTCAAGCGGTTCGTCAAAAACACAGATGAGATCGGTGATCAGGCGGGGCGCCCACATGGCGCTGGCGCCTAAAATACAAATATTATACATAAACGGCGCTCCTCATAGTTCCTCATGCATTATTCCGCCGGGCACGATGCGCCGGCAGGCGCATTAATTTTGACCCGCCGCCCGGTTTGCCGCAGGTACCGCACCATGTCCGGCAGGTCGCCATACCTTAAAATGCCGCGCGCCATGCCGGACAATGGCCAGTCATGCAAATCGGCCTGGATGATGGCGGCATAGGATTCGAGCGTATCCGTGAGGGTGACATCGCGAACATGGCGATCGAGCACCGCGGCCATCAAGGCGTGCAAACCGCCTAACCCGCGCCCGGCGAGCGAAAACGCCGCATGGCCGTGGCGGCGCAAAAAGCGCAAAACCGCCAGGACGTCATAGACGCGCCGGCCCAGGAGGGAATCACCCAGCATATCGCAATATGAAGCATACATGAAATCCGAGTTGCAGCGCGCCAGGAATGGTTCGGTGAGCCGGCCGGTGCGCGGGAGGGATTCCCCCAAGCCGCGGACGTCCAGGACAAAATAATCCGATTCCGGCGGCCGCCACTCGGGTGCTTTCAGACAACTGACATGCGGCAGATGGATCGTCGTAATTTTCTCCGCGGCGGGAACATGAAACCATAGTTCCCGGGAAAAGCACTTTAAGACGGCGAAGACCTGCGCTTCGGTTTCAATCGCGAAGCGCGAAACATGGCGCTGCTGCCGGCTGTCATAAAACGGGCGCAATACGCGATAAGGCAAAGCGCCGGCCGGCCGCGCGGCAATGCCCAAACAGCGTTTCAAGCGCCCCGGCGTCAACACCGGCCGGCGGCGCCGGACCGCCCGGTACGCTTGCCGCGTGAATTTGCAGATCGGCCGGCTGCCGGCCAGCGCCACGTGCCCGCCGCGCGTAACGTTCAACTCCGCCGGCTCAAACACCCTGAGGGCCGGCGCGTTGCGCGACGGTGTAATCCCGGCCTGGCGGCAGAAAAACGCGGCCATGGCGGCGCCCATCGCCGGACCATAGCCATGCCCGCCTTTTTCAACCACAAGCCGGATGTTGGCAGGTTTGCCCAGCAGCGTATACACCCGGCGCAAATGCCGATAGGCTTCCCGGGCGCCGCGCAGATCGAAGTAATCGTTTTCCCTGGCGAGGATGAGCACCGGCCGCGGCGCGGCGGCGGTCAGATGGTCATACAATTCATAGCCGCGCCCGATGATCCCCGGCGGATATTGTTCCGAGTCGGCCGCCAATTCGTTTTGCAGGTTGCGGCGGTAAGTGGTGATGAAACACCCCGGGGCGCCCATGGTCAGGCGCTCGTCCAACGCCAGCATCACGGCGCTCATGGTGCCGCCGCCGGAATGCCCGGTCACCCCCGCCACCGCCGGATTGGCCTGCGGCAGCGCCAGCAGAAAGTCCAAACCACGCACGGCATCCCAGGCCCGCCAGGCGCCGAAAAAATCGCCAACCAGATATTGCTGGTTGCCGGCCAGGATATGCTCCATCACGCAGCGCGTTATCTGTTGTTTGTATTCCAGGTATTGCGAACGTTCGCCCTGGCCGATCGGATCGATGATCAGCGTTAAAAAGCCCTGCGCCGCCAGCCCGGCGCAGAGTTGCTGGTAACGCGGCGCCGCCTTCCCGATATCGGCGTGTTCGCACAATACCAGCACGCAGGGGAATGGGCCGGCGCCGCGCGGAACGTACAGATTCGCCGTGACGAAAAAGCGCGGCCGGCTTTCATAAATCACCTTTTGAATATTATATGACTTGGTTTTGATTTCACCCGTAAGGCGCGCATGCAGCGGCGTTTTTTCCGCCGGCAGGTTGTAAATGTTCTGCAAGTCCGCCCGGACGGCCGCCACCTGGCGCGCCATGGCCGCACGGGTATTGATGGAA
Organism: uncultured Verrucomicrobiota bacterium; assembly: GCA_964650945.1. Lineage (GTDB taxonomy): Bacteria > Verrucomicrobiota > Kiritimatiellia > JAAZAB01 > JAAZAB01 > JAXGPF01. The sequence continues at coordinate 92 of CAZYXU010000056.1, read as the reverse complement.
GCAAACCGCGCCGCGCGCGGCGCCAGGCAGGCATCCACCCGGCGTTCAACGTAATCCTGCAGCATGCGTGGAAATAATGCATCCATAAATTT
>CAZYXU010000055.1:12550-19983 GCA_964650945.1 uncultured Verrucomicrobiota bacterium | reverse complement strand
TGCGTTGACTGCCGCGGCGGCTGCCGGGCTGCCGCCGCGCGGACTCAGGTTGGTGATGAACGGCAAACCGGTTTGCGACAGCGCCAGTTTGGATTCGTAGGCGCCGACGAATCCCACCGGCATGCCGATTACCGCCGCCGGACGCGGGCCGTCGTTGGCGGCCATTTCCATCAAAGTCCACAGTGCGGTGGGCGCGTTGCCGATGGCGACGATGGCGCCGTTCAGGCGGTCGCCCAGCAGCCGCATGGCGGCGGTAGCGCGGGTGATGCCCTGCCGGCGCGCCATTTCAATCGCCGCCGGGTCGCTGATGGCGCAGATGACTTCGCCGACGCCATGCGTACAGCCGGCGGCCAGCATCCGCACGTCGCAGATGACCGGCCGGCCGGCGCGCAGGGCCGCCGCGCCCGCCGCCGCCGCGCCCGGCGCGAACCGGATCGAATCCCGGAATGACACATCCGCCGTGGCGTGGATCACGCGCCGCAACACGGCGTATTCTTCGGGAGTGAACTGCGCCGCCGCCGGTTCGATGGCCCGCGCGATGATGGCATGGCTGGCTTTTTCAATGGCCGCGCCGTCGGCCGGCTGCGTCCGCGTTGCGGCGAATAACGGCCAGGTTTGCTCCACCAGCCAGTCTTCCAGGCGCCGGTCGGGGGCGGCGGGCGGCGCGGGAATCAGGGTGAGCTGCGGAAAGGCCTGCTGCGCCATGGCGGCGGCGGCGGCGATCGCCGGCCAGTCGGCATCGGGCCGGGCGGGAATGACAAAAACCTGGACGGCGCCGGCGTCCGCCAGCGCCCGGATCGGCTCCGCCAGGCTCGGCCGGTCGGTCAATAATTCGGCCGCCTGCACCCGGCCTTCCGCGCCCAGGCGCCGGGCGACGCGCCCGGCGAGATCATCCAGCGCCAGTCCGCGCGGGCGCCCGGCCGGGCCGGCCGGCCGGTCAACAATCAGCACTCCGATATTTTGCGTTTCCGGCATATGCTTGCTCTTGAACCAATCATCCGGTGAAGTAAAGGTACACACCGATAATCAGCAGCAGGATCAAAATGGTGTTGATTACATCCCAGCGGTTCCAACTGGCGCGGATTTCGTCGCGGCCGGCGCTCGTCACCGTGGCGTAGGTCAGGCCGCCGATTTTGGCGCGCGCCGGCGCCGGCGTCAGCAGGCTGACCGCCGCGAGCACGAGGCAACTGGCCAGAAACAGGTAAACGCAGAAGACCAGGAAATTGATTTGGCCGTAATGGACCAGGATGGCCGCCAGGCCGCCGGGCGCGGCCTCCGCCGGCAGCAGCCCGGCGTAAATCTGGCAGGCCAGCTTGCTCAGCCCCAGCAAAAATCCCACGCACAATGCTGCCATGGCGCCCTTGCCGTTCAGCCGCGGCCAGAACACCCCGAGGAAGAACACCGCCGTCATCGGCGGCGCCAGGTAGGCCTGGACGCTTTGCAGGTATTCGTAAAGCGCGCCGGACACCATCTTCATCACCGGAATCCAGGCCAGGCCCAGCAGCACCACCACGCCGGTGGCGATCCGGCCGACGGCCACCAGTTCGCGCTCGGAGGCGCCGGGCTTGATTTTCTCGTAAATATCCACCGTGAACAGGGTGGAGCAGGAATTGAAAAGCGAGGAGAGCGAACTCATCAAGGCCGCCAGCAGGCCGCCCACCACCAGTCCCCGCAATCCCGACGGCAATAACTGCTGCACCAGCGCCGGGTAAGCCTGGTCCGGCGTGGCCATGGTCAGCATCTGCTTGCGCGCCAGGGCGTAGGCGATCATGCCGGGCACGATAAAAATGAACACGGGCGTCAGCTTGAGGTAGGCCCCGAAAATCGTGCCGCGGCGCGCGCAACTGAGATTGCGCGCCGCCAAGGTCCGCTGGACAATATACTGGTCGGTGCACCAGTACCACAGGCCGACGATGGGCGCGGCGAAGAGCATCCCCGGCCAGGGGAAGTCCGGATCGCTGGCCGGCCGCCACAGGTTGAAAAAAGTGCTCCCGCATTGCGCGCGCAACTCCGACCACCCGCCCAGCTTGTCCAGGCCGATGACGGTGATGCACAGCGAGCCGGCAATCAGCACCATGGCCTGCAGGGCATCGGTGTAAACCACCGCCCGCAGCCCGCCGAACATCGTATAGACGCCGGTCAGGATCACGGTGGACATCGCGCCCGTCCAGAAACTGTCCAACCCGCCAATGCTCAAATCCGGCAGCAGCGTCTGGCAGACCATGCCGCCGGCGAAGACCGTCACGCTGACCTTGGTGAACACGTAGGAAAGCAGGCTGACCAGCGACAGCATCCAGCGGCAGGCGGGATTGTAGCGGCGTTCCAGGAATTCCGGCATGGTGAAGACCCGCGCGCGGTAGTAAAACGGGACCAGCACCCAGCCCAGCACCAGCAGGCACCAGGCGTGCAGCTCGTAATGCGCCATGGCCACGCCGCTCTTGGCGCCTGCGCCCGCCAGCCCCACCAGATGTTCCGAGCCGATGTTGGAAGCGAAGAGCGAGGCGCCTACGGCGAACCAGCCGATGTTGCGTCCGGCCAGGAAATAATCCTCCGTGGTTTTCTGCCGGCGCGCTGACCACCAGACCACCGCCGCCAGACCCAGGAAATACAAACCCACCACCAGCCAGTCCAAGACCGATAATGTATGCATAATGATGCCCTCGCGTCCGGTAAGTCCACCGCCGCCAACCCCGGGCCGCGGCCCAGACGGCATACATGCTGGCGGATTGTTTGGCCGATGTCAAGCTCTACACGCGGAATCAAGCATTGCAACCGGCCGATAACTATGTAAGAATTTACCCTATTTTGGAGGCACATTATGACCAACGACGATTACCGGCGCCTGGCGCGCGAACTGGTGGATGCAACCCATGCGGCCGGCGGGCTGGCCCCGGTGGATTTGGAACAATTCTGGGCGGATCAGGCCATCGCCAACGCCGACCCATTTGGCGCGCATATTCCCCAGGTCGCCTTTGGCGCGAGCCTTACCGGCGAGTGCGTCTATGACGAGCTGGGGATTCCCGAGGATTTCTGGCGTTACCAGCATGATGACGCCTGGCGGCTGGAACTGAATCGGGCCTATAACGACCGGGCGGAGAAAATCGTCGGCCGGCGGCTGCTGAACGAAATACCGCGCGATCGCGCGCGCGAATATCCCGGCATCAAGCCGCTGGGCGAATTGTTCGACGCCAAAAATGTGTGGCACGATCAATCCTGGTGGTTGGAGCAGTCCGCGCATAATGAAACGGAATTGGCGGCCGTGCTCGATGGCGTCGAGCGCCGGCTGGAGCGCCCCCGCGAGTTCTTCCTGCCGCCCGGCTGGCAGGCGGCCAGGGAACGGCTGACGGCCCTGGGCGTCAAGCCGCCGCTCTATCGCAGCCAGCGCGGGCCGGTGACGTTTGCCGCTTCCATTTACGGCGTGGAAAACCTGCTTTTTCTGCTCGTGGACAACCCGCCGCTGGCGGCGCGGCTGCGCGACTTGATTCTGCGCGGGATGCTCGCCCGGGCCAAAGTCATGGATGAAGAGGCGGGCTACACCCCGGCGAGTGCGCCGCATGGTTTCAGTTTTGCCGATGACAACTGCTGCCTGCTGACTCCCGCCATGTATGAGGAATTTGCGTTTCCCATCCTGAAGGGAATTTTTGACGTTTACAGTCCCAATCCCGGCGACCGCCGCTACCAGCACAGCGACTCGGCGATGTCGCATATCGTGCCGATCCTCGGCCGGCTCAACCTGACTGGCACGAATTTCGGGCCGACGGTCACCGTGGCGGAAATCCGCCGGCATCTGCCGCAGGCCGTGATTGACGGCGAAATGGCGCCGTTTACCTACTCCCGGAATGAAGCGGAAGGCATCGTGCTGGAGTTCCTGAGGGATTTTAATCAAACGCGCCGGGAGCGCGGCTTGCGGTTCACCACCGCCGGCTCGATTAATAATGGCACCCGGCTGACCAGCATGCGGCTGGCCATGGCGGCGGTGCAGCGCTACGGACGCTATGATTGAGCAATTTACCTGCATGCCGATGGCGCGGGCGGATGTGGACCTGGCTTTGGCCCAGGCTGCCCGCGAAGGATGGAATCCCGGCCGGCATGATGCCGAACTCTTTTTCAACACCGACCCTGCCGGATTTTTCAAGGCGGTGACGCCGGCCGGCCGCCCCGTCGGTTTCATTTCCGCGGTGGCTTATGACGCCGCCTTCGGATTCATCGGACTTTACATCGTGCTGCCAAGCCATCGGGGCGGCAGGATTGGCATCGAGCTGGGCAATCTGGCGCTGAATTATCTCGGCGCGCGGTGCATCGGGCAGGACGGCGTGTTTGCCAAGGTGAAAAATTACGCGCGGTATGGATTCAAACTCGCTTATCGCAATTTACGTTATGAAACCACGCGGAATTTTTCAACGCCACCCTGCGCGGAGATTGTTCCGGTGGCCGCCATCCGATTCGATGCGCTGGCCCAATACGACCGCGCCATGTTTCCCGCCGCGCGGCCGCAATTTCTTAAAAATTGGATTTCACAGCCGGATGCCTGCGCCCTGGCCTGTTTGGACGCCGGGCGCCTGCGGGGATATGGAGTTATCCGCCAATGCCAGGTCGGCTGTAAGATCGGTCCGCTGTTCGCCGATTCGTTCCGCATTGCGGAAATGCTTTTCCTGCGCCTGGCGGCTTGGAAGGCGGCGGATGAGCCAATCTATCTGGACGTGCCGGAAGTTAACGTCCGGGCCATGCGCCTGGCGGCCAAATACGGCCTGCGCCAGTGTTTCGGCACGGCCAGGATGTATAAAAACGGCCCGCCGGCGCTGGATGTCAACCGCATTTATGGCGTTACCAGTTTTGAGTTGGGTTGAATCAACCGCCCGCGGCTTCGCCGCAGTGGTTGATTTATTTAGCATTTTTAAACAAGTTTGTTATATTCTGGACTTGGCGCCGCGTAAGTTTGGCGTGGAGCGCGGCGGCCAGGGCCGGCGTGTCGGCCTGCGCCGCTGAGTGTTAAGCGAAAGAAATTAAGCTATATGCAAATCAAGTATTTGGATCTCGCGACGGACATCATTCAACGGGCGGCGGCGGAAGCCGTGGTGCAGGATGTAAGCGGCGTGATCATGCGGGTGGGCGCCGGCGCGCCGGACGCGCCGGTGAACGTAACGTCGCAAGTGGAGCAATTGCGCCCCGGTTGCTGGCTGGTCCGTGCGACAGTGCGGAATGTCAGCGGCCACCCGTTGGCGCTGCGCGAAATCGCGCCGCTCTCGATAGACGCGGAGTGGGGCGGCCGGCTGGAATTCGGCAGCATGCCGTCGGGATGGACGGTCTTCGGGATGTCCACCGTGGTGACGGACGGGTGCGGGGTGTATGACCTGGGCGCCTGGCGTTATGACGCGATCAAAAACGCCTTTTTCATGGCCGATTACATGGCGGCCGGCGACCGCCGAAACCGGAAATACCTTACGGCGGGTTTCCTGCAATTCGGCCGACAACACGGCGTCTTCCGCCTGCAATTCGACGAGGCGGTTTACAGCCTGGATTGCCTGCGCGCCGCCTGTGAATTCGACCGGATGCCACTGGCGCCGGGGGCGGAAATCGAAACCGTGCCGCTGTATGTCAACGTGGCCGATGCGCCGGCCAAAGCCCTGGATGAATACACCGGCATGGTGGCGCGGAATCAAAAGATTCCTCCGCGCCGCATGACGCGTGTGGCCACCGGCTGGGGTTCGTGGGATTATTACCACAGCCACATCACCGAGGATGATGTGCTGGAAAACACGCGCTGGCTGGCGGCCCATCGCGCGCAGTTGCCGGTGGAATATATTCAGCTTGACCATGGCTTTCAGACCTGCGAGGGCGAATGGCTGGAAACCAACGAAAAATTCCCGCATGGCCTGCGCTGGCTGGCGCAGGAGATCAAGCAATTGGGGTTCAAGCCGGCGCTCTGGGTGTGCCCGTTCCTGGTGGATCAGGTCAGCCGCGTTTACCGGGAACATCCGGACTGGGTCATCCTGGACCGCGACGGCCGGCCCGTGACTGTCAGCGGGTATGCGGCCAAGCATGTGTATATCCTGGATTGCAGCATCCCCGCCGCGCGCGAGTGGGTGCGGCAGTTGGGCGCGGCTATCCGGGATTACGGCTTCGAGTATGTCAAGCTGGATGGCGCCAATGTCCAGCCCATGTCCGCCGCCGGCGTGCTGGCGGACGCCAGCCTGACGAAAATCCAGGCCATGCGCCTGGGGCTGGAAGCTTTCCGCGCCGGCCTGGGCGAGGAAACTTATCTGCTCAATGCCTGCCTGTTCGGCGCATCCACCGGCCTGACCGACGCCATGCGCATCGGCGGCGATGTCGGCGCCCGCTGGGACGCCCGGCTGATTGATAAACACCATGGCGAACGCGACCGGTATCCCGGATCGGGGTATATCCGCCGGTGCATCAATTCCGCCATGAATTACGCCTTCCTACACCGCCGCTGGTGGGCCAATGACCCGGATTACCTGATGGCGCGCCTGGCGGGCGACCGGTCGGAACTCAGCCCGGCGGAAACCGTCACCTGGGCTTCCGTCGTCGGGTTGACCAACGGGCTGGCGATCCTGGGCGACCGTCTGCCCGGGCTGCCGCCGGCGCAGGTGGAAATTTTGAGCAAGGTGTTGCCGCCTTATACCGCCGGCGCGCGCACGGTGGATTTCTTCGAGCAGGAATATCCCGCCTTGCTGGATTTGCCGGTCGCCAATGCCGCGGAATCCTGGCATGTGGCGGGCGTGATCAACGCGCATCCCCTGGCGCGGCCGCGCGATTATGTCATTGATTTCGCCGCCTTCGGGTTGGATGCCGGGCGGGATTACCACCTGTTCGATTTCTGGGCCGGCAATTACCTGGGCATCCATTGCGGATGCTTCAAGGTGACGGATTTGCCGGCCGGCCATTGCCGCGTCATCGGCATCCGCGCCGTCCAGAACATTCCGCAATTGCTGGGCACGGACCTGCACATCACGCAGGGCGGCGTGGAATTTGATGCCGTGGAATACGATCCGCGGCGCCGGGCCATGGTCTGCCGGGGCGTCCGGCTGCGCCGGGCGGGGCACCTGTTTGTCTATCTGCCGGAAAAATTCCGGACACCGGCCGCGGACGCCGGCGGGGTGGCGGCGGTCCGCCGGCTGCGGGTGGATGGCGCCGGGGGCGGCGAGTTGGTCTTGCCGGTTTAAAACCGGCGGGCAGAGACGGAATTAATTCACCACAAAAGAACACAAGGAACGCAAAGGAACAGAGGAACAGAGGGGCAAAGGGGCAGAGGATCAAAGGCACAAAGGGACAGAGGATCAAAGGCACAAAGTGGCAGGGATACTGACCACTGAACCGAACACTGAACACTGAACCCCGAACACTGCGATCAAAGGGGCAAAGGGACAGAGGATCAAAGGCACAAAGTGGCAGGGATACTGACCACTGAACCG
>CAZYXU010000055.1:0-12450 GCA_964650945.1 uncultured Verrucomicrobiota bacterium | reverse complement strand
ACACTGCGATCAAAGGGGCAAAGGGACAGAGGATCAAAGGCACAAAGTGGCAGGGCTACTGACCACTAAACCGAACACTGAACACCGAACACCGAACACTGAACAGAGGTTACTATGCAAATGCGGCCAAGCCGGGTATTGCGGAAATTACGGGCGGGTGAAATCGTGCGCTGCTTCAAATCCAACCTGGCCGACGCCCGGGTGACGGAAATCGTGGCGCAGTCCGGGTTTGACTGCATCTGGCTGGATATGGAACACGTGCCCAACGACTGGGCGGCGATCGAAGCCGGCGTCTGGGCGGCGCGCGGGTATGACATGGATGTGATGGTGCGGGTGGCGCGCGGCGGGTACAGCGATTATATCCGGCCGCTGGAATTGGACGCCACCGGCATCATGGTGCCCCATATCATGAGCCTGGCCGACGCCCGCCAGGTGGCGCGCATGACCCGCTTCCACCCCGTCGGCCGCCGGCCCGCCGACGGCGGCAATGCCGATGGCGCTTATTGCCGCATTCCGTTCACCGATTACATCCGCCAGGCCAATGCACAGCGGTTTATCGTCGTGCAAATCGAAGACCCCGAGCCGCTGGATGACCTGGAAGAAATCGCCGCCGTGCCGGGCATTGACATGCTGTTCTTCGGCCCGGGCGACTTCAGCCAGGGCATCGGCGCACCGGGCGATTTCAACCATCCGCGCCTGCTGGAAACCCGGCGGCGTGTGGCGGCGGCGGCGCGCGCCCATGGCAAATTCGCCGGCACGGTGGGCGGCCCGGCGACATTTCAGGAATTAGCCGACATGGGTTATCAATTCATCAATATCGGCGCCGATGTCATTGCCCTGAGCCAATATTGCGATAAAATGCTGGCCGACACCGATCCGGCGAAGTTGCCCGCCGGGAAAGGCGCGGCCAAAAGCGTCTACAGCGGGCCGTAAGAGCGGGTGTCAGCGCCGCCGGCATCCGGCCGGCGGTTGGAAATCACCGGATGGCAACCGGTGGCGCAAGCGTCGGAGGTGTATATGCAAACCATGTCGTTTCTGGAAGAATGCCGGCCGTCGCGCCTGACGCTGGGCACGGTGCAGTTTGGCTTGAATTACGGGATCGCCAATCGCGCCGGCCAGCCGGGCTACCGGACGGTCTGTGACATCCTGGCCTGTGCCGCCGCCGGCGGCGTGAATTGCCTGGACACAGCCGCCATCTACGGCAGCAGCGAGGAAGTTTTGGGCCGCGCCTTGCGCGCCACCGGCCTGGGGAACCGGATGACGGTGGTCTCCAAGGTGGCGGCCATCGCCGGCCAGCCGGCCGCCGCGGAAGCCGCGGCGTTTATCCGCGCTTCCGTCGAAACCTCCCTGCGCCGGCTCCAATTGGATGTCCTGCCGCTGTGCCTGTTCCATAAGGAGGCCGACTATCAATACATCGAGGAATTGTGGCGCCTGCGCGATGCCGGACTGATCCGCTACGCCGGCGTCTCCGCCGACAACGCGCCCGGCCCGGCCAGAACCATGGCGGAAGCCGGCCGCGTGGCGGCTTTGCAACTGCCGATGAATATTCTCGATCAACGCCATGAACGTTCCGGGGTGCTGGCGGCCGCGGCGGCGCGGCGGATGACGGTGTTTGCGCGCAGCGTTTATTTGCAGGGGCTGCTGCTGATGCCGGAAGAAAACATCATTCCGGAACTGGCGGCGGCGATTCCCGCGCGCCGGCAGTTGCAGGCGCTGGCGGAACAGGCCGGTATGGGGATGGACGAGTTGGCGCTCCGCTATATTTTGAGCCTGGAAGGCGTGACATCCGTCATCACCGGGGTGGAAACCGTGGAGCAGATGCGGCGCAATACGCAGTTGTTCGCCCTGGGCGCCTTGCCGCCGGATTTGCTCGCCGCCGCCCGCCAGGCCGTGCCGGACTTGCCGGACGCGCTGCTGACGCCGAAAACCTGGTCCAACAGCATGCCCAGCCGGCCCAAGAACAAACCCGGCCCGGCCATCCGGAAAGAAACTGATTCACGGCAATAAGCCGGCCGGCATGCCGCCGGCCGGGAGCTTCCCTTATGACATCGCGCCAAAGAATTTTAAACGCCCTGCAACACCGGGAAGCGGACCGCGTTCCCCGGGATTTGGGCGGGACGGAATCATCCGGGATGACGGCTTTGGCATTGCATAAACTGCAAACACACCTGGGCCTGCCCGGCGCGATCAAGGTGTTCGAGCCCTACCAATACGTGGCTTATATCAACGCTGACCTCCGGCAGCGTTTCAAAATTGACGCCGCCAATCTCACCCCGGAGCCGGCGGCCTGGACGCCCCGGCATAATCCGGCGGGATTCGATGTTTGGTTGCCGCAACTCTGGCGCGAAGACACCGCCGCCGACGGCGCCACGGTTGTGCTGGGCGCGGACGGCCGGATCGTCGCCCGCCGGCCCGCCGGCGGGTACTACTTCGATCCGGTCAATCCGCCGTTGCGCGACATTACCGCGCCCGCCGATTTGGCGCGTTTCCAGCGGACAATTTACGGATTTGACTGGCCGGGGTTCGCGGATGAGTCGGACACCGCCCTGCGCCAGCGGGCGCAGGCCATGCATGCCACGGGCGCCTGCGTGGTTTTCAATCTCTGTTGCCACATTCTGGCCGCCGGACAGTTGCTGCGCGGCTATGAAAATTTCATGATGGATTTGTTGGCGGATGAACCCCTGGCGCGCGCGTTGTTGGACTGCCTGCTCGAAGGCTACTGCCGGCGGATTGACCGGCTGGCGCCGCAATTGCGCGACTGCGTGGATGTGGTGCTGCTGAACGACGATCTGGGCACGCAAAACGGGCCCATGCTCGCGCCGGCCACCTATCGCGCCATGATCAAGCCATATCAGAAAATCCTGTTTGCGCACGTTAAAAAGAGTTTCGGCGCGCCCATTTTGTTCCATTCCTGCGGCGCGGTCCGGGAATTCATCCCCGACCTGATCGAAATCGGGGTGGATGCCCTGAACCCGGTGCAGATCAGCGCCGCCGGCATGGATCCGGCCGGCCTGAAACGCGATTTCGGCGCGGAGATCGCTTTCTGGGGCGGCGGCGTTGATACCCAGACGGTTTTGAATAAAAAAACTCCCGCGGCCGTCGCGGATGCCGTCCGGCGCAACCTGGACATCATGGCGCCCGGCGGCGGGTTTGTCTTCTGCCAGGTGCATAACATCCAGCCCGATGTGCCGCCGGCCAATGTGGCGGCCATGCTGGAAGCCCTGGATTGAGCGCGTTGGTGTCAGGGCGCGCAGGGGACTCGCTATCGGAACTTTAGACGGAAATTGAAAGGGAAGCAGGTGAAAACATTGTTGATCCGCAATGGCCGGGTGTTGTTGCCGGACGGCCAACTGGCGCCGGCGCAGGTTTTGATCGAAAACGGGCGGATTGCCGCGATCGATAAAAACGCGCGCCACGCCGCCGCGGTCCTGGATGCGGCCGGCGGTTATGTGCTGCCGGGCTTGATTGACCTGCATACCCACGGCATTGGGAACGATTCCACGGAAACCCCGCTGGCCGACTTCGCCGCGCAGGAAGCCCGGTGCGGCGCCACCGCGTTTGTGCCGACATTTTTCGGCCCGCCGGAACATTCCGCGCATTTGATGGGCCGGCATCGCCGCGAAACGGATGAATTGCGCCAAGTGCCGCAAGTCGTCGGCTTCCGGCTCGAGTCGCCCTACCTCGCGCAGACGGGCGGCGGGCTGAACCAGGATATTGTCCCCATCACCGACCAGACCACCGAACTGCTGCTGAAGGCCGCCGGCGGGCATCTCAAGATTTGGGATATGTCGCCGGAAATTGACCATGCGCCCGCCTTGATCCGCCGCCTGAGCCGGGCCGGGATCGTGTGCAGCCTGGCGCATACCGCCGCGACCATTGACCAGGCGCGCGCGGCGGTGGAGGCCGGCGCGCGCCTGGTGACCCACCTCTTCGACACCTTCCTGCTGCCGGCCATGCGGGACCCCGGCGTCTATCCGGCCGCCCTGACCGATTACCTGCTGCTGGAAGACCGGATCGCCTGCGAGATCGTCCCCGACGGCACGCATGTGCATCCGCTCCTGGTGGAAAAAACCTTCCGCTGCAAACCAGCCAATCGCATGGCGTTCGTGACCGACAGCAACAACGGCGCCGGCCTGCCGCCCGGCGAATACGAACTCCCGCGCCGCTGGGGCCGGGTGCGGATTGACGGCCCGAACAACGGCGTGCGGCTGATTGAACCCGACAATCCCGAACGCGACAACGCGCTGTGCGGCAGCGCGCTCACCCCGATTGACGGGTTCCGCAACGCCGTCCGGCTTTTCGGCAAAAGCCTGGCCGACGCCAGCCGCGTCTGTTCCGCCAACCCGGCGGAATTGCTGGGGCTGAACAAGGGCATCCTGGCCCCCGGCCGCGACGGCGATGTGCTGGTCCTGGACCAGGAGTTGAATATTCTTTACACCATCGTCGCCGGCACGGTGGCGCATGGCCGGTGAAAATCATGGCCAAACCAGCTTGCCGGCGCCTCACTTCCCGGGATAATCTCATCATCACGGAATGCTGCCGCCGTCAAATCTCTCATACCGGCCGATTGGACTGGCATGCCGAGATGGAAATTAATTTCGTCAAGGACGGGGCCGGCTGCTATTTTGTTGAGGGAAAAAACATTCCCTATGGCAAAAATTCCGTCATCGTCATTCAGCCGCGCGAGATTCACCGGCTGTTGTCATCGCCCGGCAGCCGGGTGGAAAAATTCTGCCTGGTTTTTGATGTCAAAAAAATGGCCTGGCCCAGGGCGGTATTGAACGATGTATTATCCACGCAGCGGCATGTCAGTCTGACGGGCGGCGAAGCAGCGGTTATCGAGCAGATCATCTGCAAAATCATCCGGGAAAGCAAGGACCGCCGGGCGGGGTGGCAATTGATCAACCAGGCCATGCTGATGGAGTTGATGTGCCGGGTCAAGCGGGCGGAAGCCAATGTTTCCGAGCACATTATGCATCCCGTGGTCCGCCGGGCGCTGGATTACATCGAAGAGCATTATACCGTTGCCTTCAACGTTAGCGAGATGGCGTCCTTCCTGCATATCTCCGAACGGCATTTATTCCGCCTGTTCGAGAAGGACATCGGCCTGCCCATCAAGCATTATGTGCTGCAACGCCGGGTCTTGCAGGCGCAGCGCACGATCAGCGCCAATCCGGCCATCAAACTGGAGGCGGTTTCCGAAGCGGTGGGTTTCAAGCAATATTCGCTCTTTCATCGCGCTTTCAAAAAATTCACCGGGGTGCCGCCCAGCGCGCATGGCGGGATTTGACAGGTATCGGACAGAAATTGATATTGCCGTTTGCGCGCCGGCGCGCTAGTCTAAGCGGCAATTGGCGCATTAACCGCATGACAACTACTGAAGGCAAAAATATGACCGGAAAAAAATCAAAAGCAGCCCCTGATCAGCTTGCCATTAACGGCGGACCCAAGGTCCGCACCGCCCCCTGGCCGGAGCGCAGCCTGATCGGGCTGGAGGAGAAGGCCGCGGTGGACGCGTTGTTTGACAGCGCCATCGCCAGCGGCAAGGCGTTCGGATACGGCGGGCCGGCGGAACAACAATATTGCGAGGAATTCGCCAAATACATGGGCGGCGGCTACGCCGATGCCGTCAACTCCGGCACCACGGCCGTCTACGTGGCCCTGCATGCGCTCGATCCCGAACCATTCACCGAAATCATCGTCGGCCCCATCACCGACCCGGGCGGCATCATGCCCATCCCGCTCCTGAATTGCATCCCCATGATCGCCGACGCCGCCCCGGGCTCTTACATGCCCGGCCCGGAGCAGATCGAGGAACTGATCTCACCGCGCACCAGCGCCATTGTCGTGGCCCATATTTTCGGCGAGCCGGCCGATATGGAAGGCATCATGCGCGTGGCGCGCAAGCATAAAATCCCCGTGGTGGAGGATTGCGCCCAGGCGCATCATGCCAAACTCAACGGCAAATTGCTCGGCACGTTCGGCGATGTGGCGGCCTTTTCCACCATGTTCGGCAAGCACCACTGCGCCGGCGGCCAGGGCGGGATCGTCTGGACCGCGGACGAGGAATTGTACAAAAAAGTCCGGCGCGCGTCCGACCGCGGCAAGCCGTTCGGCCTGCCGGAGAGCGCTTCCTGTTGCCAGGCTACCTTGAATTTCAACCTGAACGACCTGTCGGCGGTGATTGGCAGCGTGCAGTTAAAGAAGCTGCCCGGCATCGTCCAACGCCGCCGCGACCTGGTTAAACGCATTCAGGATGGCTTGCCGCAGGACAGCCTGGCTGTCCTGCCGCCGCAATTGGCGGGCGCCGAGCCCAGTTACTGGTACCTGCGGATGCGCTTCCAGGCCGCGCGGGCGGCCTGCGATAAGGCAACTTTCTGCGCCGCGCTGGCGGCGGAAGGCGTCCTGGCGCGCGCGCGTTACGTCAATCCGCCGACTTACTACGATTGGTTCAAAAACAAGCAGGTGTTCGGCAGCAGCCGCCTGCCGTGGAGTTCGCCGGCTTACAAGGGCGATCCCGACCGCAAATTCCCGTGCCCCAATGTCATGGCAGCGCTGGACCAGCATTTCGATCTGGTGGTGAGGGAAAGCTGGGGCGCGGCGGAAGCCGCCGACATCGTCAAAGCCATCACCAAGGTATCCGCCGCATACAGGAAATAATACCATGATCATAGACGCACATAACCATCCCGACTGGCACGGGCACGATTTGGAAAAGTTTTTAGCCAACATGCGCCAATACAAGATTGACGCCACCTGGCTGCTGACCTGGGAATCTCCCCGGGATGAATACGCGCCGAGCACCAACCGCGTGCTTTCACCCCTGCAGAACTATAATCCGGGTCCGATCCCCTTCAGCCTGGGCGTCTCGTATATGCAGCGCGCGCCGGGCAAATTCGTCCTGGGCTACGCGCCCGATCCGCGGCAGCCGGATTCGATCGACCGGCTGGAAGCCGCCATCGCCATCCACGGCGTGAAGGTTTACGGCGAATTGAAGCTGCGGATGATGTACGACAATCCCGACGCCTTGCGCATGTTCCGGTTCTGCGGGCAGAAGAAACTGCCGGTGACCGTGCACCTGGATTATGATAAAGCGGCCGCCGATGCTCCGAAATATCCGCGCCCCGGCTACTGGTACGGCGGCGGCATCGAGCCCCTGGAGCGCGCCCTGCAGGCCTGCCCGGAAACCATCTTCCTCGGGCATGCGCCCGGATTCTGGGGCAACATCTCTGGCGACGGTCAGCACCTGACCGTGTCTTATCCCAAAGGCAAAGTGACGCCCGGGGGCAAGGTGGTGGAATATCTGCGCAAATATCCCAACCTGTATTGCGACATCTCCGCGGGCTCGGGCTGTGGAGCCCTGTCCCGCGACCCGGAATTTGCCCGCGAGTTCCTGCTGGAATTCCAGGACCGCGTCCTCTATGCCCGCGATTATTTCGACAACGTGCATCAGGAACTCATCAACAGCCTGAACCTGCCGCAGACCGTCCTGGATAAAATCTACGCCGGCAATGCCTTGAAACTCGCGCCGCTGGGCGGCAACGCAAACTCCTGAACCGTGACCCCGGGTCATGTATAAATCCATCTGCCGCCAAGCGCATCAACTGTCGTCGTCTGCCCTGGCCGGCCCGCTGCTCAAGAACGATTGGCGGCGCACACTGCCGGCGCGGCGGGCGATGTGGCTGGAAATGCTGGGGCTCCACCCGCTCCCGGACCGGACGCCGCTGCGTGCAGCAGTCACCGGGTCGCTGAAACGCGCGGATTACGTGGTGGAAAAACTGCATTTCCAGAGCCTGCCCGGCGCCTATGTGCCGGGTAATCTCTACCGGCCTGCAAATACGGCCGGCCGCCTGCCGGCGGTGCTGTATCTCTGCGGGCATTCCAAGGGCAAATGCAATCAGCCCTACCAGGCCAATCCGCGCTGGTTCGCGCAGCATGGCTACATTGCCCTGGTGCTCGACCCGATCCAACTGGGCGAGGCGCAGGGGCTGCATCACGGCACATATAGCCACGGGCGCTGGGATTGGTACAGTCGCGGGTATACCCCCGCCGGCACGGAAGTCTGGAACGCCATGCGGGCGCTGGATTACCTGGTCAGCCGGCCGGACGTGGACCCCGGCCGGCTGGGCGTCACCGGCATCAGCGGCGGCGGCGCCATGGCCTGGTTCCTCGGCGCCGCGGATGAGCGCGTGCGCTGCATCGCGCCGGTCTGCCAGACCGGCAGTATTGAACAATTGATCGCGGACCGCTGTACGGACGGCCATTGCGATTGCGCCTTCTGGATTAATTATTACCGGTGGTGCACCCCGGACCTCGGCGCCCTGATCGCGCCGCGACCGCTGTTGATCGCGGCCGGCACGGAAGATTTGCTCTGGCGGCCTTATGCGTTCCGGGAAGCGTTCCACCGCATTCACCATCAATATGCCGCGCTGGGCGCGGCCGGCAAGGTGCGGCTGGTGGAAGACCTCACCCCGCACGGCTACACGCGGAAAATCCGCCAGGCGGTGTTCACCTGGTTCAACCAGCACCTGCAGAACGATCCGCATCCGGTGACGGATGATGTCACCGACTATTTTGAGCCGGAAAAGAATCTGCTGGCATTCAAGGGCAAGCCGCCGCGACATGACTCCATGCGGGTGGTGGACACCCTGCTGGTTAAACCGGCGCAGCCGCCAGTAGTGCATACCCGCGCGCAATGGGCCGTTTGCCGGCGCCAGGCCGTAACCCGCCTGCGGCGGCTGACATTCCGGCATGTGCCCGCCCAAGCCAGCCCCGTTCTGCTCGAGTTCCGCGATGACGGCCGCCAGCAGAACAACCTGCAATACAGCAGTTATATCTTTAAAAACGCCGATGGGCTGGAGTTGCGGACGCGGGTGATCCGGCCGGCCGATCAGCCCGGTTGCCCCATCCTGGCCTTCGCGCTGCCGGATTCCGCGCCCAGCGGCCATTACGGCCGCTGCCGGCCGCCGGCGCCCGCGGGAGTCGGCACGGCCTGCGTGGAAGTCCGCAACACCGCCGCCACCTCGGTCGGCCCGGGCTATCTCTGGACGCTCCGGCGCAGTTATCCGTTGCTGGGCCAGACCCTGCCGGAACGCCAGGTGGCGGATTTGCTGGATGGCATCGCCATCCTCCGGCAACAGCCGTTTGTCCGCGGCGTGACGTTGTATGGGGCAGGGGACACGGCCGTGCTGGCCATTTACGCCGCCATCCTGGACCCCGCCATTGCCGGCGTAGTGCTGGCCGATTTGCCGGCCTCCCATGCGAATCCCGCAACGCCGGAATTTCCGGGAATTCTCCGGATCGGCGATTTACCGCACAACCTGGCGCTGCTTTATCCGCGCCCGATCACGTTGGTCGGCAAGACGCCGGCGGCGTACCGCTGGACAGAAAAACTTTACCAAAAACTCGGCCAAAGGCATTTAATCAAACGCGTCCATTCATTGGAGCAAATTTCAAAACTCACGTTTTGAATGAATTCAGGATTCAGAAGTCAGAATTCAGCATGATTGCAAACAACACAAGATCAAGGTGTTACGTTGCTATTAAATTTCAGGCGCCGAACACTGAACACCGAACACTGAACACTTTTGAAAGAGACTCATTGGAAAGAGTTGCATGCGCACGTTCATAGACATCCATGGCCATACCCGCGTGCATGTCAGCCCGCCGCATCACAAGCGCGGCGCGCACGCCTATACCCTGCCGGAGCAGTTGATCGCCCGCTACGATCAGCTCGACATCGAATGTGCCGTCCTGCTCCCCGGCGTCAATCCGGAATGCGCCCATATGCCGCAGTCCAACGAGGAAATTCTGGATGTCTGCCGGAAATATCCCGGCCGTTTCGTGCCATTCTGCAATATAGACCCACGCGCCATGAGCAATTCCCATGACGCGCCGCTGGGCGAACTCATGAGTTATTACCGCGACCTGGGCTGCAAGGGTATCGGCGAAGTATGCGCCAATATGCCCATCCTGCACCCCATGGTGCAAAACCTATTCAAGCATGCGCAAAAAACCGGCCTGCCGCTGACCTTCCACCTGGCCGCGCAGCTTGGGGGGATGTACGGCCTGTATGACGAGCCCGGTTTGCCCGGCCTGGAATGCAGCCTGCAGCGTTTTCCGAAATTAAAGTTCCTCGGCCATTCCCAGACGTTCTGGGCGGAAATCGGCCGCCTGGAAACGCCGGGCGCGCGTTATGGCTATCCCAATTCGCCCATCCGGGAAGAAGGCGTGGTGCCTAAACTCATGCGGCGCTATCCCAACCTCCTGGGCGATTTGTCCGCCGGCAGCGGGTGCAACGCATTGCAGCGCGACCTGGATTATGCCGGGCGTTTCCTTGACGAATTCCAGGACCGGCTGTTTTTCGGCACCGATATCAGCTATCCCGAAACCCCGACGCCGCTGGTGGACCTGTTGCGGCAGTTATGCGATGAAAAACGGATTTCCGAGCCGGTTTTCCGCAAAGTCGCCCGCGAAAATGCCGCGCGTTTGCTGGAGCTTTGACGGCGTTTTTATTTGACACTGCCGGGCGGTTGGCGATAATACGGCCTGTTTTTGCGACCCAGTGTTTTTTTTTATCAGACCACGGGAGGCGCATATGGCAAAGGGCATGGACAGAGGCAACGTCGGCCACAGCAACAAGCCGAAATTGAGTTTGAAAGACAAACTCCAAAAGCGCAAAGAGAAAAAACTGGCCAAGCAGCAGTCAGCGGCGTCAGTTCAAAGCGTTTGATGTTTTGACGGTGGTTTGGCGCAAAGAGGGGCGGTAGCTCAGTTGGTAGAGCATCACGTTCGCAACGTGGGGGTCGGGAGTTCGAATCTCCTCCGCTCCACCCCTTTGTAATCAACGACTTACGGCGATAATCGCCACCGTATTTTCGGCGGTTTTTACCTTCCGCGACCACTTTCGCGACCACTTTTGTCTCCGTTTTGCATTCTGCAGGGCGCGGACAGGACGGATTCCATCTGTTTTTCGGCATCGTCTACGGCTTGGAAGTGGGAGTTCGTGTTGTTGCTGATGTACCGTGCGGTCGTCTGCAACGATGTGTGCCCCATGACCTGTGAAATGACCGCCTGGTTCGTCTTGCACTGCGCTTGCATGGTCCCAAAGGTGTGGCGCAGGGAATAGGGCATGCCGTGGATCTTTTCCTTTTTGCACCAGCGTTGAAGACGGTGGAACAGGGCGCTCTTTGTATAGGGCAATCCATTCGTGTTGATGAAAACGCTTTCGGAATGAGGGTGCAATATCTTCTGGCGGGAAACAATCTCTTCCGCCCGCTTGTTCAACGGAACGGAACGGGGCTTGTGGATTCTAGCCGTGCTTGACGTCTTGTGGTGCTCAATGCGAATGACCTTGCGTTCGCCTGCGTCCATGACGTTTTGCCACTTCAATTCCCTTAATTCCTTGGGACGCAGTCCGGTCAAAACACCGAACTCGACGACGTCCCTGAAATCATCCGGTAGGATGGCGAGCAGCCTCCTCAACTCATCATCGCTGAAAGTCCGGGTTTCAGGCGGCAACCGGGTAATCGGCGGGAATGCCCGGATGTTGTGGTCGCAGACCTCCTCCTTGACAGCCCAGTTGAACATCGCCTTCACGCTGACCAACGCCTCGTTGCCGGCGTTCGCATTCCTGCCGTGGCGCTTCCTAGCCCAAACGTGGAAATCCGAAAGGGTGGGGCGGGTTACTTGCGAGACCATGCAGGAGCCTTGCGGCATGTATTCCCGGATGAATTCGAGAAACTGATTGGCAAATAACTTGCGGTTGCCGAAAGTCCCCGCCGCCCGGTTGGCTTTGACCCATTCCAGATGCCTGACCACCAGTTCTTCAATCCGCATGTCCCGTGACCCATCCGAGGCGACAATCTGCGTGGTCTCCTGGCGGGCGAAGGGTAATTTGCCGGCAAGAATATTCCTTTCCAGTTCCCTGAGCATTTCTTCCGATTGCCGCTTGTTCCTGGAAAGCGTGAAGCGCTTCCTGATCCCGCCGACCTGAATCCTGACGTAATATTCCCCATTACGTCCAGGGCGCACGTCTTTAATTAGTCCATGGTTTTTCATCCCGTCTTCTTCTTAATCAAATCTGAGTTGGCAATATTATCGGGTAACGGGGCCAACCTGCTGGTCTCCACCTTGACTTCCCTGATGGCGCCATAATGCGCCTTTAAATAATTTTCCACATCCCGTTCCAGAAGCAGGTGCTTTCCGCCAATTGTAAGCACTGCAATGCCCCCCGCTTTGATTATTGCCCGTAGCGTCGTCTCGCCAACCCCCATTTTCCCGCAGGCCTCTTTAATAGTGTATTTGCGTTCACTGACCAGGGGGGCGCTTTGCCGATTCAGCAAGAAATTTCTATCACTCGTTTTCGGCAGAACAATGGCGTCCACCCCGATGCTTTTATCGCGCAGGGGTGGAGATATGGGAAGCATTATTTTTGAGTTTATCGCCGCC
>CAZYXU010000054.1:0-20122 GCA_964650945.1 uncultured Verrucomicrobiota bacterium | reverse complement strand
CGCTCCAGGAATGGGCTGACATCGTCCGCAATCGTCTTTATGTCCAGAATCTTAATCCGTTCGCGCACCAATGCCTTCCAGTTTTTGGCATCATAACGGCCGACACCTTGTGTCTGGTCGAGCGCGTTCTGCAGGAGGGGCAGGTTCGGCGCGACCGGCGGTTGCTGCGACAGATACCACATAAGATCGTACCAGTCACGCCCCTTGGCATACTTCCGGCTGATGGCGGCATGCAGTTTTCCCGCCAGCAGGGACGGCGGGTCGTAGTGCTGAAGCAGGAAAGTCACATGCCGGGTCACTACCCGCCGTTCACAGCGCGCGCCTTCCGGCGGACGCGTGTCAATCTCCACCTTGATGGCCAGTTTCTCAGAAGCCATGGCCGATAGGCCTGCTTCGCGCAGGATTCCCGGCAAACGCACCCAACCCGCATGCACGGTCTTGCGGTCGTTCCAAGTCACTTCGGGGGTGAACCCCGCCAACCCTAGATCCCGCTTCACCTTCTCCATCCACGCTCTCCCCGCATAGCCTTCAGCGGCGACCAGCGAGAAATCGAGGTCTTCTGAGAAGCGCGGCATGCCATACAGGAAACGAAGCGCGGTGTCGCCAACGAAGGCCAGCGGACGGAACGCCTCCGACTCGTGAAAGGATCGCAAAACGAGTGCCTGAAGATACTCCCGCAATCTGTTCAGGGCCTGACCGGGGTCCGTAACGTCACGTGCCAGTGCGAGGGCCTGTTCTTTCACAGCAACACCGTGCCTTTCTCCATTGTGGATGCCAATGCGAGCCATTGGTTGACCGCCCGCTTCAGCCGCGGACTCCGGAAGCGCCCTGCATAATCGCGCAGCCGGCGTTGCGACACCCGGTCAACGTGTTGGTAGCGCATTTCCTCAAGCCGTTCCGGCGTCCACTCCCCCTCGGTCAGGTGCCAGTGGTCCAGCAACGCCTTCTCCGGCCTGGCAATCAAAATGTCCTGGCCGGCGTGGCTAACCGTCGTGAATCCGAAGAAGCAATCCTGCTTGATATTGCGGTAGTCGAAGACGCCGAATGGATTCTCGAAACGGCGCGGAACGCGCGAGGTTACGCTGGTGAACCGGACCACCCGCTCCGGGATCAGGTCATAGTGACCGAGGGCCCACAGACCACTCAAGTAGGACGGCCGGCACAACTGGTTGGCGAGAGCCGCCGGGACCAGCGGTGCGCGCCGGTAGGTATCGGACAGCGTGTACATGCCGCGCCGCAGGCCGATGACCTTGCCCTGCTTCATCCAGCGTGAGAGCTGAACCCGGATGGCATCCCGCCGGTCATCAAACGCCTGCGTCAACAGTGCCAGATCGAAACACGGCATCGCTCCGGTGAGGTTAACCAATGCGTCATATTCCATATCCATAAGATAACAGAACTGTTATCTATTGTATACAGATAAATTCACCCGAATGATAGCTCCAACCCCGTCATGAATTCAGATTGTACAAGTATCACAACGGCGCGCATTGGACCAAGTTAAGCGCTAGCAGGTGAACATGTTAGACGTTTGATGGGCCTAAAACGGGGCGTATAGGCAATTTTCCGGAACGATTTGGATTCTAATTTTTAACGTTGCAGATACGTCTTGCCTGGTTTAAAATGAAAAGTGTTTAACGGATTATGATATGCGGGATTATCAGGAGGCGCTGAGATGAAAAGATGGTTAAAAATTCTTATCGGAATCGTGATCGTGCTGGCCGTCCTTGTGGGGGCGTCCCATCTCTACCTCGGCCATGCGGTCAAGGCCGCGGTCAACCGGTTCGGACCGGGCCTGGTCGGGGTGCCGGTGGAACTCGACCATGCCGGCATCAGCCTGCTGCAAGGCAAGGTTAATCTGGCGGGTTTGCGCATCGGTAATCCGGACGGGTTTGACACCCCGAATTTAATGGAAATGAGCGAGCTGAGCGTCCAATTGGACCCCGCATCCATCTTCAGCGATACCATCACCATCCGTCACATCCGCATTGATGCCCCGGTGATCACCTATGAGCAAAACCTGACCGGAAACAACCTCAGCGCGCTGCAGAATAACCTGCCTAAAGGCGAAGATCCGCAGGCAGAGACGCCGGAAGCTCCCAAAACGGCAGAGCCGGCGCCGCGCGCTGATGCGCCTGCAAAAAAAGTTGTTATCGAAGATTTCCAACTGCGCGGGGCCAAGGTTAATGTGAGCTTACCCGGCATGCGGGACAAGGCCATACCACTGCCGCTGCCGCCCATTGTCATGACCGATATCGGCAAGGAATCCGGCGGCGCGTCGCTGCCGCAGGTCATTTCCCGGACGTTCAAGGCCGTGCTGGAAAGCGTCATGAAGGCAATCGCTTCCTCGGCTGACTTGCTGGGCGATGGCGCCAAGCTGCTTGGCAAGGGCGCGCAAAAGGGCGCGGCGGCGGCGGGCGAGGCCGCGGCGGCGGCGGGCGATGCGGCGGTGGACGCCGGCAAGGCGGCGGGCGAGGCCGCGCAAAAAGGCGCGGCGGCAGTCGGTGAAGCCGTGGGTGACGCCGGCCAGGCGGTCGGTGAAGGCACCAAAAAACTGCTGGGCGGCGTCAAAGGTCTGATCAAGCAAGAGGATCAGACGGACAAGTAAACCTGAATCAACCGCCCGGCGTGGGTAGGGGCGGGTTTAAGGTTTGCCGGCCATTTCCGACGGGTTCGGCGTTTTGATGATCAGGAATGTCGCGTCCGCTTTGGAAGTATTGCGGATATTCATCGGCGTCCGGAAGGCGACGGGCACCAGGTCGCCCTTGACCGCCGGCGTGTCCTGACCGTTCAGGTTCAGTGTGATTGCGCCCTCCAGCACGAGTATATGCACATTGGAGTTGGCGTCATGCTGCGGCACCATTTGGCCGGGCTTCAACGCCGCCTGCATGATCAGTAGGTGTTGCTCATCCACGAGCTTGCGTTTTCCCATGCCGGCATCGGCATAAGGAACATTCGACAGAACATTCATGATCGTTTCCCCTCTGGTTGTATTGGTTGCCGCCATGGCGGCCATTAACATGGCCGCCCCTAAGCACTTTTTCATGCGCATGATTTCCTCCTCCTTGCCGGTCTGAATATACGCCCGGCGCGCGGCTGCATGCCTGCTTGCACGGACTTTATACCATTCCGGGAGTCGGTTGTCACGGCGGAAACTCCGGAAATAAAGGCGCGGATTATGATTCAACGCCCCGGCTAAACTCCACGGCGCATCAGCCGCGCCAGCCGCTGGGCGGCGGCGGGGCGGGATGCCAGGTGCAGGTGGACGTAGCCGGCCAAGATCCGGCCCCGGCAGTATCCCTCGTCGCTGCTGCGGCCGTCGCGGTATGTCACCGTGTAGGCGGGCGGCCAGCCAGCCGGCCGCCGCGCGCCCGCGACTTCGGAGTAATGGAATTCATGTCCGCGCAGGCGCGTCCCGGCGCGGCCCAGCAGGCAGTCGGCCTTGAGTTGCACCGCGGCGTAGCCCAGCCGCTTGTATTTTGGCAGCATGCGCACGCGGATGGGAATCACGCCCGCCATCGGCCAGACCTTGCCGGCGCGGTCGGCCAGGCTGTCCGCCAGGTACATCAGCCCGCCGCATTCGGCGTAAACCGCGCCGCCCGCGCCGGCGAATTCGCGGATGGCGGCCAGCATGGCGCGGTTGCCGGCGAGTTCCGCGGCGTGCTCTTCCGGGTAACCGCCGCCGAGCCAGACGCCGCCGATGCCCGCCGGTAATTTCCGGTCCTTGAGCGGCGAGAATGGGCAAAGGGTGATGCCGGCATTTTCCAGCAATTCGAGGTTGTCGGGATAATGGAAATGAAACGCGGCATCCTGCGCCAACCCCATCCGGATCGATTGCGGCGGTTTGCGTCCAGCGCGCGGTGTTTTAGCAGGCGCGCGGTCCGGTTCCCGGATATTGCTTATGGGTGCGTTTCGGGGTTGCGGGCTTGCCGGTGTTAAACCCTTTAAGCGGCGGATTTTTTGCCCCGCCTTCAACAGGCGGAGGATGGCGGCAAGGTCCAGATGCTTTTCACAGGCATCGGCCAGCGCGGCCAAAACGGGTTGCGGCAAACTTTTGGCCGTGGCAGCGACCAACCCCAGGTGGCGGCCAGCCAGCTCGGGGAATGCGCCGCGCGGGATGCCGCCCAGGAACAACGGCGGTGGCCGCGCGGGCAGGCTGTCCAGCGCCTGGCGCAACAGTTCTACATGGCGCGGACTGCCGGTATGGTTGGCAATCACGCCGGCGATGCGCGGCGCGCCGGGGAAGGTGGCGAAGCCATGCACAATCGCCGCCAGCGACCGTGCGGCGCCATGGGCATTCAACACCAGTAGCACGGGCGCGTTGAGCCAGCGGGCAATTTCCGCCGTGCTGCCGGCGGGCGCCGACGGGCTGGCGCCGTCATACAAGCCCATCACCCCCTCGACGATGGCAAGGTCGGCATCCTGCGATTTCGCGGAAGCCAGCCGCCGGACGTAGTCCCGGCTGGTCATCCAGCCGTCGAGATTGTAGCAAGCCCGGCCGGACGCCCGGGCCAGGTGCGTGGGGTCAAGGTAATCCGGGCCGACCTTGAATGTCTGGACGATCAGCCCGCGCCGGCGCAAGGCTGAGGCCAAGCCCAGGGTCAGCGAGGTTTTGCCCACGCCGCTGCCCGCGCCGGCGATGAGCAGGATAGGGACGCTGTTTTTCATGAATGATCCAGTCCCAGCCAGCGGTAAATGCGCGGCAAATCCACGGCGGCGCGCACGGCATCAGCCAGGCGGTCCAGCGCCGGCTCGATGTCGTAATGCGCCTGCACGGCGCCCAGCGGCTTGAGCCCGCGGCCGCGGCGCAGGCTGTCAATAAATTTACGGCGGAAGACATCGGCGTCGAACACGCCGTGCAGATAAGTGCCCCAGCAGTGTTCGTCCGGCCGGCCCATGGCCGCCGCCGCGCCCCGGGCGGTTTGCATCAGGACGGCCACGCCCCGGCCGCGCGCGGTCTGGCCGTGGTGGATTTCGTAGCCGCGCACGGCGGCGCCGGATGCGATGTGGCGGGCATTGGCGAGTTTCAGCAGTTTTTCCTGTTCCATCGTGGTGTGCAGGTTGAGCAAAGCCAGCCCCGCGCAGGCGCCCCCGCGCCGGTTTTCCAGCCGGTGCGGGTCGGCAATGGTTTTACCCAGCATCTGGAATCCGCCGCAGATGCCGATGATCCGGGTGCGGCGCCGCCCGGCCAATTGCACAATGGCGGCCGCCAGCCCGCTGCGCCGCAGGTGCTCCAGGTCGCCGGCCACATTTTTGCTGCCGGGCAGGATCAGCGCGTCCGGTTCGCCGAGGTCACCGGCATTGCGCACGATGCGCAGGGCGACGTCCGGCTCGGCGCGCAGGGCGTCGAAGTCGGTGAAGTTGGAAATATGCGGCAAATCCAGCACGGCGATGTCCACGGCGTCGCGCCGCCGCGCCGCCGCGCGGCCGCCGGCGCCGCTCTTGAATGAGACCGAGTCCTCCTCCGGCAGGTTCAAATCGGGCAGGTAGGGCACCACGCCAACCACCGGCCGGCGCGTGCGCCGCTGGATGAAGGTGTGGGCGGCGTCCAGCAGGCGGGCGTCGCCGCGGAAGCGGTTGACGATATAGCCTTTCAGCAGCCGGCGTTCCCAGTCCTCCAGGCAGGCAAAGGTTCCCAGGAAATGCGCATAGACGCCGCCCCGGTCAATATCGCCCGCCAGCAGCACCGTGGCATGGGCATGGCGGGCCATGGTCATGTTGACCAGGTCATGCGCCTTGAGATTAACCTCGGCCGGGCTGCCGGCGCCTTCCAGCACCATGACATCATGCGCGCCGGCCAGCTCGTCATAGGCCGCATGCACGATGGCGCGCAGCCGGGCCTTGAAATCGGTGTAAGCGCGCACCCGCATGTTGCCCGCCGGCCGGCCCATGACGATCACCTGGCTGCCGGTATCGGAATTGGGCTTTAACAGCACGGGATTCATCCGCACATCCGGCGGCAGCCGGCAGGCCTGTGCCTGGACCACCTGCGCCCGCCCCATCTCCCCGCCATCGCCGGTGACAAACGAATTCAGCGACATGTTCTGGGCTTTGAATGGCGCCGGCCGGTAGCCATCCTGCAGGAAAATGCGGCAGAAAGCGGTGGCCAGGACGCTTTTCCCGGCATTGGACGTGGTGCCTTGCAGCATCAGGGCCGGGGTATGCCGGCGTTTGGACGAGGTGGTTGGCATCGGATGGTTAGATTATTCAGGTTAACAGTTCAAGTTCTGCGATGAAGTCCATGAATCTCAAATTTAAACGGCGGTGCCTTTTCTTTCTGGTTTGGACTGCGGTGGCTTGACACCGCTTTTCTTGGCCCGGCTTGACGGGCCATTCGCCTCGACTGCCGACGCGTCAAGCCGCCCCTAGCCACTAGCCAAAGCGGCATCAAGCTGCCGCACTCCAAATTATTTCCGTCACATCCTATGGGATGCTCAAGATATGGGCTGTTAGAAAAAGGTCATTTGCACATGCGTTTTTCGTGTTGCTTCCTGCCGTCCACAGCAGCGGTTCGGATGGCTATTCGTAATGCGTCCACATCCGGATGACCTTGACGGTCTTGATCTCGGCTAAGACTTGATATACCAGGCGATGTTGAATATTAATGCGTCTTGAATAGGCGCCCGACAGATCGCCGACAAGCTTCTCGCACGGTGGCGGATTCTGAAAGGGATTATTTGACAGAATCACGAGAATCCGTTGCGCCTGGGATTTTAAGTTGGAGGACGCCAGTTTCCTGGCGTCCTTTTGGGCCTGTTTGGTGAAAACGATGTTCCAAGTCACCAGTCGAGATCCTTGGCGCATTTATTCACCGGTGTGCGCAGACCTGCCAGGATAGACTCTTTCATCCCCTTCATGGAAGTCAGGTAGAGCGTCTCCTGAATCGCCCGCCAATCCTCTTCCGAGACAAGCACAGCAGAGTTGCGTTTGCCGGAAATCTGGACGGCTTCATGCGAATCCGTGACATCATCAAGCAACTTATAAAGTTTTCTGCGCGCTTCGGTGGCGGTCATTGTTGTCATATCGCCATGCTCCTTTGGTACGCAAGAACGTACGTCATGCGGACGGCACTGTCAATCTCTATTTCGCCGGCGTCCGCGTCAGTGGAGTGGGTTGTCCGCGTCCGTTGTAGTTGCTTTCTCTCTCACAAAGCCACAAAGTCACGAAGGAACCACTGAAATTGTAGCATGAACCTGCCGCTTGACCGGAAGTCACCTTTTCTCAGCCTCCGGGTTAACACCTGAATTTTGTTTTTATCCATCTTGGAGTCTTGGTGGCTTTGTGAGAGAATTCCGTAACATCCTGTGGGATGCTCAAGAGTTGCTTTCAAATCAGCTTTTGAAAGCAACTCATTGAAAAGACCATTGACATGACGCCTTCCATGAAATAATTTACATGTCGAAGCCAATTTCAAAACGCACGTTTTGAAAGAATTCAGAATTCAGCATAAAATGCCCACCATTATCCAGACTCCCGCGCCGGGCTGGCGCCAGGCGATGTTTTGCGGCGATGTGCTGGATTTCAAGCTGCGTCTGGACGCCCCGGGCGCCGGGCAGGCCTGGCTGCGCACCAACCTGGGCCGGGACAAGCTGCGGCGCCGTGAAATCCTGCGCGAGACCCGCCGGCAGCGCAAACGCCAGGCCCGCGATTGGCGCGATATCCCCATGCTGCCCGACGGCGCCGGCGGCTGGCGCCTGACGTTGCCTTTGCTGGAGCCGGGCCACTTCGAGGCCAAGGCCTACTTTTTGCCCGACGGCAGCGCGGTTCCGCTCTGGCCGGCGGGCGCGAATTTGGCAATCAATGTGCATCCGGCGCCGGCCGTCTGCGCGAATTTGATATACAACGCCTTTGTCCGCCAGTTCGGCCGGCCGCTTGACCCGGATGCCATCGTCCCGCGCCCGGAACAAACCCGGCTGGCGCAGGCCGGCTATACCATCATTCCGCCTTCGGGCACATTCCGCGACTTGATCCGGCAGTTGGATTTCATCATTGGCGGGCTGGGCTGCCGTATTCTCATGCTGCTGCCCATCCATCCTGTGCCGACGGTTTACGGGCGCATGGGCATGTATGGCAGCCCTTATGCCGCGCTGGACTTTTTCGAGGTTGACCCGGCGCTGGCGGAGTTCGACCAGCGCCGGACGCCCATGGAACAATTCCAGGAGTTGGCCGGCGCCGTCCATGCGCGCCAGGCGCGCCTGTGGCTGGATATCGCCGTCAACCACACCGGCTGGGCTTCCAAGCTGCACACCTTGCATCCGGAATGGCTGGCGCGCCAGCCGGATGGCAGCATCCGGTCCCCCGGTGCCTGGGGCACGGTCTGGGAAGACCTGACCGAACTGGACCACCGCCACCGCGCGCTCTGGGATTACCTGGCGGAAGTCTTTTTGTACTGGTGCCGGCGCGGCGTGGACGGGTTCCGCTGCGACGCCGCTTACATGGTGCCGGTGGCCGCTTGGGAATACATGGTGGCGCGCGTCCGCCGCGAATACCCGGAAACCTTCTTCCTGCTGGAAGGCCTGGGCGGCAAGCTTGAGACCACCATCCGCCTGATGAATGACGCCAACTTGAACGGCGCGTATTCCGAGCTGTTCCAGAATTACGATCGGGGCGCCGTGGAATCCTACCTGCCAACGGCTGTGCGGATGGGGCTGGGCAACGGCTTGATGGTGCATTTCGCGGAGACGCATGACAATGTCCGGCTGGCGGCCCGCTCGGCCGCCTACGCCCGCATGCGCACCGCCCTGGCAGCGCTTTGTTCGCTCAAAGGCGCCTTCGCCTTCGCCAACGGCGTGGAATGGCTGGCGACGGAAAGGATTGACGTCCACGGCCGCGCTGCGCTCAACTGGGGCGCCGTGGAAAACCAGGTGGATTGGATCCGCCGGTTGCAGGCGCTGCTGCGGACGCATCCGGCATTCTTCCCGGGCGCCAATGTCCGGCTCATCCATCAGGATGCCGCCAACGGCATCGCGCTCCTGCGCCGGCCGCCGGATGCCGCCCGCGCCTTGCTGACGCTGATCAACCTGGACGACCAGCATCCCCAAACCCTGGCCTGGCCGGCCGCGGATTTCCCGCTCCGGGAACACACCGCCGTGGACTTGTTGACTGGCCAACCGGTGGCCCACGCCGCGGCTGCCGGCGCCAGCCTGCGCCTGGAGCTGGCGCCGGCGGAAGTCCTCTGCCTGGCCCGCGACCCGAACGAATTGGAAAGGCTGACGGCGGCGGAGCAGCCGCCCATCGCCACCCCCGCCAGGGTAACGCACCAGCGCCTGCGCGCCAAGGCCCTGGAAATCCTCGGGTTCTTCCGCGGGTTCGGGGATGTGCATGACCGCGATCCGGACCGGCTGGCGGCCGACCTGGCGCATGACCCGGCCGCGTATTGCCGCGCGCTGATGCCGGAGCAGGCGGATTGCATCACCCGCTGGCAGCCGCCGCGCGACTGCCGGCGTGAAGTCATGGTCCCGGCCGGGCATTGCGTGCTGATCGTCATGCCGCATCCGTTCCGGGTGCGGCTGGCGGAAGAAAAGCGCATGCGTTTCCAAGAGGATGCCCTGCCCCTGGCCGCCGGCGGATTTTTCGTGCTCGTGCCGCCGCGCCCCTGCCGCCGCGCCCAGGCCTGCCGCATGCAGGCGGATGTGTACGCGCCGGATGGCGTGCAACATGAAACCGGCCCGGTGCTGTTCCTGCCGCCGGGCAGCCAGGCGCTGACGCCATGCCTTTTAAAAAAAGGCGATGCGACCTCCTCTGCCGGCGGGGTTCCCGCCGCCCGCGGGGACCGGCGCGTCTTTCTGGCGGTCAACGGCCGCGGCGGCATGGCGCGCGCGGCGATTGACTGGGGCAAGGTTTACAGCCGGTATGACGCCCTCCTGGCCGCCAACCTGCACCCGCGCCACCCGGTGGATCGCTGGGTGATGCTGACGCGCTGCCGGGCCTGGCTGGAACATCACGGGTACTCCCGCGAACTCAGCGCCGACAGCCTGCGCAGTTTTCACCAGGCTGACGGCGCCGGCTGCTGGCATTTCCGCGTGTCATTTGGCGATGCCGGCAATGTGGAACTCGACCTGGCGCTGGCCATGCCGGCAAACTTGAATGCCGTGGAGCTGGTCTTCCGCCGCCGCCCGGCGGCCGAAATCAAAAACGCGCTCCCGGACGATCAGCCGGTCAGCCTGGTGCTGCGCCCCGACCTGGAAGACCGTAATTTTCACGAGGATACCCAGGCGTTTGCCGGACCGGAAACCGCTTGGCCGCCGGCCGTCCAGCCGGCGGCGGATGGCTTTATCTTCGCGCCGCATCCGGCGCGCCGGCTGGAAGTGCGGGTGACCCCCGGCGTGTTTCATGGCGAAGTGGAATGGCAATACATGGTGCATCATCCCGTCGAAGCCGAACGCGGGCTGCGCGATAATACGGATTTTTTCAGCCCCGGCTATTTCCGCGCGCCGCTGACCGTTGGCGCAGCGGTAAACTTTACGGCCAACATCCCGGATGCGGCCGCGGACCAGCCGGATGCGCAAGCCATGGCGGCTGGGCCGTCCCAATCGCGCGAGGCGCAGCGGGGCGCGCCGGCCGATCCGGCAGGGCTGGCTTCCGCGCCGGCCCTGGCCGGCGCCCGCGCCGATGTAGCGGTCATGTCCGCATCCCCCGCGCCGCAACCGCCGCTGGCCATCTTGCGACAGGCCATGCAGGCCTTCGTGGCGCGCCGGGACGGTCTGCAGACGGTGATCGCCGGCTATCCGTGGTTCCTCGACTGGGGCCGCGATACCCTGATCTGCGCCCGCGGCATGATTGCCGCCGGCATGCTGGCGGAAGTCCGGCGCATCCTGCTCCAATTCGCCGCCTTTGAAAAAGACGGCACCCTACCCAACATGATCAATGGTGCCGATGCCGCCAACCGCGATACCTCCGACGCCCCGCTCTGGTTTATCACTGCCTGCGCGGATTGGTGCCGGGCGGCGGGCGACAATTCCCTGCTGGCGGCGGCGGCGGGCAAGCGGACAATGCGCGCGGTGATTTTATCCATCATGGACGGCTACCGCCAGGGCGTGGCCAACGGCATCCGCATGGACCCGGCCAGCGGGTTGATTTTCAGCCCGGCCCATTTCACGTGGATGGATACCAATTTCCCCGCCGGCACGCCCCGCGCCGGCTACCCGGTGGAAATCCAGGCGCTGTGGTGGGCGGCGCTGGACTTCATGGCCGGGGCAACGAAGTCGGCCGACTGGCAGAAACTGGCGCGGCAGGTGCGCGCCGGGTTCAAGGAATTATTCTGGGATGCGGCGCGGGGATTCCTCTGCGACTGCCGGCATGCCGCCCCGGAAACACCGGCCGCCGCCGCCGCGCCGGACGATGCCCTGCGGCCCAACCAATTAATGGCGTTGACCCTGGGGCTGGTGGACGATCCGGCCATCGCGGCCGCCGTGCTTTCCGCCTGCATGGAATTGCTGACGCCCGGCGCCATCCGCAGCCTGGCCGACCGCCCGGTGACTTATCCCCAGCCGGTGCAACGGGACGGCCGGCTGCTGAACGATCCGCTCAATCCCTACTGGCCGCAGTA
Organism: uncultured Verrucomicrobiota bacterium; assembly: GCA_964650945.1. Classification (GTDB taxonomy): domain Bacteria; phylum Verrucomicrobiota; class Kiritimatiellia; order JAAZAB01; family JAAZAB01; genus JAXGPF01. Next base: position 8,574 of record CAZYXU010000054.1, on the reverse strand, counting down.
CGCGGGCGATGAAGACACGCGGCGCAAGCCGGCATACCACAACGGTACGGCATGGACCTGGCTGTTCCCATCGTTCTGCGAAGCCTGGTTCAAACGCTATGGCGCCGCCGGCCGGCCCGCGGCCTGGTCCTGGCTCGCCGGCGGAGTCAACCGGCTCATCAATCGCGGATGCGTCGGGCAGTTGCCGGAAATCGTGGATGGCGATTACCCGCATGACTTGCGCGGGTGCGATGCCCAGGCCTGGGGCGTCACCGAGGCCTACCGCGTCCTGCGCTTGCTGGAGTCCGGAGTATCTTTGCATTCGTGAATCGGGGCGCATGCTATCAGGCGTAAAAATATGGCGATGGGTGACGCCGGCGGCGGCCGCCGCGCTGGCGCTGGCAGTTTACTGGCGTACCCTGGCGCCGACTGTGACCCTGGAGGACTCCGGCAGTTTCATTGCCGCGGCCTACTCCCTGGGCGTTGCGCACCCGCCCGGCTACCCGCTGTGGTGCCTGCTGGCCCATGGTTTTACCCGGCTGCCGTTGGGTGAGCCGGCCTGGTGCGTGCATCTGTTTTCCGCCGTCTGCGCGGCAGCGGCGGCCTGGGTGCTTTACCTGGTTGCCTGGCGCCTGACCCGGTCGCGCGCGGCGGCCGGGATTACTTTGCTGGCGCTGGCGTTTTCCGACACCTTCTGGTCGCAAGCCGTGATTGCCGAGGTTTACACGCTGAATGCCCTGCTCTGTGCGGGCGCGCTCTACTGCGCCATGCGCTGGCGGCAGGCGGGCGGGCGCGGCTGGCTATACGGGCTGGCCTTGCTGATCGGGCTGGGCATGGCCAATCACCCGACTTTTGCGCTGGCGGCGCTGGCGCCCTGCGCCTGGGCCGCATGGAAACGGTGGAGCATGCTCCTGCGGCCGCGCGTGTTGACGGCCTGCCTGGCGTTGTGCCTGGCCGGGCTATCGTTTTACGCTTACCTGCCATGGCGCGCGCGGGCGCAGCCGCCGGTCAATTGGGGGAATCCCGTTACCTGGCGCGCCACGGTGCAGCATGCGTTGCGCCGGGCTTATTACACCGAACCGGAACGCGTCCGCTATGCCGGCACGTTGTGGGACGCGGCGCGGTACATGGCGGCCGGCGTCCGGACGGCCGGCGCGGCGCCCACCTGGCCGATCACGGTGCTGGCCCTGAGCGGGTGCGCCGTCCTGGCCCGGCGCCGGAGCGATCTGGCCGGCATGACCCTGGCGGTTGCATTTCTGAATATCGTTGTTTTGAACCTGCTTTTGCGGGGCACGGCCGCGCCGGACGAGATTTACGTCCGGCGGGTGTTTTATATTCCCGCCCAGATGATGCTGGCGCTCTGGCTGGCGCCGGCAATCCGACGCCTTTTGGCGCTGGTCCGGGCCGGGCGCCGTGGCGTCACCATGCGGCGCTGGGCGGTATCCGCCTGTTGGCTACTGCCGTTGCTGGCGCTGGCGGCGAATTGGACGGCCAACGACCGGTCGCAAGATACGCTGGCGCGTGATTTCGGGATGGACCTCCTGGCCGGGACGCCGCCGGATGCCGGATTGTTTTTCGTGCAGGACGAATTTTTATTTCCCTGCCTGTATTTGAAGGTGGTGGAGAATGTCCGGCCGGACATCCAATTCATCGCCGCGCCATTCTGCGATTATCGGAACCAGCCGCTGGGCGCGGCGCTGTGCGATTTTCCGCCGAATGCGGAGCTGGTAAAATATTATCCCTTCCTGGAAGGCGCCGCCGCCGTCCCCTGGGGGCTGGTTTACCGGCTGGTCAAGCCCGCGGAAAACATGCCTGCCGGCCTGTTGCTGGATGAGTCAGCCTTGCATGCTCCGGCGCCGGGAACCGCGCGCGACCCGGGGGAGCGCCGGGTGCATGCCGCCTACGCCACCCATTATGCCCGGCTGGGCGCGGAGCGGTTCCTCGCCGGCGACGCGGCCGCCGCCGCGCGCGCCTGGGAACTCAGCGAGCGGCTGAAAGCCGACGATCCTTACGCCCATTACATCCTGGCGGAAATGTATAGGCGATGCAATCTCAACCCCGTCCGCCGGCGGCTGCTGCTGCACGCGGCCCTGGACTGGTACCGCGAGCGCTATTCGCCGTTTGAATTCCGTTTTTATCCGCTGACGGAGGCCGATATCCGGGCGGCCATCGAAATGGAAAATTACCGGCCGGCGCCGGCAGGGGGAGGCTAGTTTCCGCCCACGGGCGGCCAACCGGGCAAAATCTCTGCCGCTCGTTAGGAGGATTCAACTGCCGGATATAGGTTCAACCCGCTGACAAGGAAGGGAGGCGGCAAGAAAAAAACGGAAGAAGCAGCTCTTCAACAAAGGAGGCGCAGATGCAAAGTATGGTTGTGTATTATTCCTACACCGGCTGCACCGAACTCGTGGCCAGGACTCTGGCTGAAGTCATCCAGGCCCGGGCCATCCCGATTAAAGACCTGGAAAAGCCGTCAAAAATCAAGGCGTATGTTGCCGGCAGCGTTGCCGCAATCCGGGGGAAAGCCTGGCCGATCAAGCCCTGCTCCGCGGATTTGTCCGGCTGCGGCCGGGTGTTCGCCGGCAGCCCGGTTTGGGCCGGGATGCCTGCGCCGGCGTTTAACGCGTTTGTTGAACAGACCGACTTCAGCGGGAAAGCGGTGGTGGTTTTCGTGACCATGGCCGGCGGCGCCCAGGACGCGGCGCTCAAGGCCATGACGGAAAAAATCACCGCCAAAGGCGGCAAGGTGGTTGATTCGTTCTACGTCAAAACCGGCAAGACGTCCAAGGACGCTTTGGTCGGGCGTGCCCGGGAAATTGCTCAACAATATGCCCAACCGCCGGCATGATCGCGGCCGAAACCCCAGCCGGGCCGGTGCTTGCCAGGCCGGCTCGCAAGGATACCCGATGCGTGCGCCGGGGCTTTGAACCTAACCGGCGGGATGCTTGCCCGGTTGTTCGCCGATGGAAAACGCCTTGCCGCAATTCTTTCCCATGCCATAATAATGGCGCCGTTTCGGGTCGAAGATCAGCATTCCCGGCCAGGCTTCTTTGCTTTCCGAAACGGCCTTTTCGGCCTTGACGTCCAGGATTTCCCCGATAAACATCGTGTGCATTCCCAGGTCAACTGTCTGGACGAGTTTGCACTCGACGGCGACCGGGAACTCCTTCAGGTAAGGGGCATCCACACGGTCGCCTTTGATGGGGGTCAGGCCGGCGGTGGCAAGCTTGTCCTCATCCTTCCCGGACACGCAGCCAAAATAGTCGGTTTCCTTGATGTATTTTTGCGAGGGGAGATTAACGGTAAACGCCTTGCGTGCCATGATGTTGTGATAAGTGCAGGTCGCCTGCCTGAGCGAGACCGTCACGCAGGGCGGCCGGGAACAGCAGATTCCTCCCCAGGCGGCGGCCATCATGTTCGCCTTGCCGTTTTGGTCATAGGAACCAATGACCCAGACGGGGGCCAGGAGGCTGATTTCCGGGCCATATGATATTTTCTTGTCGTCCATTGCTTTGATCTCCCTGTTGATGCCTGTCCGGCCGGATTGTAGATTGCTGATATAACGTTTAAGCTGACATGTATATGATATGCCTTGCTGATAGGGAATGCAAGAATCTTGATCGGCCATGCTATTGTGTGGTGTAAGACAAATTCTTTGATGCGACGATGTGTGGTGACGTGCGTGGTGAATTCCGTTTTCCGCCGCCGCCAAGGCTTTGGCGGACACGGATAGGCGGCGGCGAGTGCGAGCCGCACGGGCAGTCTTTGGGGCGTCTGGCGCGCGGCGCGCCCCTTGGGAGCCGTTATCCCGGAACAGATGCGTCACACCGTGACGCTACTACATCCGGAAATGCTTGCCTGACATAGCTTCAGCGAAGTCGGGTAGTAGCCGAGCGGCGTTCGGCATCCCTCCATCCGGAAATGTAGTAGCCGAACGGCGTTCGGCATCCGGATTAACCGCAAAGGACGCGAAGATGATGTCCGAGCGGCGTGCAGGACCTGACTGCCCTGCCAAAACATTTTAATTGTCGAGACAATTACGAGAACATTAATAATTTGCCGCGGTTGGAGCGGGCATGATATCATTTCCGGCATGCATACCTGCGAATGTCCATTGTGCGGCGCGGCGGCGCAACCGTTTTATAAGCATCCGCAGGATGGCGAATATTATGACTGCGGCGTTTGCCGCCTGGTTTTCCTCGCGCCGGCATGGCATCCCGATCCGCCGCGCGAGCGCGCGCGCTACTGCCTGCACGAAAATTCCATTGAGGATGCCGGCTATTGCCGGCATCTGGGCCGCCTTCTGGACGCGCTGACGCCGCTGCTGCCGGCCGGCGCGGTGGGGCTGGATTACGGCTGCGGGCCGCAGCCGGCGCTGGCGGAATTGATGCGCCGGCGCGGGTTCGCCATGCAAAATTACGACCCGTTTTTCCAGCCGGATGCCGGCGCTCTGGAACGCCTTTACGATTTCATCGCCTGCTCGGAAACCGCCGAGCATTTCCGCCGGCCGGGGGAGGAATTTGCGCGTTTGGCGGCATTGTTGAAGCCCGGCGGAGTTTTGGGCGTAATGACGTCATTCTTGGAGGAAGGCCTGTCGTTCGCATCCTGGGCCTACCGGCGGGATTTCACCCACCTGTGCTTTTACCGGCGAACGACCATGGATTGGATTGCCCGGCGGCATGCCTGGCAGCCGGCTTACCGGGGTTCCAACGTGGTGATCTTCTCCAGGTAATGTCCGCGCAATGGCCGGCCGGAAACGATCAGGGCCTCGGCGGAAGTCTGATTCACCAGGACGACTTGCAGGCGGCCGGTGGCCGCGCCGGGATGGTGCCCGATGATATCGCCGGTTTCCGGGTCGGTGATGGCGCGGCCGGCTTCGCAGGCGTCGAAAATGTCGCCGACTTGCACGCCCATGTTGGCGCCGCCATTGATGACCGCCGTTTCCGCGGCGGCATCCGCCACGCGCGGCTGCCAGGTAATGAAGGGGATGGCCTTGACGATTTCCACCACGGCCTTGCCCAGCGCCTCGCGCGTCGCCATGCCGATGGGCGTGCGGAAGAACGCCTCGCCGCCGAAGGCCACGTCGCGATAGTCGAACTTCGCCCAATAGCCGGAAGCCCGGGCCGTGCCGTCGGCGGAAATGGATTTCAGGATCTCGCCGGTCTCGATGTCGGTCAGGGTGATATTGACCATCACCAGTGCGCGCGCGCCGCGCATGCCCCCGCTGACCTGTGCGGTGCGGAACCAGCCGGAGGCGCTGCCCGTCTGGGTGAAGTCGGTGATTACGCCGCGCACCAGGTAGCGGGTGTTTTTCAGCCGGCCGCGGGCGACGCCGTTTTCCTTGCGGAACAAATCATGTCCCTGGCGCATGATTTCGCTCATGACGGCATTCAGATTCTGGCGGTCCACCACCACCACGTAACCGGTGGCCAGCAATTCGGCTACCAGCAGGTCGGGGATGCCCCGGCCCAGCTTCCATTGTCCGGCGAAGCCCGTCTCGTTTTCAAACAGCGATACGGCCACCACGGGCTTGATGGTGTTGGCCGGCAGCGGGGGGAGCCGGGCCGCGGGGGTGCGGCAGCCGGCCAGCGGCAGGCAAAGCATCGCCAGCCACAAGCAGCATTGTCCGGCGGCAGTCTGGCCGGAAAGTTTCATGGTGTATTCTGCGCCGGACGGCTCAGGCGGTTTTTTTCGGCGCGGCGGCTGGTGCGGCCGCCGGGGCGGTCGCTGGCGCGGCAGCTTTCGGCGCGTGTTTTTTGCGCTCAATCCAATTTTGGCGGCGCTGGCGTTTCACCCGCTTGCGGAGTTGCTGTCCCATAATTTTACCGGTAATCAATATTTTACTGAATCTTGCCCGCGCAGACGGCAGTTTGCCGTCTGGCGTAAGTGGCATTTACCATAAGTTATTTGCCCGTCGGTTGTCAAGCATCCTGTGCGCATCCTGTTTAACCCGCAAAAAATATTTGCACGCTCTGTGATTGCTTAAAATCAATCCAACGCCTATATTCGAGCCGGTTTTTAAAACTTTTTTTTGCCACAAAGAAGCATAAGCGTCATAAGTGGGGCGGCAACGGTCGTAAGATGTTGACGGTTAAGAAGCTGCATCATCCTTGCTTTTATCCGGAGAAGATATACATGCGCAATACAGACAAACAATTAGCCCGGGAGGCGGCGATGGAAGCCGGCCGCCGGTTGCGCGCGCAGCGGGAACACTGGAATATCGTCACCGCCGACTTTGCGCATGACGTTAAACTGCAAGCTGACCGCGAGGCCGAATCCGTCATCCTGGATTTATTGAGCAAAAACTCGCCCTATCCGATTCTGGCGGAGGAATCCGGGGAAGTGGGCATGGGCGCCGCCGCCGGTTCGGAGCATCTGTGCTGGATTGTGGATCCGCTGGATGGCACGGTGAATTACGCCAGCGGCGTGCCGCTGTCGGCGGTTTCCATCGGATTATGGCGCGGCCCGGCGCCGGTGTACGGCGTCATCTACGATTTCTGGCGGGATGAATTGTTTGAAGGCGGGCCGGCGCAAGGCGCGTTGCTCAACGGCAACCCGATCCATGCGAGCGCCATCGCCATCCCGGCCCGGGCCATGTTCGCCACCGGGTCACCGGGATCGCATGCCGCGGATGCGGATGCATTGCCGCGCTGGATGCGTAATATCGCGCGCTACCGCAAGATCCGGATGTTCGGTTCCGCGGCGCTTTCACTGGCATATGTGGCTTGCGGGCGCATTGATGTCTACGCGGAGCATGTCATGCTCTGGGATGCCGCCGCCGGCGCCGCGCTGGTGACGGGAGCCGGCGGCAGCGTTACCGTCACGCCCAGCAGCAGCATGCCGCACGCCTGCCAGGTCATGGCCGCCGCCTGTCCGGCCTTGCTGGCGCCGTTGCAAGCCGAAGACCCCCCGTCCGCATGATCGACTTGCGCAAAATATTCCGACCTGAAAAATCAGGGGAATGTCCTGGTCAGCATCTTATGATTGACGTTCCCGGCGTAAATCACTACAGTTGAAGGGTACTTTGGGAGAGGTGACCGAGCTGGCCGATGGTGCAGCACTGGAAATGCTGTGTACTCCAAAAGGGTACCGTGGGTTCAAATCCCACCCTCTCCGCCATCCTCTTGGCCGCCTTCAGGAGCCTGTCGCCGGGATGGGGCAACCCGCAACCGTTGGGGTCTGCCTATGGCGCATTACAGGCCAAGTGACTGGCAACGACGGGTGAGAAGATCGCGGTATAGACATTTCTGGCCGTCGGAGAGGAAGCACACGTCCAGCAATTGCCGGCATCCCGGCAGCGCGGCCCTCAGGTCCTGCAGGCAGTCCGCAACGATGCGATCATTAAGGCCAAGACGTTCCCCGGCGAAATAGTCGATCCATAACGACCGGGTCAGATTCTTCTTCTTGCCCCTGATCACCAGGGCGGATTCTTCGACGTCCGCCGGATGGTTTCGCCAGTTCACGCCATTGCTTCCCGAACTTCCCGCGGCCCTCGCCGTCGGCGCCGCAGTCCCCCGCCGAACCCATCCTGGGCGGCTGGGTGTCGCTGCCGGCGTGAAAGTGCCTGATTGCGCCGGTTTGGACACGTGAAGGGAAGCAGAAAGAAAAGACCGCCACGCTTTGCCGTGTCCCACGGGAGAGTCGGCACGAAACAATCTGTCAAAAACCTTTAACGTGACCACGGAATTAGCTGGCACGTAACAACACTTCGTATGCAAGCACAAAGTATAATATTCTAAATCGTCGAACGCCATACAGGCGACAGCGCGTCGGCCTAACAACTCGTTGGGTACGGAGAGAAACACGGAAACAAAACATTGACATGACCATTTCAAATGACTATATTGTCGCATAAATGGAGGCGGATCATGACAAGCATGGCTATTAGCGTATTTAAAGCACACGCACTACAAGCGGTGGGAAGGGTTGCCAGTTCGAGGAATAGTATCGTTATCACAAAGCGCGGCAAACCCATCGCCCAAGTGGTGCCGTACCAGCCCTCGGATGCAACACTTAAACCCGGCAAACTATCCGAAGCCCTGGTATTTGAGAAGGACATTATCTCGCCCTTGGAGGCGGGAATGTGGGAGACGACTCGATGAGGTACTTGCTCGACACGCACGTGTGGATTTGGTGGAACATGAATCCACAAAAGTTATCGGGACGAGTCCGCACTTTGATATCATCACCTGTTCGATACGACGAGTTGTTACTCTCCGCGATTTCCCTGTGGGAATTCGCTAAACTTCTGGAGAAACGCCGCTTGGCCATATCCTGCGATCCGGAAGAGTGGTTTCGCGAAGCATTGCAGATGCCAAAATTGCGTCTTGTTCCGCTATCGCCTTCTGTCGCCTACCGGTCCACAATTCTCCCAAAACCATTTCACGACGATCCGGCAGATCAGATCATAGTCGCCACTGCACGCGAAGAAAATGCCGCTATCGTGACAGCGGATGAGAGGATTAGGTCCTACCCCCATTGCAGAAATATTTGGTAATGAGAAGGGCGTCAAGTTCGTCATCCCGCTGGACGGGCGGATCCGGAGGCAACGGCGCGGGTATGAATGCGCCGTACCCTGAAGTCTGTCTTACGTAT